>CAMAYU010000158.1 GCA_945862235.1 Schlesneria paludicola DSM 18645
TCAAAGTTCATTTTTCGCGGCGAAAAATGAACTTTGAACCACCTGACCCCGGCTTCCACAAGTTGGCGGCAGATTCTCACCGGGCTGTAGCCTGGCAGCAACCGGCAATGATCCGAATCGGCCGTTCCAGCGGAAAGCCGATTTCTCGCCAAGTTTCTCGGTGAGCCGAAGGTGGCGCTTCTCAGCCGCAAGGTCGGCTGCTATTCTCTCGCCCCTTCGCCCCCGGCTCGTGGGGCGGTTCGCATGAAAGTGGAGATGATTTCGTCATGGCCAAGAACACACGCAAAGTCAACAAAGCCAATCACGGTAAGCGCCCCGCCAGCTCGAAGGCCCGCAAGGCCAAGCGACGGAAGATGGGTGTGTAATTTGCCGGACCTCCGGTGAGAACGGCCGGGGCAATTACTGAACGGATTCAACAAGGCGGGGCAACCCGCCTTGTGGCATTTCTGCGGCTCCTTTCTGCGGCTCCGCGATCAACGGTGAGCTGCAAAAGCAAAGTAGACGAGTCACTCCGTGACTGGAATCTTCGAGTCACGGAGTGACTCGTCTACCGATGTACCTCGCACGGCCCCAAGCGAGACATTTGTCGCTGCAACACACCAACCCGAAGTGTAAACGAGGTTGTGTGTTGCCTCCTCGCTTCGGGTTCGTGTCAGCCACTTCCGCGTGAGGTCTCTCACTGCCGTTTGGCAAGTTGCACGGTTGTGCATGGATTGCCGAAAGCCGGGGAGGGATTTTCTGGATGGCATGGTCTGCGACTGCCGATGAAACGGGATGTGTCGAAAAGTCTGCGCGAGCGAACCGTTTGAATTCCAAACACCCGTTCCACGCGCTGTCATACGAGGCCGTTTCATGTCGTATTCACGCCAATCGGGCCGATGGCTCTCCGCGATCACTGCGGCAGTAATCGCCGGAGATGTGTGTCTTGAGGGAACAGCGTTGGCTCAGGGGCCTCGGTCCAATTCCAGGCCGCTGTCGAACTCCAAAACCATCACTTGGCGAGCGGCGGAAACGACACAAGAGAACTGCGTGGCCATTCTCGGTGAGATCGCCACACCGGGAGCGTACTGCCTCGAAACGCGATCGCTCTCGGTGCAGTCGCTGGTGCGACGGGCGGGCGGTGTCACGGAAGAGGCGTCGATGGCGATCCGCCTCATCCGCCATGAGCGTGTCAATCAGACTCTGTTCCTGTCGCCTCAATCCGACACCCCACTGATGCCGGGTGATGTTCTGATCGTGGAGTCAAAGCGAGCGACGCTGGGGACCAGCAAGGTGATGAACGCCGGCAATCCCGCAAACGGTATTCGTCGGCTGGCAGCCCAAACGGGCGACTCGCAGGGAGTTCAGGTCGCGTACTTGAATGTGCTCGACCGCCCCGTGGTCGTGAAGCTGCGGAACGAGGAAGCGCAACTCGACCACATCGTGCAGATGCTCGGTCAACCGGTGGAGTTGGCAGGCTCGGTGCAGGTGCTCGGCCCGGATCGAAACTCCAACGTGACACAACTCGCGACTGCCTCGCCGAGACTGACCGATGGGACCGTGCTGGTCTTTCGGAAGGGATCGGTGAACCGCAACAAACTGCCCGCCACTCTGCCCAAGCCGTATGACTCGGAGATCGCGGCGGGGGCGTTCCCGTCGCTGATCGGCGGTGCGCTGGGGCAATCCGCCGAGCTGCGCAGTGTTGGACAACTGGCTCCGATGATGATCGCTCCTGGACAATCAGCGGCTTCCTCACCGGCTCCCTACAGCGAACCGGCTCCCTACAGCGAACCGGCACCCTTCAGCGAACCGGCACCGGCACTGCAAGCGCAAACGCCAGCGTTGAATGTCCCCGCGTTCAACCCCGATCCGCCTTCCTTACCGTCGCCCGCGTTGAGACGCGAGACGCCGCCTTCGCATCCTGAGGCACAGCCGCCGCGCGTGGAGGCACAGCCATCGCAGATGCCATTCTCAGAGACACCGATCGTGTCGAATCGACCGCGCGTGGCGACGCTTCCGTTCGCGGGATCAGCACCGATGCGGAGTTCGTCGAGTCGCGGGCCGATCGAGCCGGAGCCGAATGCCCCACCACCGGAAGAAGCGCGACCTCAGCAAGCAGATCGAGGTGCGGGCCAGTGGGATTCCGCACCGTCGCTCCCGAATTCGCGCGCCGCTCTCGAAACGCTGTCCGGTTCCAAGGACTCCGTCCGTTTGTCGGGTTCCGATCTCGCGGCGAACGAGAGCGGCGCGACACCGTTTTCAACGGGACAGATGTTCGGCATCTTGGCCGGTGTTTCGGCCTTGATCGGCGCGGCGTTGGTGGCCCGCAAACACTTTGAAAAACAGGGGCTGACAGACCACTCGTCGTCCACTCCCTCAGGGTCACAGCGTCTGCAACAAACTCCGATCGAACGAGCACTCGCCGCCGCCAACTCGGTCGCCGCGCGAACGCCTGAGCGGGAGAGCGCGAACCCAGAGCCAGATCGTTCGAGCATCGCACCCGCACCCTCGCAGAGTCCACTCGCGACAACACTGTCGGCCGGCATGAGCGATCTCGATCAACTCATCAAGAACACGCTGCCACTGCGTGAAGAAGCCGCGAACTTTCCCGTGGGGATCAATCTGCAAGGTCGCCTTGCACCGCGACCGATCTACCGTGTTGACCGAGCCGCCGAGAACGTCCTCGGTTCCGGGCCTCACTTCGCCACGAGCAACAACAAAGCGGAGACCCGAACCGATCGGTTCGAGACCTCCGAACAATTCGAGTCCACCGTCGAACAACTGGAATTGGATACGCATCCCGCCACTGAGACTCGGCTCTCGGGGCCGCACTTCGGACGCCGCCGCAGCGGCGCGAAGACGGTCGCGGTGGGTGAGTCCGCCAGTGCCGCGATGCCTGACGCCCCCGCCTCCAATCAGTCCACACCACTGGCGGACGCGCTGCGGCAGTTGCAAGGAGACCGACCATCGTGAGCATTGGACTGGATTTGGGGACCACTCTGTTTCGTTCGATTCGCAGCACGGGGACGGAACTCGTCGGCCGCCAATGCGGGGCCGTCTATATCGTGCTGGCCGACACCGCCAGCCATCGTCGCCTGTTGGAGCAGTCCGGAGTTCGCTTCGCCACCTGCGGCAACGATCTCGTGTTATTCGGCCAACCCGCGATCGAATGGGCCGACATTCTCAATCTGCCCGTGATCTCGTTGCTCCCGGATGGTCGCGTCCCGCAATCGGACCCGGTGGCCCGACAAATCTTGGCGTTGATGGTCGATGCCGTGCTGCCTCCGGCCGAGCAAATCGGCGATGTCTGTTGCCTCACTGTTCCCGGTGGCCACGACATTTCCCGCCACAATCTCCCCTACGACGTGCGATTCTTTCAACAGTTGGTCGCACTGCGCGGTTACGAACCGAAGTTGATGACGGCGGGATTGGCGGTAGTCCTCGCCGAACTGTCGGCCGCATCCTTCTCGGGGATTGGCATCAGTTTCGGAGCCGGTTCCTGCCAGGTCGGTGTCGTTCACTGTGGACGCGAGTTGGCGAACTTCTACTTCGACGAATACCTCGTCGATCAATCGTTGGAACGCAGCGACACGAATCCAGCGTCCGAGGGAGCGGAGTCCAATCCGAACAGAACCGCCGCCCGCGATCACCTCTTGGTGCGCGCGTTGACGGAGACGCTCACCGCCACCCGCGACGAACTCGAACGGCGCGACGTGTCTCGCTGGATGTCACAGCCGACGCACATTGTCTGCACGGGCAGGCCGACCGCCGAAGCGGGGTTCCTCGACCTGCTGATCCAAGTCTGGACCAGCTTGGAATGGCCGATGAAAGTCGGCTCACTTCAAATCGCGGACGACGCCGTGTACTCGATCGCCCGAGGCTGCCTGATCCAATCACGCCTCGAAAACCGCACCGCGAACCATCGCGCCGCGTGAACGGCTGTTTGAAAACGTAGGGTAAGCCTCTGGCTTGCCCGCTTTTGATCTGCATTTACGGGCAAGCGAGTCACTTACCCTACGTTTTTCGACGGATGGTGAAACGATCGAAGTCCGATCACGGCTTCATCGGAAACCGCAGCTTCGCGCGATGGACATCTTCGTCAAAGCTGTTGGACCAACCTTCCCAGTGGATCTTGACCCGGCCATCGGGATTCACGGCGAGCACCTTCACGGGGTGCCACTTGCTGGCCCATTCGGCCAGCAGCTTTTGACCGACCTCCAACTTCGAGTCGGCGACGACCTCTTCACCGGGAGCCTCAGCCGCAGCGGGCTTGTTGATCCCCGGTTGCGCCGGTTGGAAGCCACCGACCGCCGCCGGTTGAGCACCCCGCTTGGCAAGCTCCTGCGGGTCGAGCGTCTCCATCAACTTGTACGAGACCTTCATCGGCGTCCGCTTCGACGAGTTCGCTTCGTTCTCGGTCAGCTTCGCGGAGAATTCCAGATCGTGCGGCAAGCCGGTCTCAGTGTTGATCGAAAACGTGCCGTCACCTTCGACCAGTACGCGCGGTCCCGCGCCGATCGACTCGCGCGTTTTCAAGTGGAACGATTTCTTGATCGTTTGAAACTTTCCAACCTGATCTCCCAGCGTGTACCCGATCTTCAACATGCCGCTGAATTGCGTCGTCTTCGGTTCAACAAACGGACTTCCGGGAAAACCGGGAAAGCCCGGAGGACGGAAGCGCGGACCAAACCTCGGCCCGAACGGAGAGCCTCCTGCCGAACCGCCCTCTTCCTGAAACACCAGCGTGACGGGCTGCGACAGCGACCACGACTTCTGTCGTCCCGATGGCAGATGCTCGACGATCAACCGCGCGGCGCGTCCGAGAAAGCTCGGCAGCGAGTGCGAGCCGCGCAAATCGTAGATGCGCCCGAGTTGATCGGTCTCGACTTCGTCCACGTCCGCACCGAGACCCCGGATCGACGAGTACATCCCACGTCGGGCGACTGACAAATGCGCGTTCGGATCGATGAAGTGTCCCGCGCGCGACTTCATCTGCGGCGTGAGATTCCCGTCGCAACGCAGCGCGATGTGAGTCCCCTTGCCGACGGTTCCGCCCCCCAGCGTGACCGTCACCAGCGCGGTGGCCGCCGCGACTTGCTTGACCAGCGCGGGACCATCGAGCTTCGGGCCACCGGCTCCCGCTTTGAACTTCACGCCGTGTGTCGTGAGCATCGGCTTGGCATCGTCGATCGGCACCGCGAAGCCAACGCTCGTCGCGACATCGGCCACCAGCTTCGCGAAGTTCACGCCGACCACTTCACCTCGCTCATTGACCAGCGGGCCGCCGCTATTGCCAGGATTGATCCCCGCATCGATCTGCAAAACTTTCTGTCCCTCATCGTGGTTGATCCCCGAGATCGTGCCGCGTGTCTGCTTCACGTTGTCGCCGAGAATACTCGACAGCGGGAAGCCAATCGCGCGGACTTCTTCTCCCAACTCCACGGCCTCCGAATTGGCCAGCGGCAACGTCGGCAGACCGGTCGCCGTGATCCGGATCAACGCGATGTCACGCACTTCGTCCGCGTCGAGGACCGTCGCTTCGTAAGTCTTCCCGCCGATCGCGACCTCAATCTTGCTGGCCCCTTCCACGACGTGCTGACACGTCATCAAGTAGCCGTCGGGATGCACGACGAACGCGGTCCCGGTCCCCTGACCCTCTTCATCCGGCTTCGACTTCGGCCGACCGTTCGGGTCGATGCCGGTGTAACTGAGATTACCCGACAGATGCAGGAAGAGGTCTTGATCTTGATCGACCTCCACGTTGACCGCGTAGACATACGCATGTCCCGGCTGCCAGCGATAACGCAGCGCGGGGGCATTCTGACCCGTACCGGCCACTCCGTTCGGATCGACCGGCTTGACGATCGGTGCCGGAACGACACTGTCGTTCGCACCACTTCCGCTGTTGCTCCCGCCGTTGCTGCTCGAACCGTTCCCACTGTTTCCGTTGGAACCATGCCCCGCGACAACCGTCTGCTGCGAGCCGCCAGCACCGCCCGGCTTCGCTCCCATGCGACCGAGTCCCCAGACAGCGAACACCACCAGCGAGGCCACTGTCACCAGACCGAACCCGCCGATGAGTCCCACCCAAAACGTCGCGCGTTGATTGGCTTCACTCAGCGCGGACGGGGATTGATCGTCGTCCTCCCCAACGTCAACGTCGCGTTGAGGTCGCACGCCGGGAGATCGCTTCGGGCGCGAGGCCACGGGCGCGATCAAGTCTTCCAACTCGTGAACGACTTCTGCTTTGGCCGCACCGCGTGACGGAACCGACTCGGGTGGCTGAGGTCGGCGCTTCGCCTCCCCCAACGATGCCGAGGCTTCTTTGTTTCCGGGATCACTCGTTGCGGCACTCGCTCGCGCAGCTGATGGAGCCACGGACGCAGCCAGCGCCGCGATGAAGGCCGCGCAGTTTGGAAACCGCTCACTCTTCTGCTTAGCCAGCCCGCGCGACAAGACGGCGCGCGTCGCTTCACCGAGACCTTCGATACTCGGCGCGGCATCGTTCAAAACGCACAGCCGCAGGATCGTCGGGTCGGTCGAATCGAACGGCCTCCGCCCCGCCAACAACTCATACGTGACGATGGCCAGAGAATACTGATCGGCCCGCGCGTCGAGTGGCTCGCCGCGCCATTGTTCAGGCGACATGTACGGGTACGTCCCACCCACGACCGACGAGGTCGAACTGACACGGCTCGGGCTGGAATGAAGTTCGGCCGCCAGTCCGAAATCGACCAATTGCATTGTCGCCCCGTCGCGCGGAACGATCTCGTTGCCCAGCATGATGTTTTGCGGCTTCACGTCACGATGCAGCACATGCGCGGCGTGAGCAAAGTCGAGCGCAGCGGCGATCGGCGTGAGGACGCGCACCACCTCGCTCAACGGAAACTCGCCGTGTCGCGCGACGAACGCCTTGCGATGCGCCGCCAGCGTGTCTCCCGTGAGATACTTCATCACCACGTAGTAGCCGTACCGTGCGTCGTGACCGAGCAAGTACAGCGGGCAGATGTGCTGGTGTTGCAGGTCATGCACGCGGTGAAACATCTGCTTCACGGCGGCCATTTGCTCGGTGTGATGCGACAGTTCGGGATGCAGCAGCTTGAGAACGACCGTTCGTTCCCCCACAAGATCGCTGGCCTTCCAGACTTCGCCCATACCGCCGCGTCCCAAACGCTCCTCCAAACGGAAGCCCCCCAATTCGTCACCCGGTTCCGGCAACGCGCTCGGCTGCGAAGCCGGGTTCAAGGACAAACCGGGTCGAGTCTTCGTCACCGAGACGCGCGGTTCTGCGCAATCGCTGGATGACGCCAACTCGGCCGACGGTTTCAACGACGAAGGAGCCGATGCGCTCGACTCGCCCCACTGCTGTAACTCGGCCAGCAACGAGTCATACATTGGCCGGTCGATCTCACCGGCCAGGAACTTGTCGAGCAACTGCTGCCGTCGCCACGCCGCGCCGCCGTTCGCCGAATTCGGTTGTCCCGTCATGCTGAACTCTCCCGTGTCGCGTGGGTGACGTTGCTTCATCCCCGCACAAACAAACCCCACCGGGCTGGTCCCGGTGGAATCAGGTCTCTGCACTACTTTTGCGTTCACTCGAACTAAGGAATCGAGTAGTGCAAAAACCCGTGAGCCACCGGGGCCAGCCCCGTGGGGTCGCTGCTTTTGGTGACAACTCGCGCCTGCGGCCAGTATGCCCGACCTCCTGATCGAACACCAACAGTCTGCCAGCGCGGCTTTCACAACTCGGCCAAGAGCATGTTTCTGAGTTGCTGCTGGCAACCGGTGGAAATGTTTGACGAGCACTCCAGCCGAATGCGTTTTCCGTGCGTCAGGCCACGGATCGTTCCCGAGGTCACGCCACTCTGGCGACAGACTTCAGCGACCGCATTCAAAATGGACGCCGTCGTTTTGCCTCGTACAACTTTGGCGACGCCTCCACGAATCCGGATCACGAACGCGGGGCGAGGTCGCAGCAGATACCAGGCAACCCCCACCACCAGTCCGACGAACGCGAGTTGCGGCACGAAATCAAACACGGTTCGCTTGCCTCTTCAGTTCAGCGACACACTCTTCGTGACATCGTTCGAGTCGTGGTCGAATTGGGTGACAAGCGTCTTCTCTGGTCCCCTCGCCCCGGCTTTGCGGGAAGAGGGCTAGCGTGAGGGGCCGGCCTTCATTCTGCTACACGACGTGATCCCTGCCCATCTTTTCAACCGCGCCGTTGAGCAACAGGTCCACTGCCTGACCGATATCAGGGGACCGCATCAGCGTCTCACCCACCAGCATCGCGTGCGCGCCACCCGCCTTCAGCCGATCGACATCGCCACGAGTCCGGATACCGCTTTCGCTGACCAAAAGCGTGGACGAGGCGAGTCTCGGGGCGAGGCTCAACGTATGGTCGAGGTCGATGACGAACGTCCGCAGGTCGCGGTTGTTGACCCCCACCAATGCCGGCTCCAGCTTGAGTACGCGATCCAGATTCTCGGGGTCGTAGATTTCAATGAGCGACTCCATCCCGAGTTCGCTCGCATAGAAATAAAGGTCGCGCAGGTGGCAGTCGTCCAGGCATTCGGCGATCAGCAGGATGCAGTCAGCCCCGGCGGCGCGCGCTTCGAGGACTTGATAACGATCCACAATGAAGTCTTTCCGCAGGACAGGGATCGAGACCGCCTGTCGCACGGCTCGCAGAAAATCGAGATGCCCCTGAAAGAAGTGTTCGTCGGTCAACACGCTCAGGCACGCCGCGCCGTGTCGTTCATAGGTCAGCGCGATCTGCACGGGATCGAAGTCGGCTCGAATGATCCCGGCGGACGGCGACGCCTTCTTTACCTCGGCAATCAACGCGACATCAGCCTTCGCCCGCAGGGCCGCGACAAAATCGCGCACGGGCGGTGCCGAGGCCAGTTGTTCCTGAATCGCTTCGACCGGTCGGAGCCGCTTCGCCGTGGCGATCTCACCCCACTTGTGTTCGATGATGCGGGCCAGCACGTTGTCGGCGGGAAGCGGTGACGAAGACATGAGCGGCGAGTTCTCGTGATCAAGGGCTAGAACAATGCGAGGCGTGTGATCCGCTCGAAGCGGCACAGCGGTCGAGATCGTATCGTCGGCCTCCATGACCGAAAACCGTCGGTCCTCTCATCACAGAGTTTGCCTTCGGGAGGGATGAGGATCGAGGAACGATCACGGTCCAAGGCAAAGCGGCCACAGTTTGTTTTCCGGACCGCTAGCGCCGTACCGCTCGGTGTGACGTAGCTGAATTCGTAAGAATTCAGCTGGCTTTGACGATCCTCTGAAGTCTGACGACTTCAGCGACACCCCAAAGTGAGTGCCGTTGGACTGACGCCGTCCGGCCCACTTGATTCCGACTTTTGTCGGTCACGCCATTGATGAGTTCTTGGCGGGGTGGCTTGGCTTGACCGGCTCCGTGTTTGAAAGATGTGCCATTGCTGCGGAGTCCTCGGAGAAGCAGTGCAAACGAGAAGTCGTACTCAAGGCGAAAGCCACCCCGGGAACAACACTGCTTCTCCGAGGACTCCGCAGCAGATGGCACTCCTCACTTAACTTACGAACCAAGCAAGGCCACCCCGCCCCGACACAAAAAAACCTTCCGCGATCAGTCCGCGTTGCAGACTTTGCAACAGGAGTTTCTGGTCTTCCACAACGAGCAGTCGCACGTTGATTTGGGATTCAACGTTGGCCATGCCAGCTCCAACAAAACAAATGCTTCGCAGTGGCGTACTGCGAAGCATGGGGACAAGACACGTTTTCAACGAGCCAGCTCACTCACTGCTGTTGATTAACCAACTAGAGCGGTGAAACTTTAGACGCGACGGACTCCGCCGCTGAGGTTGCGCCGCGAGTGCTGCCGCCTTGGTTTTAGAACTTACCCGAGGCAATCACAGTGCCGTTGAGAAGCCGAACGGAAAGAATCGTTCCCTTGGCTGCGGCGGGAGCGCCGGTCAGCTTCGTGACGCGCAATTTGCCCGAAAACGTCTCGTAGTTGGAATCGACGGTGTCGGCAATTCCATCCCCGTCATCATCGTCATCGAGGTCATCCGAGATGCCGTCATCATCGTCGTCGGTGTCTTCGGAGTTCGGCACGCCGTCTTCGTCCGCATCGTCATCATCTTCATCTTCCTCATCGTCATCGTCAGTCCCGTCGCCGTTGGCGTCGTTGTCTTCGCCATCAGGGATGCCGTCATCGTCGTTGTCCTCTTCGTCGTCCGCCACGCCATCGTGGTCATCATCATCGTCTTGGAAGTCGTTGATGCCGTCACCGTCGAGATCATCTTCCGCACTGTCTGGGATTCCATCATCATCGTCATCAAGGTCGAGGTCGTCATTGATACCATCGCCGTCATCATCTGTATCCACATCGTTGGGAGTCCCGTCGCCATCGGTGTCGTAGTTGTCAACTTCTTCGACAACATCGCTCGTGGCCACCGCAGACCGGCCGATCCGAACCGCCAACTTGGTCCCGGCAGGGAGCGAAAAATTGGCGGCTTTCACGACCAGCGAACGCGTGGTTTTCTTTCCTACAGTGGTGGTGACCAGCTCGGCCTTGCCTACGGTGTCCCCCGCCACCGACTTGATCGCGACGACTTGCTTTGTCACCTTCTGAGGCGTGGCTGCCATCACAGATTCCGTTACCAGCCACATCGCCGACGCCGCGCAAACAAACCCTCTCAAAAATTTCATTCGAGTCCCTCTCCCCCCCTTGGCCGCCACCGATTCGTGACTGCCAACTCCAACAAAAGCCGTTGCCGCCAGAGCTGATGCTCCAAGTCGAAGAACGTCTCTGCACGACAGGGGCCGCTTTTCATTTTCGATCGATCGTGACCTAGCCATTTGTGATTAATCCCCAGCGAAACTGTTTGTATCGCCCTTGAAAGTGACAAACTGAACACACTGGGCACTATAGGAGTGGGCGGTCGGGAAACTCCATCATTTTCGGATGGCAATCACAAACAATGGCAAGTCATTCAGTGTCATCTTTCAATATGCCGCAGGGCGGGAATATCCGTGTCTGTGGAGAATTGGCAACGTCGGGTCAGGCGGTCGCACCAGTTGACAATAACAACTTGCCACGTCGATATTTACGACGCGTTGCCGTTGGGCTCAACCTTCAGTCAACAGCGGCTGTTCTCGAAGCCAACGGCTGATCTCGAAAACAGGGTGTGTTGAGATACCACGGTTCCGATGAACGGTCCGACTTCACGGTCAACACCCACGGCGACGGCAACTGAAGCGGCGGCCGACGGATTATCACCCGTCAGCATGACACGATGCGTTTGATGCCCGCGCGATGCAGCGCGGCCAGGGCGTCCTTTGCATTGGCTCTTACTGTGTCGTCCAGCACGATCAAGCCGCAGGCATGCTCGTCGTTGGCGATCACGATGACGCTGTGACCGCGAGCGGCGAGTTGTTCCAGCCGATCGTGCATTTCGGGCGTTTCCTGTCCGCGTACCTCGAAGGCACGGTGCGAGCTGATCCAAAAGCGATGGCCGGATAGCGTGGCCGTTGCTCCTTTCCCGGAGACAGCTTGGAAATCGTGGGCCGGTTGCGGTCACAGTCCGAGCGATTCGACATGTCGCACGATGACAGCGGCGAGAGGATGTTGCGAACGGGCTTCGATGGCGGCGGTGATGTCGAGCAGTTCCTCGTCCGTGTGACCGCTCAAGGCGACGACCTCTTTGACTTCCGGGCGACCCTCAGTGAGCGTGCCGGTCTTGTCGAGCGAAATGGCCTTCAGACTCGCCGCCCGTTCCAGAAAGCTGGCCCCTTTGACGAGCACACCCTGATTCGCCGCCGAGGCCCGCGCGGCGACTATGCTGACCGGCGTGGAGATGACCAGCGCACACGGGCAGGTGATCACGAGCAGCACCAAGCCCTGATAAAACCAGCCGGTCCAACTCCCTCTCGCGACGGGGTGGCAACAACATCATGATCACAGCCAGTCCCATCACGGCGGGCGTGTAATACTGATCCCATGAATTACCTTCGCCTTTCTGCGTAGGGCGCGTGGCAGATCCGTGCGGATGATCGTGGGGTCGAGGCAGATGGCTCGCCAGGCGGCGTCGAACAGGTCATCCATCGTCTCGTACTTCCGGTTGGACCAGTGATGGCTTCGCAGGTACCGCCGACTCACCGAAGAACATGCCGAGCGAATCGAGGCGGGGCTGAACACGCTCGACGAACTGGCAGAACGACTGTCACTCCGCGCACGGCTCAGGATGCGATGCGTCACAGCAACATCGACCTGACGATGAACGTCTACACCGATCCGAAGTTGCTCGACGTTCAAGGGGCGTAGGACTCGCTCCCGTCACTCGATTGGAAGTCGTCACCCTCGACCGAACGCCAGACAATGCGAGCGACCGGAACGGATGCCCGCGACGCCTCGCCAACTAAAGACAGAACTTCCGAACTGGTTGCACCAGTTGTTGCACCAAACATTGGCCAACGGGGGCAATCTGTGTCGTTTGCTGCCATCTCATCGGGCGATGCCGATGAACCAGTGGCAAGCCGAGTGACGCACGCAAACCCCATGAAACCAAGCAAAAAAGCCTTGTCCGCAGTGTTTGCGGACAAGGCTTTGAAGGTGTCCCCGGCTGGAGTCGAACCAGCAACCTTCGGCTTCGGAGTTTAAGTCTTCTTTATCGGCCGATTGATCAAAATGCCATTGATTTAGGCACTTTATTGAGATTCAGCGACATTATCAAGTCGTCTCATCTCGTGCTGTAAGTTCTTATTTGATGGTAGTACATCTCGCCTCTTTCAGTATTCCTCAGTACCGAAAAGCTTGCTCACTCACGCCCACATCCTGCCAATCCTCTTCCTCACATCCGCCGTCGTCACGTCACTCGCCGCATCGCCCAGCGGGAACTCCAGCGTGGATCGCCTCATCGTCACCGGCTCGAACCACGGCAGCAGTTCGTCGGGGAACCAGCCCGTCGATGTTGGGCATGACGAGGTCTTGCAGAATGATCGTCGGCTTCATGACTTTGGCGACCGTGACCGCCTGTGCGGGATCGGCGCAGTAATGGAAGTCGATGCCCCGCTCGGCGACTGCCGGTGACCCCCGGCAGTCGAAGGACCATGCTCTCGCTGCCCTTGGGGGGGCACGGCCGAAGACACCGGACCCTAGCCGCCCACCGCGTCCGGGTCACCAGATGCATTAGTCCTTGCCTGCGCGGATATTGGGGTTAGGCTGGCCGAGATCCACGACCGGATGCCGGTCATTCTCGCCGAGGAACACTGGAGTCTGTGGCTCGATCCCGCGATGGAGGAAGTTGCCGTCCTGACCGAGTTGCTCGTGCCGTGTCCGGACGACTGGCTGGAAAAGACGCCCGTCAGTTCGCTGGTCAACAGCGTGCGGAACGAATCGCCGGAGTGCCTGACTCCGGTCAAGCTGCCTCGCAGTTTGTTCTGAGGGCGTCAGCGGAAATCACGAGAGCGAGTGGTGACCGTCCCCAGCACGTCGGTCAGATCGTCGAGGCGATCCACCAGCAAATGGCAGACGCCATGTTGGCGTTGCAGGATGCGGTGGGCGATGACGGCGGACGCTCCTCGGGCGACGGGGCGGAAGCGTTCCCAAGTGTTGAAGTGGACGATGAGGTTCGCGGTGCCGGTCTCATCTTCGATGCGTCATGAACGTGATCCCCTTCGCAGTCGAGGGCCGTTGCCTCAGCAGGACGAGGCCCGCGATGCGGTAGCGGCGTTCGGGTTGCGTTTGAAGTCTTCGAGCTGACCGCTATGGTGTAGTGAGCGGCTTGGTTTTTTCGGAACGCATTACGGAATGCTGATCCGGCTCGGCGGGTTGGCCGTGACGAGGGTCGCCAGGTCCTCCGGCATGATCGGCCGGGCGATGCAGGAAGGATACGGCGACCAGACGCGGGCGAGGAGACGCCGGGGTGTCGGCGTCATGTGTCATGCCCGCCGCATCGAGCAGCAACCGCTCGATCTCGTCGAGAAAGATCCTCGCGAGGGCCGCGACGGCCTCAGGCCGGTCGGCAAGGTGAGCCACTGACGATTGACGTAGTCCCTCTGATGCCATACCTTTATATCAACGGCCTGACGCAGCTGACCGGCTTCTGAACGCGAAGATCTGCGAATCCAATCCGAGGATTGTCCTGAATCCCCCTTATCTCTTAACCCCGAAAAAGCGAACATCATGGCGTCTAATCGCTGGCTTGTATCGGTCATCATCGTCACTTTGGTGGGATTCGCGGCTGCCGTGGATCGGGCCGCGGCAGAGGAGACGCCGGGCTCGGGTCAGCCTTCGAATCAGATCGGGCTGGTGAAGGACCATGCGCCCATCAAGTACGCCGGGGCGACGGTCTATTTCGTCGATGGCAAGTTCGCGGGTCAGGATAAGCTCACACAGACGTGGTCGATTGTGGAGCGCAAGGAAGGAAAGTCCGAACATGCCTTCAAGATCGAAACCCATGCCATTCATTCTGATGCCGAAGAAGGGAAACCAAGCTTCATCGGACGAAACAAGTCCAAGAACGATTTAGAGAATTCTGAAATGTACGAGTTGTTTCATCAAGACAATGATCGAGACCTCGTGCTGGACGCGATCGTGGGTCGGGACGGAAAACCTGAGGAGTTCGATGCCGCGAGAGAGCTATATCTTTACCCGGGAACCATGAAGATCGGCACGAAGTGGGTCTGCGAGCCCGTGACGAGCACGCTGCCGGGTCCCTGCCAGCATGAGGTGATCGGTTCCGAAATCTACAAAGGGACAAACTGTTGGGTCATCCGCTCCGACCGTGAACCGGAGCGCATTCTGTTGATCCCGAACTCCGGGACAGTTAAGAAATCCACCCGGTTTCTCTTTGATCCCGAGACTCTGAGCGTGCTTCACATCGAATCGGTCACGGAAGGACTCGGGCCGTTCGGCCGTCCGTTCCGTTTTGTGACTGAGTTAGAGGTTGCGGAGAAGTAGTCCACTGCCTGCCGCGCGGACCGAGGCCGCAAGGTGCGCCGCTGACGATTGAAGTAGTCCCGCTGATACCCGTCACGACTGCATCCGGTGTTGGAGTCCTAAACTTTTCCATCAAGGCCGGTGCCGGTGATGACCTCGTTCTTGTGGACACCGGACTATTTTACGTTGACAACCTCACCATCAATATGGGAACAGGTTCCGATCGTGTCGATTTGGGCGGAGTGTATGGCTATACGAATGAAAACGTCGAAACGTTGTC
>CAMAYU010000159.1 GCA_945862235.1 Schlesneria paludicola DSM 18645
TGTGGTTTCTCTTGTGCGACACCAGACTGAAGTGAGGCATCTGCCCAACGTCGGTCTTGGTGAGCCGGGCGGCGTAAGCCCCATGGCACTCACTTTGAGCGGCACGGCGCTAGCCGCCGGTGGGTGGAGTTGTGTTTCCAAGAAAAGAACCGGTGGCTAGCGCCGTGCCGCTCACGGGGTGAATGACAAAGTGAGCGCCATTGGGCGTAAGCCCTCGGACTCTGTGTACCACAGGAGTCCGGGGGCTTACGCCCAATGGCTCACCAAGAATGTTTCGTTGAAGTCCGCGTGAGTTACAACAAGGCCAAGCCAGACTTCCATCACACTGTCATCGGCTGGCGAATGCGTTAGAAATACGCGTCCACGAACACGATTCAACCCACTGGCAATTCATCCCACCGAACATAGTTGCGGAGACCACGATGTTGTCGAAACTCACTTCGCCATCGCTGCCCTTTTTCTCGGTCAGCAACTTCTGCCTGCTGAGCCTGCTGCTGGGAGCTGCGAGCGTCGCCGCTGAACCCACCTTTGACGAACCCTCGATCGAGTTCTTTGAGAAGGAAGTCCGGCCGATCCTGACGGCGCGGTGTCTCGAATGTCATGGCGGCGGTGACAAGGCTCCGAAGGGAGGGCTGCGGATGGATGCGCGGGCCGAGTTGCTTAAGGGGGGGGACACGGGAGCGGCGATTGTTTCTGGCAAACCGACTGAAAGTCTGCTGGTCAGTGCGATCAACTACGGCGACGTGTACCAGATGCCGCCGAAGTCGAAGCTCCCCGCGAAAGAGATTGCGACGCTGACGAAGTGGGTCGAGATGGGAGCACCTTGGCCGAAGGAGGTCGCGACGGTTGGCAAGGTCAAGCCGTTCGATCTGGCCGTGCGACGCGATGAGCATTGGTGCTGGCAGCCGATCAAGGACCACGCCCCTCCAGCGGTGAAGGACTCCGCATGGCCGGTCACTGCGGTCGATCGGTTCCTCCTCGCGCAGCTCGAAGCGAAGTCGCTGAAGCCCGCGCCGCAGGCGGACAACCTGGTGCTGCTGCGTCGCGTCTATTTCGATCTCGTCGGACTGCCGCCGTCGAGGGAAGAGATCGATGCGTTCGTGAAGGACGAATCCCAGCAAGCTCTCGAACGAGTCGTTGATCGGCTGCTCGACTCGGTCCATTTCGGAGAACGCTGGGGGCGACACTGGCTGGACCTCGTGAGATACGCCGAGACGCGCGGCCATGAGTTCGAGCCGATCATTCCGAATGCCTGGCAGTACCGCGACTACGTCATCCGCGCACTGAACGCCGACGTGCCGTATGACCGGCTGCTGAAAGAGCACATCGCGGGGGACTTGATCGAGCCGCGCTGGCGGGATGACGGTGAAACCGTTTCACAAGACGGAAGAACCCCTCACCCTAACCCTCTCCCCGCAAGGCCGGGGCGAGGGGACAAAGCCGCCGAGCGAGGAGCTTCTGTCCCTCAACCCTCAACCCTCAACCTACAACCTCGCATCAACGAGTCCGTCCTCGGCACCGGCTTCTGGTTCTTGGGCGAAGAGGTTCATTCGCCGGTCGATATCCGGAAGGATGAGACCGACCGGATCGACAACCGGCTGGATGTTCTCTCAAAAACATTCCTCGGCCTGACAGTCGCCTGTGCGCGGTGTCACGATCACAAGTTCGACGCGATCTCGCAGCGCGACTACTACGCGCTGGCAGGCTTCGCGCTGAGCGGCAGCTACCGGCAGGTTCGCGTCGATACGGAGGCACAACACCGCGAGATCGCCGAACGACTCGAAGAGCTTCGGGCCAATCAGCGATCGGTCGTGCTCGGAAGTCTGGTCAAAGAGGCTAAGCCGACGCTCGACAAGCTGGACGTGTACCTGCTCGCGGCGAAGCGGCTTGTTGACGAAGGAATCCAGACGACCGACGAACTCGAAGACCCCTCACTCCCGACCCCTCTCCCCGCAAAGCCGGGACGAGGGGAGAAAGAGGCCGCGACCAGCGACATCGTCTTCGCCAACTTTGAAGGGGACTCGTGGGGCGAGTGGAAGACTAAGGGAACAGCGTTCGGTGAGAAGCCGGTTCGCAAGTCGGACAACATCTACGAGGCGCCGCTGGCAGGATTCGTGGGCGAGCGATTCGTGAACTCACATCGCAACGGCCCGCCGGAAAACAACAATGCGGGTGTGCGGGACGCCCACATCGGGAAGCTGATCTCGCCGACGTTCCGCATTGAACGAAGCTCGATCCGGTTCCTGGTCGGTGGCGGTAATCATCCAACGCGAACGTGCATCAACCTCATCGTCGATGACAAGCCGGTTCGAACGGCAGCCGGCGCGAATTCGGGGCAGTTGCGACAGGAACAATGGTCGGTTGGCGATCTGCAAGGGAAGAACGCTCGCATCGAGATCGTCGATGCCGAATTAGGTGGCTGGGGACACATCCTCGTCGATCAGTTCGTCTTCACAAACGCGAAGCTCACGTCGTCGAATCCCGAAATGAAAATGCGACGGCTTGTGGCGGAGTCACGTCAAAGGTCGGACCGACTCGCCACCGAGAAGCAGCTCGACGTGGAACTGCTCGCACGCTGGACGGTCGAACTCGATGCGGCCCGAGCGGACAAGAAGCATCCGCTGCACGGACTTTTCCAAGGTAGCCCTGTCGCTCCGCGACAGGAAGCGCCGAACAAGGACGCCGCTGCAACGGCTCCGTCCCCGACACAATCCACACTGGATTCCTCATCGCGCCTCGTCTCGCGGAGCGAGACGGCTACCGTGGAGAACCTCGTCGTTGACTTCGTGAACTTGCCCGAAGGCCGCTTGCTGCAAGATGGTGTTTCGTTCGGAATGCAGCCCGTTCCTCCGGGCCGGTTCGAGATGCGCGGACCTGCCGATCAGCGGCAGTTCTCCGTCGCCACCGTCGGGGGTTGGGAACGCGATTTGTTCTGGAAGGAGATCAAACTGGCACCGGGCGTGGAGGCGGACAACGGGACGCTGGGTGGGTGGCAACGTCACGGCCGCATGGTCCGCACGCCCGAGTTCACGCTGACGAAAGGGACCGTGTGGACTCTCGTGCGCGGTTCGGTGCGGTCGTATGCGGCGGTCAACTCACACCTGATCGTCGTCGGCCCGCTGCACGGGGCCTTGTTGCGTGAGTTCAAACACGACAAGCCGCACGAGTGGCATTGGGTCGGTCACTCGCTGGAAGGCTATCGCGGACATCGGCTCCATCTGGAGTTCTCGCCCGCCGACGATGCCGAGTGCGGCATCGCGATGGTCGTTCAACAAGACTCTTCGCCCGCGCTGCCGTCGACTGCGTGGAGTTGGCTGGACGAGTTCGTCAAACCCGACATGCCGCTCGAAGCGCGAGCCAAGTCGTACCGCGAGGCGATCAGCGGCGCGGTGACAGCCGTGGCGTTGGACGGACTGTTCAGCCCTCCCGCCGAATCGCACCGCCAGGCAAAAACGGGCTGGGCCGAAGTCGGCAACTGGTTCGTCCAGCATCGCGAGTTGTTCGTGAAAGACTGGCAGCCACCAACCCTCGAACCGAAGGACGAGGCCGAACTGGCGAAGACCGTGCAGTGGGAGTCGCATCTCGCTCCGACCATGCTCGAAGGAAACGGCGTCAACGAACAACTGCTTATTCGCGGGAACTCCAGCACGCCGAAGGAACCGGTGCCCCGGCGGTTCTTGGAGGCTTGCGCGGGTCGAGACACCGGATACGGCTTTGACAGTGGCCGGAAGAACCTCGCGTATGAAATGCTTCGCAGCCCGCTTGTGGCGCGAGTGGCTGTGAACCGGATCTGGCATCATTTGTTCGGGCGAGGAATCGTTCCGACCGTGGACAACTTTGGTCTCCTCGGCCTGCCGCCGTCTCATCCCGAGTTGCTCGATCATCTCGCGACGCAGTTCGTGAAGGAGGGCTGGTCGCAGAAGAGGCTCATCAAATCGTTGATCCTGAGCCGCGCGTATCAGATGTCGAGCAAACCCGACCCGGCTGCGGAAGTGGTTGATCCGAACAACGTCTACTGGCACCGCATGCCCATCAAGCGGCTGGAGGGCGAGGCGATTCGCGACTCGTTGCTCGCGGTCTCGAGCCGGTTGGACCGCAAGCCGTTTGGGCCGAGCGTTGCGATTCACCTGACTCCGTTCATGCAGGGCCGCGGCCGACCGGGGAACAGCGGACCGGTCGATGGAGACGGACGCCGCTCGATCTACATCTCGGTCCGCCGCAACTTCCTCTCGCCGATGATGCTGGCCTTTGACACGCCGTCGCCGTTTTCAACAGTCGGTCGCCGCACGATCTCGAACGTCCCGGCTCAGGCGCTGATCCTGATGAACGATCCACTGGTGATCGAACAAGCCAAACGCTGGGCCGACCGCACGCTGGCCGATTCGACTCAAACCCCTGAACAGCGAATCGAGTCGTTGTACCTGTCCGCGTTCACTCGCCGACCGACCGGTCGCGAGAAGCTGGAAGCGTGGTCGTTCCTGGCGTCGTATTCCGGCTCGCCCCCCGACGCCAAAGCCGATCCGAACAAAGCCCCGCGCGAAGCGTGGACCGACCTGTGTCATGTGCTGTTCAATGTGAAAGAGTTCATCTACGTCGAGTGACCGCTCGGGCGTCAGCCCTCTTCGCCTTCCGAGCGGGGCGGCGTCAGCCCCCCGGTTCTGGGAATCGTTGAAATTCGGTGGGTGAAACGCCGCCGAAGAACCGGGGGGCTGACGCCGCCCCGCTCAGAAATACAGAAGAAGGGCTGACGCCCAAACGCAGTTGCCGTTCACCGCCAAATGACTTCCCGCCAGAGCCCCGCCATGTTTCCCTGCCAACGTTATTTGTCGCCGCCCCTGTCTCGCCGTGAGATGTTGTCGCAAGCCGCTCACGGTTTCGGGGCAGTCGCCTTGTCGTCGATGATCGCACCATCGATGTCATCGGCGGCTGAGGCGACTTCGACCCCGAATCCTTCCATTCACGGGACTCACTTTCCGGCGAAGGCCAAGCACGTCCTCTTCCTCTACATGGACGGCGGGCCGTCGCAGGTGGACACGTTTGATCCGAAGCCAATGCTCGACAAGTTTCACGGCAAGGGGGCGAAGGAGGTTTTGGGCAAGGTCGAGGCGACTCAGTTCGCCAACATCGGGGCGATGCTGAAGTCACTCTGGCCGTTCAAGCAGTACGGCGAGTGCGGGTTGCCGGTCAGTGACTTGTTCCCGAACATCGGGACGTGTGCCGACGAGATGGCGGTGGTGAGGTCGATGGTCTCGCCGTTTTCGGAGCACACGTTTGCGAACTATTTCCTGCACACCGGCCACGGCCAGCAGGGGCGGCCAAGTCATGGGGCGTGGGTCAGTTACGGACTCGGGTCGGAGTGCGATGACCTGCCGGCGTTCGTGGTGCTTAACGGTGGATTGATCCCGCCCGGCGGAATGGATTGTTTCGGCAGCGGCTTCCTGCCGGCCGCCTATCAGGGATCAGTCTTCACGTCGGGCGAGGCTCCCGTCGCCAACATCAGGCCCAGTGAAAAAAACCGCGCGCTGCAGGACTCGAAGCTCGGTCTGATGCGGCGGCTCGACCGGCAGCGGCTCGAACAACTTGGAAAGGTGGACGCCCTCGAATCCGCTATCGCCAACTATGAACTGGCCGCGCGGATGCAGACCGCCGTTCCCGAACTGATGGACTTATCGAGCGAGACCAAGGCGACTCAGGAGCAGTACGGCCTGTTCGACGACTTCGGCAACACGCGGACTTACGGGCGCATCTGTCTCACCGCGCGACGACTGGTCGAGCGGGGAGTCCGCTTCATCGAGCTGACCTGTCCCGGCGGCAACGGCGATCGCTGGGACCAGCATGGCAACTTGAAGGACGGTCACGACAAGAACGCCCGCACGGTCGATAAGCCGATTGCCGCACTGATCCGCGATCTCAAACAACGCGGTTTGCTCGACGAGACGCTGATCGTCTTCTGCGGCGAGTTCGGACGCACGCCGTTCGCGCAGGGAAGTGACGGCCGCGATCACAATCCCTACGGCTTCACGATCTGGCTGGCGGGAGGGGGCATCAAGGGGGGAACGACCTACGGCGCGACCGACGACTTCGGCTACCGCGCCGTCGAGAACAAGGTCGAAATCCACGACCTCCACGCCACGATGCTGCATCTACTGGGAGTCAACCACACTCAGCAGACGTTCCGCTTCGGCGGCCGCGACATGCGCCTGACCGATGTCTTCGGACACGTCGTCCACGACATCCTCGCGTAGGCCTTATTTTAAAACTCACCCCACCGGGCTTGTCCCGGTGGAATCAGGTTTTTGCACTACTCGATGAAGACCTACTTATGGTGCCGTGCAAAGACCTGAAGACCACCCCGGCAAGCGGGGTGGGGTTTCAAAACAAAGCGTAATGCGACGGACGGGACAGGTTCCGCGCCTCGACTTCTTCATCATTCCGTTCACTTCGTCCACTTCGTGTAGCTGTCGTACAGCAGCGCGAGTGTCATCCCGCCGTAGAGCATGGCGGCGAGAACGAGTCCCGCTTGTCGCCACAATGGCGGGCGGACTTCTCGCGGAAGAAACCGCAGGTTGACTCGCAGGATCTGGATGGCCGCGATCCCCATGATCGGATTGGCGATCACGGCGAGCACCTTGAACAGATCGAGCACACTTCCGAGGTGGACGGAGAACATGGCCCAGACGGTGAGTCCCGCGAGCAGCAACGCGTAGAGCCTCGCAATTGGGATGCGTCTCACGCCGGGGAACGCCGCCCAGCAGATGTCGCTCACCGTGCGGACCAACACGTCGGTGTTGCCGAGGTGCGTCGAAAACAGAATCCAAAAGCCATTCATCAGAGCCAACATCCAAAAGCCGTGCCACAGCGTCTTGGCCATGAACTCAGCCTGAAACGTCCCGGCCGCGTAACCACTCAACTTCTCGACTTCTCCCGCCGGGATGATGGCCACCGCGAGATTCACGTTGAGGTACATTCCCATCAGGCAACCGAAGCCCCACAGCGCGGTCTGATCGAGAACCGCGTAGCGCCACCAAATCTTCCAACGCCGCATGTTTTCCTTGGTGATGGGGAACGTCACGCCGACTGGCTTCAGTGTTTCGTGACTGTCACTCAACACATTACTAATCCCGCCGACGCACGCTCCCATGCCAAAGCCTTTGTCTCGAAACCAATTGGAGATGGCGAGGTTTCCGAGCCCCCCTGATCCGGCCGTCGCTGCAAACGCCGCCAACAGGATCAGGTCCACGTTGTCGGGCAACGCCTGTGGGACGAGGAACCCGACCGTCGTCTCCCACCAAGCCGCCGCCGGGACGAACAGCACATTGGCTACGATCAGGAACGTGAAGATGAACACGATCATTGCCCACGACATCCGTTCCAAGACACGCTCGATCGACTTGCCCGACATCAACAGACCAACGGAGAAGAGAATCACCGCCACCGCGATTCCGCCGAGCATCGTCGCGTCTGTCTTCTCGGGGAGCCGGCCGAAGTACGCGGCAAACAACACCGCTGCCGAACCGGCGGCCAGCGCGGGAGTCGCCAGTTGCGCGGTGCCAATCAAAATGTAGAACCACGCCCAGAACTTCGATCCGGGGCGAAGCCGCATGAAGCCCGTGATGATCGGTTCGCCGGTGTACATCGTGTATCGAGCCGCTTCCAGATTGAAGATCGTTTGCAGCACGATCCCCAACGTCGCGACCCACAAGATGCCGCGACCATATTTGATCGTTGTCAGCGGCCCGACGATCCACTCACCGCCACCGATGGCCGCTGCCAGCAGGATCGCGCCCGGCCCGATCGTCTTGAACAGATTGACCAGCCCGAACGGCAACGGCTCGGGCAGATCGGCCCGCTCCCACGCAGGCAGGCTGCCGTGGTCGATGACTTCGGTTGAGATGAGTGATGTCGAGTTGGGTTCGTTCGAGTCGGTAGGCTGGTTCAAGGTGAGTAACTTTCTCTGGTCTCTTCACGCTGCGCACTGATGACAGATGAGGCGACGCACGGTGCGTAAGAGCGGGCGACTTGGCGGGAAACGCGGCCACAAGCAGTGGCGAGATGATTGCCGGATGAGAACCGGATTGCCACGCAAGACTTCAATGCCACCAGAGCTATTGACTTGCCCGGTCTGTGAAACCTGTAGGGTGGGCCCAGCAGCGTTTCGCCGCGCAGGCCCACCACGTTTTTCACTGATTGCGCGAGGGTAGGTCGGCGCTCGAAGCGAGCTGGTCCCACCCTCCTGAGGAACATGCCTGTTTGGGCAATAAGCATGTCACCCAAACCGCCCATGCTCCTCCCCGGCGAGTGTCCCCGAAAGGAACGGGACAACTACATTGAAGCAGGCGATGGCCCAGCAATATCACTTGAAAACCGCTTCGGTCTCGGTCGCGTGCATCAGCCCGCGCATGTAGCCGTAGGCAAACAACCTCCCGAGCATCGTGTAGCCCGGTTCGCCGTCGTCCTCGCCGTACAGTTGAGGCACATGGTCGGGGCGCATCGGGCCGGTGAAACCGATGTCGCGATAGGCGCGCATCGCGGCGGCCATGTCGGTCGGGCCGTTGTCGTGGAAGGTCTCAACGAAGTCGTCACGCGTGCCGCGCACATCGCGGAAGTGAACGTACTGGATGTGCGGGCCGAGGCGGCGAATGGTCGCGGGGATGTCGCAGCCCATCGCCGCGAACGTTCCCTGACAAAAGCAGATCGCGTTCGAGGGACTCGGGACGAGCTGCACCAGCCGCTCAAAGTTCTCGACCGAGTTCATGATCCGCGCGCGACCGAGTAGCTCCTGTAACGGCGGGTCATCGGGGTGCATACACAGCGTTACTCCCGCATCTTCAGCAGCGGGAACCAGCTCACGCAAGAAGTGTTCGAGGTTCCGCCAGAGTGCCTCGGCGGTGATGACATCGGTCGCTGTGAGGGGTGTCTGGGTGCAGGTGGCTTGTGTCGTCGATGTCTCGTTCTGAGCGGGGCGGTTTAATGAGAGCGCCTGCTGCACCTCAGCCAAGCGGAACGCCGTCACCTTCGCGCCGCCACGATCGCGTACATCAAGCCGCGTGCGGACCCAGTCGGTTCCGGCCATGAAGTTGTAACAGAGGATCTTCACGCCGACCTGACGCATGTTGTCGAAGAGCCGCCGCATTTGAGCCAACTCGGCCCCGTCGTCCCGTCCCAGCTTGAGGTTCTCGATCGGAAGATAGCCTTCGACCGTCGCCAGCTTCATCCCAAACGATTCGACGCGATCGCGCATCTCGAACAAATCGTCGAGGCTCTGACCGGGATACCGCCCAACCACATCGGTCACGCCACACTGAGCAGCCAGCGTGAGATTCTCATCGGACATCGGAGTCAACACGGTCGCAAGTCGCATGTCAGGTGTTGTCCTCGTCCGTTGTGGCAGTGCCGTAGAATTGATGAGCCTCGCCGCTCAACCAGCACAGATTTGCTGATCGGGTGACCGGGGCTGCGCTGCTTGAACTTATCCACATTCTTACGAAATATGCCAGTGTCTGTTCGTAGTGGCGGTTGGGTCGGACTTGTTTGGTGACTTGGAGTGGCGTGTACTGCGTTGGTTGTTGCCGTGGGGAAGCATGTCGATTGCCCTGCAAGTTCAAACAGTTTTCAAAAAGCGTGGAAGGTCGGTCGTCGATGGCGGGATGCTATTGCGCAAGGGTGGGATAGGCAGGATGGAGTCTGGCTGTGGGTACATCTCACGAGAGATGTTGGTGAGTGGGCTGAAGAGAATTCTGGCGAGTGCGAGTTGGGTGATCCGTGCCGCGCAGCTGCATCGCGTGGTCGAAGAGGCTGCTCCAACACCCCGAACGCAGCGGTGAAATCACCCATGTTTAGACGCGGTGATTGAGGTGATTGAGACGACAGGGTTGCGACTCGGCATTGAACCACCAGGTCCTTAAAACGAAAGAACCCCGGTCGAGGATCGACCGGGGTTCTCAATATCTCTCGCCAGCAGGTGATGCCGCGCCGTACTAGTACATCACGGAACGTTCTTAGTGACTCGGTTCGGGGCACCGGCTGGCAGCGTATTTCCCGGTGGCGTCAACAGAATGTCGATTCCCGTGCCACCGTCCACGCTTAGTTTGTCGGCTTTACAGAGATTCAAAGCCACGGTATCGGCACCGCCCCCGAGGTTAAAGTAAAGTTGCGAAGCATCGACGCCCATGACGGTGAGGTAATCATCGCCATCGCTCATGACCGCACCGAAGTTCAACTTGCCGGTGTGAGCAATCAGCGGGATCGTCGATTTGTTGTTCACAATCGCCTTGTTGTTGATTTTCGTGCCATTCAAACCTTCTACCAAAATCTTGCCCGTCACGGACATCGGGGTGTCGGGAGTGAAAGTGACTTTCACGGCGTTGGAACTCACATCACCCGTCAAGGTGAGTGTCTTGGTTTTGTCGTTGTAGCTCGCGACGACGTTGCCTCCGGCAACGCTGCCTCCTCCGGTATACGTCCCCGTGATCCGGTACTGGCCGAGGCTGCTGTATTCCGTATATCCCTGGTCGGGAGGGGTGCCCGTACCGGGTCCCGTTCGGCTGACACCATCGACCTTGACATAGTAGGTTCCCGCAGCAACTGTTCGGCTGACCGACGCGGTGAGTTCATCCACGGGATTGTTGCTCGTTAGTACGGTTCCCGAAGCGTTGCACAGCTCTAGTTTAATGTCCAGCATCGTGTTCTCCGGTCCACCCATCGCGCTCAGATTGATGGAGCCAGCACCGGCGGTGATCTTGAACCAGTCTACATCGGTCGTCTTTTCGATGATGCCCTTCTGAACAACGTTGAATGTCGCGCCTGTAGCCGTCCCGCCGATTGGGGCAGCAGCCGTGTAGGTGTTTGCCGCGTCATCGGGGCGATAACCGAAACCGTTTGGACCGCCCCAGCCGTTATCAGTTGAGTTGACGATGATCGCCAAATCGTCTTGGAGCTGGTTCGCATTGGCATACTCGCCTTTACTCCATTGAACGAGGTTGACGTAGTAGCCCACGCCCATGTGGGGTGCCCAAGCCGTCACGCCGGTTCCGTGCCCTTGGTAGTAGCCTTCGCTGGGGGTGCTGCGACCATCATGAGACAGGCCAAGCGTGTGACCCACCTCGTGGACTGTCGCATCGGCCACGTACTTTCCAACAACTCCGGCTCCCTCAATGAAAACAAAGGTCGGTGTGTCGGTATCCCATCTGAAGCTGCCCAAGTAGGCAACTCCACCCGCTCCAGGCGCGGGTGACGGAGACGTGGCACCAATGCAGACTCGAATTCCCCACCGCGTGTCGCTGCCGCCCGAATTGATCAAGTCAGGCACGGACGGCTGTTCCGTCGTAACATCGACATCGAATGGTGCAAAGCACTCGGTCACTCGCTGCCAAATCTCTTGGAACTGTGTCAGTTCGTTGTTGGAAAACGAGCTGTCCCCTTCAAACGAATAGATCGCAGTCTTGATCGTGTTGCCACCCGAGTTCCAAGGTGTGCCGATTGTGTCGTGGCCATCGAAGTCCAAATAGATGACCTTCGAAGCAGTCGGCCGACTGTGCAACTTAAACGTGTCCGCCAAGGGAAACTGCGGAGCCTGCTCTACAGTTTGAATTCTCGCTGCGGCAGCCCGTTTGGCATCGGGATAAGGAATTGCACAAAACGCCTTCCCGCTTTCACAGGCCACCGAATGCAGACCGGTCAGGCTGGAAGCACACATCGCTGAGTGGCCCGAGGCCGAAGACTCGGGCGTCTTTACAGGGCAAGTCGTCGTGACCAGGCAAGCCAGTGACATCAAGCCAGCCGCATAACAACGGCGAGTGAAGCTTTGACTCGGGGAGAAACCCAAGAAGTATCTGAGACGCCGTTTGATCATGGCACGCCTTTTCAAATGAGACCGATATGGGAATTGGATGAGACGGTGACCAGATTGTTGCCTAAACATGCAGCGGATTGCAACGGCCGGAATTGCCGGAGCGAGGTGGCCACCTGTCGCAAGAGCGACACGGGTTAGGAATCGGGAGATCACCGATCCATGTTGAATCTCCACCGAAAGTTAATCGGCGAGCGGGCTGGGCTGGCTTCACGGTCCCCCATTGGGGCGGAAAACACAGACCAATCGCCTTCATGCGAGTAAGCGAGAACACGATCTGCGCGTTGCAAATGAACTTGCCGCGCTGATTGACCGCCATGCCTTCGATTGCAGGATTCCGAGCGTCTGCCCCACCCGAATGTCATTGTTGAGCAGTTGCTCCTCAGCGACAGACCACTTCCCCCCGCGGTTCTTTTCCGCCAGCCGACTCATTCGCCGGACATCGACAGGGCAAAACGTCCACCGCATCACGGCCCGAGCCACCTCCTCGGAAGCAAACGGTTCCTCGGGATCAACGATGCGCCGAAGAATCGACATCTCACTCGTGGCGATCGCGGCTGTCTGAGACATCACGCACTCCAATCAAATCTGACAGGGACAGAAACCAACTTGTTGACGGATGCTATCAAGCCGCAATCCCAGCCAAAAAACGCAACAACTCCGGTTGAGATTGTTGTTTGAATCTTGGTCTTGGCTTCTGCCTTGTCCCCTCTCCCCCGTCTTCGGGGGAGAGGGTTAGGGTGAGGGGGGCTTCCGATCACCATTCGACTCACAGTCGCGCTCGCGGCCCGGCGGACTCCACCTCCCATTCAACCAAGCCACGACATCAATTCCAGCTTCACGAGCTATCGCCACCGACTCGACATCGTCCAAGACATCATCATTGGTGACACGAAACACGCGCAGCCCCTGTCCGTTCAAATACTCCGTTCGCTTGGCATCATGCTTCCGCCGCCCTTCATGACTCCTCCCATCCAGTTCGACAACCAGCGTGGCTGATGAGCAGATGAAATCAACACAGTAGGGGCCGACGGGAACCTGACGGCGAAATCGGAGTCCGGCAACTTGCCTGTTCCGCAGTACGTTCCAGAGGACTCGCTCGGGGACAGGGCTGGCGCGCGAAGTTGCCTCGCGAAGTCTGTTTGCTCGTCTGTGCGGCGTGGTTTCAACGGCATGGTCGTCCCGTCCTCGAAGCCCCCCTCACCCTAACCCTCTCCCCGCAAAGCCGGGGCGAGGGGACCGGAACTCCACGCTCCGAGTTCCCCGTTCCGCGTTCGTCAGTGCGTCATGGCATAGAACACGATGTTGATTCCCATGGGGTACGCTTTCTTTTCGGAGAACTCGGTGAAGTACCATGGGTCTTCGCCCTCGCGCTCCCAGCCGTCGCCGAGGTCGGTGTTGTGGCAGATGATGACCATCAGGCGGCCCTTGTCGTCGAAGATCCCCTTGTAGTGGACCTCCTTCGCGTCGGGTCGCTCCCACGTGATCCCTTGGCTGCGGCCCATCAGCGCTTGGCCGATGCTGGGGATCTGCGGCTTCTCCTTCAGGTCGTAGACGCAGTGAAAGAGCGGGTGGTCGAGCGGCAGTTCGATCGGCTCGCGGTCGGGGAAGACCTTTTTGATCTCATAGTAGAAGTTGGACCATTCGGCCTCGCCCCAGAAGTCGTCAACCATCAGGAAGCCGCCGTTGAGCAGATACCGCCGCAGCGACTTGACCTCTTCGGGATCGAATTCGAGGTCGCCCGGTTCGATCATGTAGACGAACGGGTAGCGAAACAGTTCGGGGTCGGTCAGTTCGATAATGCGGCCGTTCGGATCGACCTTGAGCGACGTGAGCTGCTGCAACCGGTACGAAAAGTTGAGATCACTGTCGGGAAAGTCTGTCGCCCATCGGCTCCAGTTGCGCTGCGAGTTGTACTTGATGCGCACGAACGTGAAGACATCCTCTTTAAAAGCCGGATCAACCTCCCACGTCGGCACACCGTTGCGGTCGGCGGGCATGATCCCGAGATTCCGCCGCTGCGCGTGACCGACTTGCATCAGGCCGGCGGCCACGATCACGAGAGCCAAGCCAACCGTCCGACGCCCGGCGCAACATCGAACCGCCACCGTCATCCATCGCCAACCACGCAACAACAGATCGTTCATCGAATCACCCGCTTCCCATTGAGTTGGGCGTTTTTGAGGTTCCCCATTCGTCGGGACTTTACGCCTCCCCGTGCCAATCTGTCGACCGACTGCGATGAGGTCACAGGGCCATCGCCATGTGGAAACTAGGGGATGGGGTGCCCCGGTCACGGAGCTTCGACGTGGCCGTGAAATCGGGAAAATGCGATGACGTACTCACACGGCCACGCCGAAGCTCCGTGACCGGGGCACCCCAAATTGAAAAACGCATTGACCCTGCTGCGGTCAGCCATTCACGGGCGGAATCGGCCCCGGGGATTCCCCGGCTGGATTCGACCGGCCGATTGTGACGATAAGGACAACCGGGACGAGGCAAGAGTGCCTCTCCTACACGCCTCGAAGCCTCCTCTTGTCCGGCGAGAACAGCCGCATGGCCGACTACCGAGTTCAACTCGATCTCTTCACCGGACCGCTCGATCTGCTCCTCTATCTGGTGCGGCGGAACGAGGTGGACATTGCCCAACTGCCGATCGCCAAGATCACCGGGCAGTTCCTTCAGTTTTTGGATGTGCTGGAGTTCTTGGACCTCGATCTCGTCGGTGACTTCGTCGTCATGGCCAGTTCCCTGATCGAGATCAAGAGTCGGCAGGTATTGCCGCGAGCCGAGGAGGAAGAAGAAGTCCCCGCCGAGATTTCTCTGGCCGATGACTCGTGCAGTGAGCTGATCCAGCAGTTACTCGAATACAAGAAGTACAAGGACGCCGCGATCGCCCTCGAACATCAAGCGTCCGTATGGCAGGAGCGTTATCCGCGTCTGAGCGACGACCGACCGACATCCGCCAAGGACCACGGAGCCGATCCGATCAAGGAGGTCGAACTGTGGGACTTGGTCAGCGCCTTGTCGCGTGTGCTGCAAAAGAAGCACGTCGAGGAAACATCCAGCATCCGCTACGACGACACGCCCATCGCGACCTACATCGAACGAATCGGTGCCCGCGTCCGAGAATCCGGCCGCGTCTCGTTCACGGAGTTCTTTGAAGGCTCGAACCTGCGGAGCAAGATCATTGGCATCTTCCTCGCGGTCTTGGAACTCCTCCGCCACCACGGCTTCC
>CAMAYU010000160.1 GCA_945862235.1 Schlesneria paludicola DSM 18645
GAGTTGGCATCCAAGTGCAACGAGGGGGAATTGAGCGAAGAAGAACTCGCGGAGTACGAAGGCTATGTTCGAGCCAACAATTTCGTCGCCGTGTTTCAGGCTCACGCCGGTTGTCAGTTGACTCATTCCCATCGACCTGAAGCCACTGCGGCAGTGAGCTGAATCGAACTGATTGTCGATCCTTGCGTGCCTCCTTCTTATTCGTGCGTATTCGTGAGATTCGTGGTTCCCTCCTGCCTTAGATTTTCTCCCCTTCCTCTTTTCGTGTGGTTCGAGTCTTTCGTGGTTCCTCCCTCAACACTGCCTGGTTACGAGTTCACTCACCACTACGCCGACCTGGGCGGGATGCGGATGCATTACCTCGACGAAGGTCGTGGCGAGACCGTCGTCATGCTGCACGGCAATCCGAACTGGTCGTACTACTACCGCAACCTCGTCGTGGCGCTGCGTGATCGGTATCGCTGCCTCGTGCCGGACCATATCGGTTGTGGGATGTCGGACAAGCCCGATGAGCGGCGGTACGAGTTCTCACTCGCTCAGCGTGTGGCCGATCTGGAACATTGGCTCGACAAACTGCAGGCCGTTCGCGACCTGACGCTCATCGTCCACGATTGGGGCGGGATGATCGGGATGGCTTACGCGACGAAGTATCCCGACCGCATCAAGCGGCTCGTAGTTCTCAACACCGGCGCGTTTCACCTTCCCGCGACAAAGCCGGTCCCGTGGCAGTTGAAGCTGGCACGCAGCCCGTTCGGGGCGCTGCTGGTTCGTGGATTCGGGACCTTCAGTCGCGGAGCCGTTCAGTCGTGTGTGACTCGCCGCCCGATGCCGCGCGATGTAGGGCGAGCCTACTGCGCGCCGTATGACTCGTGGGCCAACCGACTCGCTGTCCATCGCTTTGTGCAGGACATCCCGCTCAAGCCGGGAGACCGAGGCTACGACCTTGTCACTCAAGTCGGCAACAACCTTGAGAAGTTAAAGCACCTCCCGATGCTGATCGGCTGGGGCGACAAGGACTTCGTGTTCGACGAACACTTCCTGCGCGAGTGGCAGTCCCGCTTCCCCACCGCCGAACTCCACCGCTATCCCGACTGCGGCCATTACATTTTGGAGGACGCCGGTGACGAACTGATCCCGCTCATCCGGAAGTTTCTCGATGGACATCCGTTGTGACTCGATCCGCGTGGAAGCTAGGATCAAACCGATTTCTGGCACAGCATCGTTCGCTACGAAGTGAATCGGAGGGAGCATGAACTGGAGAGACCGCATCACGATCGACCCGCAAGTCTGTCACGGAAGGCCGTGCATCGCGGGGACACGTGTCTTGGTCACGGTGGTCCTCGACAACTTGGCGGCGGGCATTTCTGCCGATCAGATTTTGAACGGGTATCCAACGCTTGTCGCAGACGACATTCAAGCCGCACTGTGGTACGCGGCCGAACTGGCTCGCGAGCGGATCGTGTCGCTCCCCGGAGCGATCTGATGCGATTCAAAGTTGATGAGCCGACTATTCCGGCATCGTTGTCCTACGTCCGTCCGTGCAAACGATCCCGCACATCGGGGCGATGATCGACCGGTTGCTTCCCTTGTTCGAGTCGGAGCCGTTGCTGGGATCGTTGTGGATCGTGGACGACCGCAAAGTGCGCGTTCGTCCCGGTTGATTATGAACCGGACGACCTGCCGCTGAATGGCAATCCACCACCCACTTTCCACCCTCCCCTCCCCTCATGCCCACCACCAACATCGCCACTCACTTGAAGGACATGACTCGGCTGCGGCCTGAGCAGATGGCGGTGATGTTTCCGGCATCGCGAGACCGCGCAGGACGGACGGCGTATACGAGCCTCTCGTTTCAGCAGCTTGACGACGAGAGTGATCGGATCGCGGCTGGGCTGACGATGATAGGGATCGGGCGCGGGGTGAGGGCCGCGCTGATGGTGCCGCCGTCGTTGGAGTTTTTCTCTCTGACGTTCGCTCTGTTCAAAGCAGGAGCCGTGCCGGTCTTCGTTGATCCGGGGATGGGCCTCAAGAACATTGGCAAATGTCTGGCTGAAGCTCAGCCGACCGCGTTCATCGGGATCACGAAGGCTCATGTCGCGCGGTGGCTGTTCGGTTGGGGAAAGGGTTCGCTGACGAAGTACGTTCATGTGGGAGGTCGACCGTCACAGAACTATTCCATCTCCCTGAACAAGACGTGGATGACGATGCGCGACCTCAAGTTCTTCGGAGGTCCGCCGGAAGGGCCGAGGCCGGTCGATACGGGCGGTCTTGGTCCGGGAATGCACGATCTGAACGCGATGGCCCATGAAGCCGAGTCTCGTGTGAGCCGCATCGCCGAGACTGCCGCATCTGACGTGGCGGCTATTCTGTTTACCAGCGGCAGCACCGGCGTGCCGAAGGGGGCGGTCTACTCGCACGGGAACTTTGTGGCTCAGGTGGAGTTGCTCAAGCAGCTGTTTGGCATCGAGCCGGGTGAAGTCGATCTCTGCACGTTCCCGCTGTTCGCGTTGTTTGCCGGGGCACTCGGCATGACGGCGGTGATCCCTCGCATGGACTTCACTCGACCCGCGCGCGTCAACCCGCGCGAGGTGATCGAACCGATTCAACGCTTCGGCGCGACAAACATGTTCGGCTCACCGGCATTGCTCAACGCGGTCGGTCGCTATGCCAGCCGCCGCATTGACGGCCGCGTTGCGGAACCGATGCCGACCTTGAAACGAGTCCTCTCAGCGGGCGCTCCGGTCTCCGCCGAGATCATCAGCCGTTTCCAAGCGACGCTCGCACCGGGGCGACAGATATTCACTCCCTACGGCGCAACCGAGTCCCTGCCCGTCGCCGTCATCGGCAGCCGCGAAGTCCTCGACGAGACGCGAGCCAAGACTGCGCAAGGAGCCGGAACGTGCGTCGGCCGTCCGGTTCCAGGCGTTCACGTCTCCATCATCCGCATCACCGACGAGCCGATCCCCGAATGGAGTGACTCGCTGCTCATGCCGCGTGGTGAGATCGGTGAGATCGTCGTGCAAGGGCCTCAAGTGACGAGGGAATATTTCAACCGGCCCGATCTGACGGCGCTGGCGAAGATTCGGATGAGTGCCGGTGATGAGAAGCGAGCTGCGGACATGCGTCCGACTCAATCGGGCGAGCCGGGCGGCGTCAGCCCCCGGACTTTTTCGAGCGACGAACAGGTCCGGGGGCTGATGCCACCCGGCTCACCTGATTCCGTCTCGTCCAACACCGACATCGCTCATCGCATGGGAGACCTCGGCTACTTCGATGAACAAGGCCGGCTCTGGTTCTGCGGTCGCAAGTCGCATCGCGTCGTCACGCCCGAGCGGACGTACTTCACCGAGCCGGTCGAAGGGATCTTCAACGCCCACCCTCAAGTCTTCCGCACGGCGCTTGTTGGAGTCATGCGAAGTGGCTTGATGCAGCCGGTGCTGTGCGTGGAACTCGAAACGGAGGCCCGTCGCGCGTCGAAGGCCAAGCTGACGCAGGAGCTGCTCGAGCTGGGGGCCAAGTTCGAGGCATCGCGCCCCGTCCGGACGATCCTGTTCCACAAAGCCTTTCCGGTCGACATCCGGCATAACTCCAAAATCTTCCGCGAGAAACTGGCGGTGTGGGCGATAAAGCAACTGGATTGAGGGCATCCTCAACCGTGAGCAGATTCTCCATTCCCGACTCCATCGCGACCAACTGCGAAAGGGAAATCTCATGCGAAGCGGCTCGCGAGACGACGACAGCGACGAGTTCAATGAAGACGGAGACGACGACGGTTACATTCCCTGTCCACATTGTGGTGAGACGATGCTGGAAGACGCCGACTACTGCCCGGCGTGTGAGCGTTGGATCACGGATGGGACGACGAACAAAACGCGTTCGCCGGTGTGGGTGATGATCGTCGCCGCAGTGCTGCTGGGGTTGCTGCTGACTTCCGTATTGAGAGGTTTCTAAAACGATGCGAGTGCTGGTGACGGGGGGCGGCGGGTTTCTGGGGCAGACGATCGTGAGGCAGCTCGTCGCGCGCGGGGACTCGGTGCGCAGTCTGTCGCGCGGGGACTATCCCGCGTTGAAAGCGTTGGGTGTGAAGTGTGTCACCGGCGACATCGCCGATCGCGCGGTGGTCATTGGGGCGGCGAAGGGTTGTGACGCGGTGTTCCATGTCGCGGCCAAAGCAGGGGTGTGGGGACGGTACGACGACTATCATCGCGCGAACGTGATCGGGACCGAGAACGTGATCGCGGCGTGTCTGTCTGAGAGTGTCCCGAAGCTCATTCACACCAGTTCACCGAGCGTGGTGTTCGATGGTCGCGACGAAGCCGGGATCGACGAATCGGCTCCGTACCCGTCACGGTATCTCGCGCATTATCCGCAGACGAAGGCGATGGCCGAACGAACGGTCCTCGCAGCGAATGGCTCGGTGACCGCAACTGGAACTCGTTTGGCTACTGTCGCGCTGCGGCCGCACCTGATCTGGGGGCCGGGCGACAATCACCTCATCCCACGACTGATCGAACGTTCGCGGCAGGGGAAGCTGCGCCGAGTCGGCTCGGGCGCGAACCTCGTCGATACGGTTTATGTCGAAAACGCTGCTGACGCGCACCTCCAAGCGGCGGACAAATTGGAGTTGAACTCGGCGGTGGCTGGTCGAGCATTCTTCATCTCCAACGGTGAGCCGCTTCCGTTGTGGGATCTGATCGACCGCATGTTGGCTTGTGCTGGTGAGCCGCCGGTGACGAAGAGCATCTCGGCCACGGCCGCGTATTGGATTGGCGGTGCAATGGAATGCGCGTACACGCTGCTCAATCGCACCGATGAACCACCGATGACGCGGTTTGTCGCGCGACAACTCGCCACATCGCACTGGTTCCAGCTCGATGCGGCCCGCGAGGCGTTCGGTTACGAGCCGCGAGTGAGCGTGGAAGAGGGCCTCGTTCGATTGCGAGAGTGGTTGTCTGATCCAAAGTGAAGCCCCGTGATCGCTCGCCAACGCAACGCGGGCTATCGCCTTGTTCCATGTACGGTGTGTGGAGTCTTCGGAACACACCGCCATTTCACAAGACATTTGGTCCGTTCCGAAGACTTCAGCGACGGCTGCGCCTCAGACCAAGTAGCCTTCATCGCTCCGCGTGAAGAGAGCCGAGTCAGTGGCGGTGTCGAGGGAACAATCCACGTTGAACTCGCGCACGGCTGTCTCCACGCGGAGCGATGAAGGCTACATTGAGGGCAAAAACGAAACGTTGACTCACTGAGTCAACTTTCAAACCCGAAGACTCCACGCAACCTACCGGTTTCGCAGATGCAATAAGTCGATATCCCTGCGACGCAACGAAGGCCGCTTGCGGCGGGCCGCTTCGACAACTATGAGATCGCGTTCCCTACTAAAGCGAGAGACCACTGCTGATGACCGACGTGACCCATTTACAAGCAACCGAGATCGAGTCGGCTCTCACACGCACCATGATGGTCGATCGGCAGCGATTGCGGCGGATGTGGGGGGGCGTGCAGGAGGCTCTGCGCAAACAGCAGGCTTGCGACCGCAACCTCGCGCGGTTGCAGGAAGAATTGGCGAAGTCATGCCAGCTGCGCGAGCAGCGTGTGGCAGCGCGGCCGATCCCGAAGTACGACGAGCAACTGCCGGTCTGCCAGCGGCGCGATGAGATCGCCGCCGCGATTCGCGATCACCGCGTGGTTGTTGTGTGTGGTGAGACGGGATCGGGCAAGTCCACGCAACTGCCGAAGATTTGCCTCGATCTGGGGCGCGGCATCGACGGGCTGATCGGTCACACGCAACCGCGACGAATCGCCGCGCGGTCGGTCGCGGCGCGCGTTGCGGAAGAACTCGGCGTAACCGTCGGGCGCGAGGTCGGTTTCAAGGTGCGGTTCACCGATGCGACCTCACCGCAGACGTACATCAAGCTGATGACCGACGGCATCCTGCTGGCCGAGAACCAGCACGATCGTTGGCTCGATCAGTACGACACGATCATCGTTGATGAAGCGCACGAGCGGTCGCTGAACATCGACTTCCTGATCGGCAACCTGCATCGGTTGGTGCTGAAGCGGCGTGAGCTGAAGGTCATCATCACGTCGGCCACGATCGACGCGCAACGGTTTGCCGACCACTTTCGCTCGGTGGCCGGTGAGGTTCCGGTACTCGAAGTTTCCGGGCGAACGTACCCAGTCGAGATTCGTTACCGGCCGCCTCAGAACGACGACGAGGGGAACGAACCGGACATTCAACGCGCGATGGCCGACGCCGTGGCCGAAGTCACGGCGCACGGTCCCGGCGACGTGCTGGTCTTCATGCCGACCGAGCGTGAGATTCACGAAGCCTCGAAAACACTGCGCGGACGGACGTTTGGAGGCTCGAAGATCGACCTGCTGCCGCTCTACGCCAGACTCTCTGCCGCCGAGCAACAGCGCGTGTTTCAAACGTCGTCCACGCGACGGATCATCATCGCGACCAACGTCGCCGAATCCTCACTGACCGTGCCGGGCATCCGCTATGTCGTCGATACCGGCACGGCGCGGATCAGCCGGTACTCGCCCAAGAACAAATTGCAGCGACTGCCGATCGAAGCGGTCTCACGCGCGTCGGCCGATCAGCGGGCCGGGCGTTGCGGACGACTAGGGCCAGGCGTGTGCATCCGCCTCTATTCGGAAGAGGATTACGCGAGCCGCGAGCGGTTCACGCCGCCCGAGATTCTCCGGTCGAACCTCGCCGACGTGATCTTGCAAACGAAGATGCACGGGCTGGGGGCGATCGAAGAGTTCCCGTTTCTCGAACCACCGAAGTCCGACGCGATTCGAGACGGCTACAAGACGCTGTTTGAACTCGGTGCGGTGAACGACCGCCACGAATTGACGGACCTCGGGAGGAAGCTCGGGCGACTGCCGGTCGATCCGCGCATCGCGCGCATCGTGTGGGCCGCGCGGGATGAACATTGCCTCGCCGAGATTCTTATCATTGCGTCGGCTCTCGAACTGCCAGACCCGCGCGAACGACCGCTCGAAAAGCAGCAGCAGGCCGATGAGGCGCACAAGCAGTTCCAAGACGAAGAGTCGGACTTTCTGAGCTATCTGAAAATCTGGGACTTCTTCCAAGGCTTGAAGGCTCGGCTGTCGCACAGCCAATTGCGGAAGGCGTGCCTGCAAAACTTTCTGTCGTGGACGCGGCTGCGCGAGTGGGTCGAGGTCCATGCGGAGCTGGCCGAGATCGTGCGGGAGAGCGTTGATGCGGCGAGACCGACCACTTCCCAAACGGGGGGCTCGAGTCCCCTGGCAGCGGGAAAGTCAGTACCGCTCGTGCCGAAGCCGTCGAGCGGAGCCAGGGGACTTACGTCCCCCGCTCAGAAGAAAGAGCCGGGCGAGGCGGCCATCGTGGCCTCGAACGAGTGGACGCGGCGCAACGACTTCGGCGCGATTCATCGCGCGCTGCTGACGGGTTTCCTGTCGAGCATCGCGATGCGGACGGAGACGAGCGAGTACCAAGTGGCCGGTGGTCAAAAGGGGTTTCTCTGGCCAGGGTCGGGGCAAGCGAGCAAGAAAACGAAGTGGATCGTCGCGGCGGAGCTGCTTGAAACGACGCGACGTTTTTTGCGGACGGTCTCACGGATCGATCCGAATTGGATCGAGCCGCTGGCCGGGCATCTGCTGACTCGCACGTACAGCGAACCGGTTTGGGATCCGGAAGGTCTCGCCGTGATGGCCAGCGAAAAGGTCACGCTGTTCGGGCTGTTGATCGTTCCGCGCCGACAGATTCGCTACGGACGGATCGATGCCGTGAAGTCGCGCGAGCTGTTTCTGTGGCAAGGGCTGGTGCATGGCGAGTGGGGCGTGGAGGAGGACTCCAACAGAGCCGAGTCGGGCCGCGATGAGTCGGGCCGCGCTCAGCCAGAACGGGATGACGACGGACATCGAGTGGGGCGCAGTGACCGAAGTGCCGCCAAACTGGAACAAGACAACGCCAAACGGATCGCCAAAGGAAGAACCCCTCACCCTCACCCCTCCAAGGCGAGGGGCGAGGGGACCAGAGATGCGAAGGCCAAAACGGAAGAACCCCTCACCCTAAGCCTCTCCCCGCAGAGCCGGGGCGAGGGAACCAGAAGTGGGCACCCGGCTGCTGGTGCGCGGTCTCAGTCATCTTCGCGGGGGACGGCACCGATGCCGGAGTTCCTCGTGAAGAACCTCGAACTGATCGGGAGGCTGCAAGATTTGGAGTCGCGTTCTCGCAAGGGGAACCTGCTGCGGGACCCGGATGCGCAGTTCGACTTCTATGCCGCGAGGCTGCCCGTTGATGTGCTGGATGGCGTTCATCTGGTGCAGTGGTTGCGGACGGCGACGGTCGAAGTTCGACAGCGACTCATCATGACAGAGGCGGATGTGCTGGAGGCGGGCGCGATCCCCTCGACGAAAGAGGCCTATCCCGATCAAGTCCAGATGCGCGGGTTGTCGTTGCCGCTCGAATATCGCCACGATCCGGGTGGCGGTGAGGACGGCGTGACGGTGATTGTGCCGCAAGAGGGATTGAATCAACTCGATGGTGAACGGCTCGGTTGGCTCGTGCCGGGACTGATCGAAGAGAAGATCGCAGCTCTGCTGAAGTCGTTGCCGAAAGACCTGCGTCGGTCGCTGGTCCCGATCCCCGAGACGGCCGCGCGCGTCGCGCAGGTTGTTCGATTCGGAGAAGGCTCGGTGGCTGAGGCGATGGCCCGCGCGATCGAACAGATCACGGGAGTCTCCCTGCCGCGTGATGAGTTGCGCGAGGACCGGTTGCCGTACTTCCTGCGGATGCAGATTCGCGTGATTGATGCGGACGGGAAGACACTCGCGGCCGGACGCGATCTGGTCGAGATGCGGAAGGCCTTCGGAGCCGCCGCCGCGAGCAGCTTCTCCTCGGTCGATGACGTGCGGTGGAGTCGCGATCGCGTGACGACGTGGGACTTTGGAACGTTGCCGCCCGAGGTGACTGTGGTGCGTGGCGGCATCGCGATGAAGGGCTATCCGACGTTGATCGACAACGGCATCGACACCGCATCGCTGCGTCTGGTCGATGCTCCGGCACGCGCCAATCACGAGCTGCGGTTCGGTGTGCGGCGGCTGATCGCGCTGGCGGCGGCACGGGAGCTGAAGCAACACGTCGATCATCTGCCGCAGCTCAACAACTGGACGCTGCTATCCAAAACTTTCCCGCAGCCGTTTCCGTTTCGGCAGCAACTGACCGAACTGTTGGCGGACCGCGCGTTCCTTCCCGATGCCAAGCTGCCTCGATCGGACGACGAGTTCCGCGCGTGTCTGCGAGTGGGATCACAACGACTGGGCGCGGCGGTCGCGGAAGTGTCGCAGTTGCTCGCGCCGCTGTTCGTGAACTTTTCCGAGATCCGCAAGACGTGGGAGAAAACGGCGGCTCCGCAATGGCAGCCGACGCGGTTGGACGTGCATGCTCAACTGGGCCAACTCTTCCTGCCGGGCTTTCTCGTCCGAACGCCTTGGCCTTGGCTCCAACAGTTCCCGAGGTACTCGAAGGGAATCGTGCTGCGTCTGCAAAAACTGACGAGCGGAGCGGGGCCGCGCGACTTGCAACAGTTGCCCGTGATTGCCGCTTACTGGCCGCGCGGCATTCAACGGATGAAGCAGCATCGCGAACGACAACTCTACGACCCCGAACTGGAATCCTATCGCTGGATGACCGAGGAATTCCGCGTGTCGCTCTTCGCCCAAGAGTTGAAGACGGCAGTGCAAGTGTCGGAGAAGCGGCTCGACCAGCAGTGGTCGCGCGTCGCGGAGTGAAGGTGCATTTCAAAACTAGCCCGACGCGCAAGCGAGGGCTTCACCATCATCGAATGCCCAGCCCTCGCTTGCGCGTCGGGCTAGTTTTTCGAGGCACAGCCCCTCAACTCATCGTCGGCGTTTCAGCACGATGAAGTACCCGTCAGTCTCATCGGGGAGCAGCTCCCAGTCGGCGGGGTGATCACGGTACTCGGGGACTTCAGCGGCAGACTTGATCTCGCTGTAACGATGGTTCGTGTCGATGACGAGGAAGTCGGTGTCGTCGGGAACACCCGTGCGATCACCGGCCACTTTGCGACGGTAGCCGCTGTAGTCGTAAGACCGTTCATGATGCGTGAACCGGGGATGAACGAAGTCGGTCGAGGCGACCCGGCTGTCTCGCGGGATCAACGGAAGTATGCGAGCGAACAACTCACCGCGACGACTTGGTCCGTAGAGTTTCTGCCAGTGCCAGTTCGATCCCACGTCCCAGAAGGGACAGCCGAGTGGACTAATGGTCAGGAAGAGGCCGGTGCAGAGCGAGGCCGTCCAAATCAGATGCGTGCAGATCGTGCGCGACGTGGAGTCGTGTTCGTCGTTTGCTGCGGAGGCCGCAGTCCAGCGCGCGAGGAGTTTGCGAACTAGCTCCACCGCACGCGGCAGTCCTCCCGCGAGTGCCCAAAAGATTACGGCCACCAACGGAGCGTGAAACTGGTGTCGCGGATCCTTGGCCAGTTCGTTCAAGCAGAGAATGCCAAACAGCGGCAGACCGACGGCAAGTCGCGCCGGTGAGAGCAGCGGAATGAAGGCCAACGGCGCGAGCAGCAGCAGCGCGTAGAGGACCGTCGCCGTAGAACAGAGTTCGCCGAAGAGCAGACCGGGGTTGGACAACATCGTCCCGACGATTTGCTCGGGTGATTCACCGAACGTGGCGAAGTACCGCGTGTAATGGACTTCGGCTCCCGACCGAAACCACGGCATCACGACGCGCGTCGCGAGCCAGAGATACGCGACGCTGAAGACGGACAGCGCCATCCCCGCCAAGAAGCGGTTGAGGTCATGCGGCAACAGCCCAGCGAGGAATGACGATCGCGCGGATGTTGTCGCAGTCACCGGCTCCGATGACCCGCTCCATGCGATCCAAACTCCCAGCGGCCCGAAGAGGATCGCGTAGTCCTCTTTCACCGTGAGCGTGATTGCCAAACCGATCAGCATTCCGACGAGATGCCGCCGTTCGAGTTGGTCCAGCGTGAGCAGCAGCAGTGGAATGCCAAACGCCTCGGGTCGAAACGTCTTCAGGTCGATCTCAATATCGAGGAACTGCATCGGCGCGTAGAGCAGGTACGCGACCGCAGCGGCCAGCGCAAGGGTGTCGGCTTGAAGCGGGAAACGTGAATCACGGCTCAGGCAACGTCGCGTCATCCAGTAAACCGGGAACGCACCGAGCGCCAACGCGGTGGACTCACACAGTTCGAGCAGCAAGTGCGATGGCCAGCAGGCGTACAGCGGCAGCAGGAACAGATGTACGAACTGGATGTGTTCGCCGAAGAACAGCCCTTGATCGAGATAGCTGCGAAAGCCTTTGCCGTGAAGCACATTCCACAAGTGTTCCTCGTACATCACCGAATCGCCGTGAGGCATCAGCAAGTTGAAGTAGAGTCGCCAGTTCAGCGTTGTGAAGACGACGATGTACACACCACAGGCCAGCCACAACCAACGCGGTGTTCGAGCCGCCTGGCTCTCATCGAGCGAGGAGTCCTTCGCCAAGACAGCGCGGGACGAGCCACTCCGCGCGAGAGTCAACAGCGTCGTCAGCCATCCCGCCAGACAACCCGCCAGCCACAGTTGCGGCGATACAGCGAGCAACCCCGAGAGGCTCGTCGCCCCCAACAGCCCCGCGCCGATCCACGTCCATTCCCAGACATCGATCAGACACCACCAGCCCCAACCCACTAAGCCCCACGTCGCAAGTGACTCTGAGTAGCTCGAACCGCGCCGCCGTGCGATCCAGTACGCGCCAGCCAGCCACGTCACAATTGAGACCGCTCCCAGCACCAGCACAATGGAACCAAAGGAGACCTCCCCTTGATCCACATTCGGCATCGCGCCCACAGGCAACCGGACCAGTTGTCGCCACGCGGCGGGACTCACGAAATTCGTGGCGAGGCTGCGCGAGGAGAGCCACGTTTGCACGCCGCTTGAGGCAAGCAACGTCCCCAACAACATGACAACGGCCGAACTGACGAGCCGCGTCGGCAATGTGTTCGTGGAGCGAGTGCGATGAAGTGTGGCAGGCATGATCGCATCGTAATGACCGCGTACATCGGGCAACAGCCGTCATTCAAGGCCATCGCCTTCTTGAATCTCAGAGATAGGGTGCCGCGGTCACGGAGCTTCGACGTGGCCGTGAGAATGAGAAACAGACTTCACCTGATCGCACGGCTTCGTCGAAGCTCCGTGACCGTGGCACACTCAATTGAAAATAGCGATGGCCCTAGCCGTCATGGCGTTCGAGCCTGTTCCTCGTCCACTCCACGATCCGGCTCTCATACGCGGCATCAGGCGACAGTGCTGATGATGCCGGTTGTTGAAGCCGGGCAGGCTCGTCGGGAGTCCCCGCGCCGGACAACTCTTCGGGACTGGCACTCGCGGAACGTGACCGGCCGATTTCGCCGAAGTGAGTGAGATGGAGTCGCGATACGGGTGGCCTCTTTCCGAACATAAGGGTGTCGGATCCATCGGCAGTTTCCGCCGCTCGGGTTTCGCGGCCCAATGGCGGCGGAAGACCAGCACTCCGCTGAGCAATGCCGAGGGGAAGTCGGGCCGGGCACTTTCAGTTCCACAGGTTTGAAGCGATTCAAGCCGACCGGAATGAGATGTCTTCGCTTCTCCTCAATTGCTCAACGGACTGCTTTGGTCCCAGTGTTGTGACAGTGAAAACTTTTTTGAAAGGAAAGCCTCCATGCGTTATTTGATGATTGCGATTGCTCTCGTGGCGATCGCGTTGACGGCGAACGAAGCTCAAGCCGCACGCCGAATCTTCAGTGGGAACGGCCAGACGGTCTCTCGCGGAGAAGGCCCGTTTAGCCGGTTGATGGAAATGGAACGACGTAAGAATGCCGCTCTGCGGGAGATGTTCCGTCGGTAGTCACCGATGCTCACAAAATGAACCGATTGCCCGGGCCGCAGGCTGACTTCCTGCGGCCCTGTTTCATTCTTTGGGAGCCAGAGCGAGGCCGTCTGAATGTGATCAGGCTGCCTTCAACCAAGTCAGAATCTGCGTCTTGATCTCATCTCGGATGCGTCGAAACTCGCTCAGCGTTGCTTCAGGCGATCCTTCAAACGCCGCAGGATCAGCGAACGGCCAGTAGAGGCGATTCAGCACTCCGGGCCAGATGCGCGGGCAACTCTCGTTCGCTCCATCGCACACGACGATCAAGTATCTCACCGCCATGTGCCCCAAGAATACTTGCAGATCCTTCGGGCGATGGTCTGAGATGTCGATGCCCTCCTCCGCCATCACTTGGACAGCGAGGGGATGGACTGCGTCCTTGGGCTCGGTCCCTGCGCTATGAGTCTCGAAGCGGTCGGCGGCGTAGTGCCGGAAATACCCTTCGGCGATTTGGCTGCGACAGGAATTTCCCGTGCAGAGAATGAGAATGTTCGGTTCACTCATGATGTTGATTGATTTTGGGTTCGAGGTTCGGCACACACGACAAACGAAGCGACCTCGCGACGCTGAACACGCCACGAGGTCGCTCACTGTCTCAATCCGGGCGGACAAGCGGGAAGCCTGTCACCGCCATGGGTAAATCAGTACTCGCCGGTGACCTTACCATCTTGGCAACCGACCAAGTACTTCAGGACGACGGCATCCATGTTCTCGCTGAGGAACTTCACCGAGCCGTCACCCATGACGGCCTGGCAACCACCCGTGTGGAAGCTGAACGGTTCGTCGTTCGGGCCGCAGTTGTTGGTCGTCCAAGGGCATTCGGTTGGACCACCGATGGGCGTCTTGTAGTTGTTGATACCGGCAACCTGTGATCCCGTCGCGTTGCTCGGACCCGAATAACCGTTGGTGGTTGCATCGGGATCGGCCCAAGCGTACATGCGGCGACCGTTGGCAGCCCCAGGGGCCGCCGTTCCGAAGTTAGGGGCTTGCGTATCGGTCGTGATCGGCGAAGGACGGCTGGACATCGAACCGAACTTGGGGACGATGGGGAAGGCGGTACCACCACCATAAGCACGGCCCGCATCTTCGATACAGAGCAGTGTGTTCGACGTGCCATCGATTACAGCGCTGATGCCCCAATTCTTATCGCACGAGAGCATCCCTTGAACTGTGGCCAAGGTCCGCAACGTCGGGGGACCACCCGTCGATGGTGCACGAATCCGGGTCGTGTCATCAATGTCGGAGACGGCGATGAACATGTAGTCCCAGCATCCGTAGCCATCCGGGGCGCGAGTGCTTGGAGCGACTGGCGTGGAGGGACAGATGAAGCTGGGGATTTGGGTCTTGGCGGCGGCCACCGTGTTTGGATAAGCCGGATCGTTGTAGACCGCACCGATGGAATCGGCATGCAAAGCCGTCGTGTTGTAACCGGCGGCCGACATGCTGGAGAACACCAGCTTCTGGTCCATCTGGTTGTAGACGTTGGCCATGTCGATGTATGGCAGCAGCAGCGTGGCTGGCGACTGGGTCATGTACACCGTCGCGGCGCCACCGGTGCTGTCGCACTGACCGGGGTGAGGCAACTTGCGGTAAGTGCTTTCAAAGTTGTGGACGGCCAACCCGAGTTGCTTCAGGTTGTTCTTGCACTGGGTCCGGCGAGCGGACTCACGGGCTTGCTGGACAGCAGGCAACAGCAATGCGATCAGCACTGCGATGATGGCGATCACCACCAACAATTCGATGAGTGTGAACCCCCGTCGAGCCGGAGCCGGACGAGTCATTCGGAGCTTGGTCATAAATACTTCCTTTTGAGCGAGCCAAAAAA
>CAMAYU010000161.1 GCA_945862235.1 Schlesneria paludicola DSM 18645
AAACCCGCCGCGCCCTCGCCCAATGCTGCCAAGTCTGCCAGAGAAACCGCCGCCAAACGAACGACATCCAACAATCCGCAAACACCATCGCCTATCACCAACAGCGTAACCTCGCCGCAAAAAACGCCCGCAAAAAGAAACTGAACCCAACACAATTGGCGATGTAGTACGAAATCCCAAGGCCGAGTTTGGTGAATAGTCGTAGAGATTGTCGTGTGATGCTGCGGATGGTGGCTGCGAGACTGACGGTTCCGATCCGGCGATGCCACACGTCGAGCACTTGCTCTCAGAAACTCGCATCGAGTACGACAACATACGCCTTGAACACCAAGTTCTGGAGCAGGCCGAGGGCCCCGCTGGTTTTCTCATCGACGCGCGTCTGGCTGAGCACGAGTCCGGTGTGATGATCGACGGCAACCAGCAGATGAACGGCTCCGGCGTACGGTCGCAACGTGGCGCACAGACACGTGCGGTCGATGCTGATCCCCACGAACGATTCGTTGTCAGCGCGCAGCACCACCGTTATAGTCCGCCCCCACGTCCGTTCGGACTTCTACTCATTCGCTGGCACGGAGGTTTACGGTGGAACTTCAAGAACTTGATCTCGCTGTTGGCGACGTTGTTCAGATTGGCGAGTACACAGTGACGGTCATCGACATCGAAAACGATGACGTGACTCTGCGAGTCGATCAGTCCGACGCGATCAACGAACGTGAGATCGGTTCCACCGTGCTGCGTCCTCGATGATGACGACTCCTGACGACTCCTGTGCCTGCTGATCCCCACGATATCCCCGCCTCAGTCTCATTTCATATCGCGGTGACAACACGCCGGTGGCGTCCGGCATTCGTTTGATTGGTGCAGTCCAACGAACAGATCAAGCTGCGCGGTCGGTTGTGTTGACAGACAAAAATGGTCGGCGTTTGGGGCACTAGGCCGTGATCTCTGTTTCTTGGCTCTCCGCTTTCTTGTTGAAAGTTGTATGGAGTAAGCGGCAAGGCGCTAGCCGCCGATGATTTCCAGTAGACAGGCCGGCTAGCGTCTTGCCGCTCACGAGAGTTGTTCAACAGAAATGGTGGAGAGCCAGTTACTTGAACTGCAGCTCGGTCTTGGGCAGCAAGTGTTTTAACTTCGCTTGCGCCTCGGGAGAGAACGGAGCACTGGGGGCGAGCCGCATCGACTTGAGGAAGGCGAAGTCCTTGAGCAACGCGAGACGCTCCTCGGGGAGAACGATGCCCCCGAGTTCCAGATGCTCTAACTGAGTCATGCTGGCGACGACCTTCAGATCAGCATCCGTCAGAGCCTTGGAGTTGGTGAGCGTCAGGCTGCGCAGCGTCGGCATGCTCTTGATCAGGCCGATGCCTTCTGGGGTGTCGAGGCCATCTCCCAGTTGCAGGTATTCCAGAGGCAGTTTGGCGACGTACTGAAGGCAGCTTGGCGTCGCGTTGCGGGTGCCGATTTCGAGTCGTTTGAGCTTGCTGAGTTTGGTCAGATGCACGGCTCCGACATCGGTGAACTTCGCGTGCGCAAGGCTGATGCTTTCGAGATTCGGCAGGTGCTCACAAAGTTGTTGCAGACCTTCATCGTCGATCGAACTACCGCGATGACTGACTCGCACGAGCCGCGTGCAGCCTTCAAACTTGGCATAGACATGCCCCTGCATGCCGGTCCCCACGAATGAAAACTGTTCGAGTTTCTTGAGCCCGGCGAGATGCTCCAGTCCGACATCGCTCAGCTTGCCGTTGTTAGTGAACCGCAGCGTCTTCAAGTTCGTGAGTTTCCCCAGTGGTGCGATCCACTCATCGCTGAGTTTGGTGGCGATGATGTTGAGCGACTCCAAAGTCTGGATGTGTCCGAGATGTGCGAAGAAGGCGGCGTCGTAGGGATCAACTTTGCGATGGTCGTGCGGTCCCGAGTTGGGCCTCGCGAGGTCCACGAGCTTCAGCGTGTCAAAGAGAGCGATGTCGCCACCAGCCGCCTTCTTCAGGCTGTCGGGGGGCGTGTTGATCTTCTCGACCTTGCCGGGAGAAATCTCGACGGCACGCAAGACGGCTTCGACATGCGTGCGTTCCTCAGCAGCGGCGAGCAACGCGGCGGAGTGGCTTTGAAGGGCCTGTTTCAAGCCTGCATCTGTAGTGGCCGCGATGACGGCGTCGAGGTCACGCTGGGTTTTGACAGTGGCGAGTCCGGCAGGAATCTCAGCGGAGAACGCCGGAGTTAGGATGCTCGGTGACGAAGCGGCCGTAAGTAACAAGCAGACGAAAGAACGTCGTTTCATGAAGGGTGATCTTTCAGGGTCGGGGGATTCGCTATCGCCTTTCGCACCGCGAAAGGACGTTCTTTCGCGGTGCGAAAGACGACACACTACTCGCGTCCGTGGAACTGCTCCTCGTGAGGCAGCGCGTGGACTTTCCAAGTGGCCGGGTAGAAGCGAACGATGCGACCGGGACGATGGCCTTCCAGCAACATGCAGCACTTCACTTTGATCTGCACGCCGCTGCCGCCGGGTACGACCGGTACCTGGTTGATCGCCAAGATGTTGCCCCCTTTGCGATCGTTGACCGGGTCATAAGTCATCAAGCACTCACGCGCGACAGCGATGCCGCCCTTGGGAGCTTTCGGATCGTCCTCGCGTTTCGAGAACGGCCAGCCGTGCGGTTCCTCGTTAATGCCGGTCAGTTCGGCGAACAGCTTTGGATCGACCCCGTCAAAGAACGTGATCGTGACAATTTGAGCTTCGTCATCGACGGCATCGATCCACCCAGGCAAGCCGTGATCGCGGACCTCATCGCGGTGACGCTCCAACTGCTGTGCGGTCGCGAGTTGGCGGCTTGGTTCGTCGAGCCAGATCTCCAGCACGCGGCCGGGGCCGTAGAGCGTCGCCCAGGTGATGTTGAACTGCACGGTCTGCCCGACTGCCAGTGACTCCAGAGTTCCGGAACCGTTTCCCACTCGCACGCGGGTGCTGGCCAGCAAGTCGAAGAGCTTAGGTTTGCCGATGCCCTTGCCATCGCTCTGCAACGTTGCGCTGAGCTTCTTGTTTGCGAGGTTCACCGTCTCGATCTTCCAGCTCTGTTTCTGGCGAGCGAAGAAACTGAAGTCGTCTTCGATTCGCAGACAACGCTTGAATGCGGCTTCGTTCGTGATTCGCTTGTACTCGCTGTTGATCGGCGGGGACTTATCGTCGTCGGCCTTCAGGTAATACGCGCCGTGCAGGTGCGTGCCCAGCGGGATGTCCTGCAAAGCCGCGGGCGCTCCCTGATAGTAGATCGACCCGAACGGCAGCATGACGCTGTCCAACGGCAGATCCATGAAGCCCGCTTGCTGGCTATCGTTGCGATCCACTCGCAGTTGAAACCGCCGCTCCAAGTGATCCACTTGAATCAGCTCGCCCGAGATCGCGTGCGCCGAGTTCTCGGGCGGAAATTCTCCGTTGACGAGCTGATACCACTTCAATGTTTTGTCGGAGCTGCCGTCGGTGCGAAAGGCCGGAGCGTCTGCTGCATGCAGCCACGCAGCAGATAAACACAGGCATGTGAAGAGTGAGAGGCTTCGGTTGGGCATGTTTGCAGGTCGCCTTGAAGCAGCGAGTGGAGCTGGAATTCCGGTAGCCACCCTCGCCAGAGCGTGGGTGTATTGACTCGATGGCCCACTCTGTGGCGAGCGTGGCCACGATAATCAGGTCAGCACATTCGAGATCGTGCCGAGGCTGTCTTGAAACCGGTCGGTCTCGACATCCGAGCGTTGCAGCATCGTCAGCAGAAGATTGCTGAGCCGGGCGTTGTCATCAACGGGGCGCGAGCAGATCCGGTAGTGGGCATTGGCGTCAGCGACGTTGTACTGGCCGATCTTCGGCAAGTTGAAATCGACGTGTTGGCCGTGCTGATATCCGAGTGCGCGGCCGCCGGCGAGGATCGTCGGCAGGTTGGCATTGCCGTGACTGTGGCCGTAAGCCATGCCGCTGCCCCACAGCACTTGAGTCGTATCCAACAGCGGCCGACCGTCCTCTTGATGAGCCTTGAGCTGATCAAGCAAATAGCTGAGTTGCTCGATCAGGAACGTATCGGTTTCGGTCAGACGGCGCAGTTGTTCGGGGTCTCCGTTGTGATGCGACAATCCATGCCGCGTCTGCGAGATGCCGATGTCCGGGATCGCTCCGCCGTTGGACTCGCTGCAAATCATGCAGGTGATGACGCGCGTCGAATCGGTGCGCAGAGCCAACACCATCAGGTCCGAAAACAGCCGGTGATATTCGCGGACTTGCGACATCTCCAGCTTGCGCGTCAGCCGAGCTTCATCCGCCGGCTCGATCTTGGGCTTCGGGATGTTGAGCCACGACTCCGCACGCTCGGTGCGAACCTCGACTTGCCGGACGGCGGTGAGATATTCATCGAGCTTCGAGCGGTCTTCGGTGCCCAGCTTTTGATTCACGCGTTTGGCATCATCAGCGACGACATCCAAGATGCTGCCACGTCGGCTGAGTCGGCGGCTGATCGCGCTCTTACTCTCCTTCTCGACACCGAACAGCATGTTGAAAATGGTGCGAGTGTTTCGTTCGGCGGGGATCTGAATGCCGTCTCGCGACCAAGCGAGCGAATGGCCTTCGATGGCCAACTCCAGCGACGCGAATCGGGTCGAAGTGCCCTGCACCTCGGCCATGAGTTGATCGACCGAAACCGTATTGCGGAAAGCTCCGCCGTCACCGGGCACGTTCGCGCCGGTCAGCCAAACCTTGTCGCAGTTGTGATGCTTGCCGAGCACCATCGGATGATGCAGACCGCTGATCGGAGTGACATCCGCACGATGTCGCTCCAACGATTGCAGCGGCTTCGAAAACTCAAACTCCGCTCCGGCCTTTTCGATCTGCCAAGTCAGCGTGTTGACGCCATTGGGGATGTAAAGAAAGACGCTGCGTTTGGGCTTCGTCGGCGTCGGCAGACTGGGGGCCGCGAAGCTCGGACGGGCCATGCAATCGAGCAGCGGCAGGGCGATGGAGGCACCGACGCCGCGCAGCATTTGTCGACGGCTGATCTGCCATCTGTGGGTGTTGACGTTGCTCATGAGTCACTTCCTTCGAGGGTTATCGCTTCTGAAACAAGTCGGAAACCACCAACGCCTCGACGAGATCGCGGAGGCGGTAATCTTTGGCGCGGCTGGCTTTTGCAATCGCCGCGAGGTCGGCTCGGTCGTCGAACGACAGGCTGCGACGCAAGCTGTAGGTCGCGAGCTTCTCGATGAACGCCGTGTTGAACGAGTCGATGTCGGCGAGCAGCAATTGCTTGAACTCTTCCGGCGTTTGGTAGCTGCGACCGTCGGGGAGTTTGCCGCTGGGATTCACCGGCGGATTTTCGCCGGTCCCTTCGACAACTTCCGTCGTGCGCCAACGACCGATGGCGTCGTAGTTCTCGAAGGCCAGCCCGAGCGGGTCGATCTTGCGATGACAGGACGCGCACTTCGCGTCGTGGATGTGAGCATCCAGCTTCATCCGCAACGTCGCTTTGGGCGAGTCCAGCGGATTGGGTGCGATCGGCTCGACGTTGGCAGGCGGCGGCGGCGGCGACTTGCCGAAGATCGATTCCGAGACCCACTTACCGCGATGCACGGGGCGATGCCGCGTGCCGTCGGAAGTCAGCGACAGGATCGAGGCCTGAGTCAGCAGTCCGCCGCGACGACTCTCTGGGGTGAGTGAGACACGCTGCAAACCGGACCCGGCGACCTCCGGCAATCCGTAGAACTGAGCCAGTCGCGAATTGACCATCGTCCAGTCGGAATGCAGAAACTCGCGCAGAGTCAGACCGCGTTGCAGCACTTCGCGGAAGAACGCGGTCGTCTCGCCGACCATGCTCTTCTCCAGCGACGAGTCGTAGTCCGGATATAGCTTCTTGTCCGGCGGGAACATGCCGACCTTCCGCAGATTCAGCCACTGCGACGCGAACGATTCGCTGAAACGGTCGGCACGAGGATCGGCCAACATCCGCTGCACTTGTCGCCCGAGTTCGGCTTTGTCGCGCAGCTTGCCTTGCTCGGCGATCGCGAACAATTCGTCATCCGGCATCGTGCTCCACAACAGATACGACAACCGGCTGGCGATCTCCCAGTCGTTGAGCGTGTGACGATTAGCGTCCTCATCACCTTCGGCGAGGAACAGAAAACTCTTCGAACAGAGGATCGCCGTCATGCCCGCTTTGACCGCGTCTGGGAATGTTTCATTGGCCGAGAGTTCCGCTTTCACGATGCCGACGTAGCCGTCCAACTCAGCGGAGGAGACCGGTCGCCGAAACGCGCGTCGCGCCATCTTCTCAAGCCCACTGCGGACTTGAGCCACGTTGCCGACTTCCGCCGACCAGTATTCATCGCGCCGTCGTTGTTCTTCTTCGGTGATGAACGGGCCGCGCCACGAGACCTCATCCAGGATGAGGAAGGGATAGCGCGGCAGACCTTGCTCGTCGGTCAGCTTCATTTGCCACGGAATGCGACCGTCCTTCGTGCTGATGAATGGCTTGTTGCCGTGACGCCCGGAACGGAAGTTGTTCGAGAGGCCCGGCACGTTGTTGAGCACATCAATACTCGGTCGGCCTTTCGGAAGGTGAGCGCGGAACCTGACGGTGATGGGCTTGTCTTCGGGGGCGACGATGTCTTGCTCGAACAGCACGCGATCCAGCGATTTCTCGTAGACGAACAAACGCGGGGCGCGGCTGTTGTCCGGCTTCAATCCGCTGAGCGTGTAGCTGATCTCATAGATGCCCGCTTCCGGAAGCGTTTCCCAGACGGAGTAACGAAAGATGTCTCCCGCCCACATTTCAAAACGCATCTTTTCCAGCAGCCCGAGTTCTCGCAGACGTTCGCGATGCGTCTCGTCGATGTGCTTTTCGGTGACAGCTCGCTGAGTGGATTCAAAAAAGGTCGGCTTCATGGCGGGGTACGCCTCGGCCAAGATGATTTCGGCGGCGGCGAGGTACTTTTCGATATTGGACGGCGACAACGTCAGCACCGAACCGAGTCGTTCGAAGCCATGCCATTCGGGATCTTCTGGGAAGCCGGTCGGATCAGTGGCGTCGAAGTGAACGCCGATCAGATCGCGGACGGTGTTGACGTATTCGTCGCGAGTCAGCCGGTTGTAGGAAACTCGCCCGCGCTGCGCCATGCGAGCGGCTTCACCTTCCTTGAGTCTCGCGGACAGCCATTCAACGACGGCAGCGCTTTCCTGAGCAGTTGGCAGATCCTTCAGCTCCTTCGGCGGCATCTCACCCGAGCTGATTCGTTCCCTGATCTCCGCCCACTGTGGCGTGTTCTCGCGACCGACGTTGCGAGACAGATTGTCGATCCGGAACTCGCTTTCCTGCTTCTTCTCGCCGTGACAGCGGACGCAATGCGTTTGGAAGTAGGGCCAGACATCCGCCTCGAAGCTCGGTGCGGCGGTCAAAGCTGCGGGAGTTGCCACTGGCAGAAACAGTGCGATCGCGAGGATGCTCAACTTTTCAAAACGACGAACGTGACTCATGAAACTCTGATTTCTCCTGAGACTCCGCGATCCATTCGGTGAAAGAACCAACGTGCCAGACATCGGCACTTTCTGACGCGGCCTGAAGTGAGGCATCTGTCCAACGTCGGTCTTGGTGAGCCGGGTGGCGTAAGTCCCCGGACTCTTCATCACGGAGTCCGGGGGCTTACGCTACCCGGCTCACCAAGGACGCCTCATTGCCTACCGCGCGAAGCATGACGACCTGAACCGGGATCGACGGAGAGCCGCAGTTAGCAGTCTATCGCGAGCCGAAGGAATGGACAGAGTGTGTACAGTGTCACCAAGAACTTGACCTCGTGATTGACTTCAGCGAGTTTGGGTTGGCGGTGCTATTGTCGGAATCCACGGGTCTGTTTGATCTGTCCGTCCTGTCGGTTTTCTGAAGACAGGGCTGGTTCGATTTGTCCCGTTCGTTTCTGATGGGTCTCACGCCCCTTCTTCGTTCGCGATGACAGACCCGCTGTGCCAACTGTGAATAATCACCTCGCCGCACGTTAGTGTCTGTCGAAGAACAACTCCGCTGTTTGCTCCGAATTTCGACTCACTCCCCCATGATTTCCGTCATCATCCCGACTCTGAACGAAGGCGTATCGATCGCGCGTTTGATCGCCGAAACCCGGCGCATCGGCGTGTGTGAGATCATTGTCGTTGATGGCGGATCGACCGATGAGACGCTCGTAAAAGCGGCGTTGGCGGACCGTGTGATCTCCTCGCCGCGTGGTCGCGCGACGCAGCAGAATCTGGGAGCCTCGGCCAGTCGCGGAGAGGTGCTGCTGTTCCTTCATGCCGACTGCCGGTTGCCGGTTGGTGCGTTCGATGCCATCCGCGGGGGGCTCGACGACGCACGAACGGTCGGTGGCTGCTTCGGGCAAACCATTGCGGCCGAAGGACGGCTTTATCGTTGGCTGGAGTGGGGCAACGGATTGCGAGTCCGCTGGCTGCGGATGGCTTACGGCGACCAAGCGATCTTCATTCGCAAGTCCGTCTTCGAGCAACTCGGCGGCTTTCCCGAAGTCAAACTGATGGAAGATGTGCTACTGATGAAGCGACTCCGCCACGCGGGCCGCTTCATCCTGTTGCCAGATCGAATCACGGTCTCTGCGCGTCGTTGGCAACGTCACGGCCCAATTCGCCAGACACTGCGCAATTGGTTGTTGCTGACACTCGCACTGTGTGGAGTCTCGCCAAACAACCTCGCGCGATTCTATCCCAACACGCGGTGAAACAACGGACTACTCGACGGCAACCGTCGCGCCGCGATTGAGTGGCTCGACAACGCGGAACGTCGTGTCGGACCAGTTTGGATCGCCGGTGAGATCGCTGGCCAATTCAGCCGCCTCATTCTGACTGGCACAGAGGGTCGCGATGGTCGGCCCCCACGACGTTTGGGCGACACCTTGTACGCCCCGCGCGCGAAGCTGCTCGACCAGCAATGCCATGCGTTGATGAGCGAACACGCCCCCTTGTGCGGCCGAGAAAAACTGACCGACCCGCACACCGAACTCAAACGTCGCCGCGCTGAACCTCGCGAAGTCCGCTTCGACGAGAGCGGGGAGCCAGTCCATGAGCGCGATGCGGCACAGTTCACCCGTCAGTTCAACGGGCATCGGTCGTTGGGCCGCGAAGGCCCGCTGCTCATCCGCTCCGGACAACCCTTGCGATTGGCCGGGCGAAGCGAGAACCAGTCGCCACTCTGACGGAACCTCATACCGCGCGACCAATGTCCCGAACGGGTGCCGCTGATCGGCGCGGCCACCATCGACGAGGAACCCGCCGCGTCCAAAGCCATGCAGTCCGATCGCTGATCTCAGCCCACGGCCCGACCGCCGCGCAAGCGTCTCAACGGGAACATCGCGTTCGCCCGCGAGTTCACTCAGCGCGCGTGCCACAGCCAGACCCAACTGAGTCCCCGAACCGAGGCCGCTGTGCGATGGGATCGTTTCTCGCAACTCGATCTCACAGGGAGCTGCGGCGTTGCCCATCGTCTCGCGAATGCGGCTCACAAGCTGGGCAACACGCGAACGCGAAGCATCCTCGCCGCTGATCCCCTCTCGCTCGGCCGACCGCGCCGTGACGATGACACCCGGTGCCGAGATCATCATCCCAACGCCGCCAAACTTCCCGCCGCTACTTCCGGCCGGTGCGAGCGGCCCGAAATGCAAACGCGATCCCGTCGTGACTGTAACTTGTGTTGCCATGTCTCCAAGGATGCCGTCTGTCGTCACGATTCGCAACGCGTCGAGCCTGCTATTCAAGGCTCCTGCCACGGGACTTGGCCACCCTGTTGGATCTGTTCGCGCAGAGCCGCAGAGAGTTCGAGGAAGGTCTTCTTCTCTTGAGCAGCCAGATTCTTGGTCTCGCGCGGGTCGGACTTGAGGTTGTACAGTTCGAGCGGCTGAAACGGACTGTCTTGAACCAGCTTCCAGTCGCCGCGAATCAGACTCTCGATGGTCTTGCCGCCGTAGGCCGGACCACCTTCCCGGCGGACGAAGTAAAGATCGCGAGCCGGAACGGTTTGAGGTTGGCCGAGCAGCGTGGGGAGAAAGCTCACGCCGTCGATGCCTTTTGGCATTGGCACTCCCGCCGCATCAACGATGGTGGCGAAGAGGTCCATCGTCACGGCGACTCGTTCGGTGTGGCTCTCTGCGGCGATGCGGTCCGGCCAGCGGGCGACCGCCGGGACTCGCAAACCTCCCTCGTACATGTGCTGCTTTTCACTGCGCCACGGGCCGTTGGTGGCTCCGTAATTCAGAATGCCGCCGTTGTCCGACGTAAAGAAGACCAGCGTGTTGTCCGCCAACTTCAAGCGATCCAGAGTCACTAGCACGCGATCGATCCCGGCGTCCATGTGTTCGATGAGAGCCACGAGTCCGGCTCGCTTGTCGGGCATCTCCGGCTCACGCCGCTTCACCTTCGCGAGCCATTCGGGCTGAGGTTGGATTGGATCGTGCGGTGCGTTGTAGGCGAGATACAGCAGGAACGGCTGTGGTGTCGCGGCCTCCCCGTTCACAACCCGTTTGTTCGCGGCAGCTCGCTCGGTGAGGTACTCGCAGGCCCACGTCGTGAAGAGATCCGTGGCGTGCCCAGGTGGATCAATGACCTCCTGATTGCGACGCATGAAGTTTTGGCCACCGCGCCGGTGAGTCAGATAGTCGTCCATCATGTCGCCGAGAAAGCCGTGAAAGAAATCGAAGCCTCGCTCGGTTGGTGTGTTCGGCGACGACAGGCCCAGATGCCATTTCCCCACGATGGCCGAGTGATACCCCGCCGACTTGAGGGCCTGTGGCAGCAAGACCGCTCGCGGTGACAGCCAGCCCCACGAGTTTTCGGGCGTGTGCCGAATCACACCGGGCACACCGACTCGATCGGGATAGCAACCCGTCAGCAGCGCCGCCCGAGTCGGCGAACAGACGCATGAGTTCGCGTAAAAGTTGTCGAACGTCAGTCCCTCACGACAAAGCCGGTCGATGCCCGGAGTCCGAATGTCCTTCGTCCCAAACGCCGAGTAATCGCCCCGCCCCAAATCGTCCGCCAAAATGATGACCACGTTGGGCCGCTCGGCCGCGTGAACGGAGACGATGGTCCACAGCGACAGCATCAGGGCGACAAATAATTTCACGGTCGAACCTCGTCATTCTTCGGGTGCAGTTTCGTTCGATTGTTTCGAGGGGAGAGGCAGACCCGATCTTGGACTTCGCACTCGTCATGAGCGACTTCGGCAACCGATGACCTGCGATCTGCGGACTCTCATTGCCACGAGACTCCTTGCGAGTTGAGTATTCCACGCGCAATCACGCAAGCTCAGAGGCGGTCCAAGAACGGAATCTGCCGCAACTGTCACAGACAGTGTTGCCTTGGATGCGACGGTCACGGCTTTGCGTGGCCGTGCTTGGGTTGTCGTGAAGACACGGCCACGCAAAGCCGTGACCGTCGCACCCTCATAACAAGCCTTTTCTTTCCGGATCGCCCCCCCGATGAACTCGCATGGACTTCTGAGTAGCCACGCCCTGTCTTTCCGTACCTCCGGTTCAGACCGTGTCCCGTCTCCCCTTGACGCTGCACAAATCACTGTTTCAGTTCTGTGTCCACTTTGGGGGGCGGCTGATGTTTGTGCATGTCGAGCGTGGTTCTTCGGGGATGTTGATTTCCGGCGAGAAGCAGCCGTCCGTGCGCGAGTTGGCTCAGCAACTGGCCGAGAACGTCAACACGGTCTTTCGCATCTACGAGCGACTGGCGGCGGAGGGGCTGATCGATGCGCGGCGACACGGCGAGCAATTTGAAATCGTCGTGGACGGAGCGCCGCGGTTTAGGGACGAACTCGCGTCCGCAGGGCACTCGGTTCAACCGACCGCGATGACGCTCGACGACATTTTTGAAGCGTTTGTCATCGGGCGACCGCAAGCGTGGGGTGAGGCGTGACGGCCTGCTGAAAATCGTAGCTCGGACGCCCTCGTTCGAGCGAATGCCAATTGAGAATGGCTCCACCCTGCGCCTGTTTGTGTCAGTCACGTCCCAATTGAATCCGGACGGACGAGGGCGTCCATCCTACGTTTTAGGCCACGACTCATTCACCACATCATTTCGTCATCAAACTCCTCTGAGAGACCCAAACCATGTCACCCGAGTTTCGCAGTCTGCTGATGAAGGAATGGGCCGAGCGGCGGTCGTTGTTTCGGATGGGCCTCGTGCTGGCCCTCGTCTTTCTGGGCTACTGCATCGCGTACGAGATCGAGTATCGGACGCGCTCGCCAATCGCCTCGGTTTATCAGACGAGCGTGATGTTCAGTTCGATGGCGGCCGTGTTGCTGGCGATGTCCACGGCAACGGGAGAATACACGCGGCGGACGTTGAAGTTTTCCGCGTCACTGCCGGTGTCGTTGAGGTCCGTTGCTTGGGCGCGACTGATCGGAGCATGGGGCTGTCTGGCGACCCCGATCGTGATGGGAGCTGTCTTCGTCACGCTGTCGCTCGCGTGCGGCGTCGTCGAACAGGCTGGTCTTCGGTCGGATACCGTCAGACTCCCTGATCGTCCGAGCCTCACAATAATCGAGGCGATCGGATTCCTCTGGACGACAACGGCCATTGCGGTCGTTGCGACACTGCAACTCTCCACGCTGCTGTCTCTGATTGGAACACGGTGTCGGAACGAAGGGACGGTCGGATTCCTCGGCGCGATTGTCGTGTTGTTCACGCTCGCGTTCACGGCGATTCGGCGGTCGCTGGATTCGATGGAGTGGTACTTACTTTCCGATTGGATCGGCAGCGTCGTTCCACAGTCGATGGCGATCAGTTGGGGCTACGGGGATTTGGACGGATCGAGCTACACGGATTTGGAACTCGCTCCGTTGATCGTCGGTCCACTGCTCGCCTGTCTGCTCATCACGTTGGGACTCGCGGCCGGGTTCGCGAGATGTTACGGCTGCCGCGTGGATGCCTCTGCTCAAACCGCGAAGACTCGCCAACGATGGTTGCCGCGCGTCACGATCCCCGCCTTGCTGACTCGGTTTCGATTTCGGTGGTCCGGTCGCCTTGCGGCGTTGATGTGGCTCAATGCCCGTCAGTCGGTGCCGTTCTGTTTGGCGGGGCTGACCATCGCGGTATTGATCGCGCTGATGCCGTTGTTTGAGGAAGGAAACCGCATGACCTTGGCGGGTGAACTTCCATCGACCACTTGGTTCGTCGGCACTTTGAGGGCGGCCAATGTCGCGGTAGGCGTATTCTCGACCGAGCTGAAGCCAGACTTGGAACACTTCTGGCGCTCGCGACCCATCTCACCGGTTACATAGTTCTGGACGAAGTTTGCTGTGGGTCTGATCGCGGTCGTGGGAACGCTCGATGTCATTCCGTTGCTGCTCGCGTGGAGTTCGCCTTACGAAGCTTTCAGACATCCTGAAGACCGGATCAGCGACCTGTCCTACCTCGCGTGTATACCGCTGATTCATGCGTTTGTTTACGCGGTGACGGTCGCTGCGATCTGTCGGCTGAGACGCGCAATCCCAGCCGCAATGATCGCACTGTTGCTGTTCTTCGTCCTCGACTCCGTGTTGAAGTCGATCCCCGGCCACAACAATTTCTCGACCCTCGATGTCTACAACAAATTCGATCTGGTGGAGAGAACGGGCGAAAGAATCAACTTGCTGAGCGAAGGCTACCCCGTCGTGTACGGGATCGTGATCGCGGTCATCCTCGGCGCGACGCTGTTCGCACGGCGGACACTCATCCCGCCACGCACGGCCCGGAAAATCGTGTTGCCAGCAATCGTGTTCGGCCTGTGTTTGGTAAACGACTCGTCCCCAATCCACGCCGCCGAGACACCGACCGCCGCCGACATCGTTGCCGGAATGAAGCAGTGAGAAGCCTTGGTTCGTGACGTGCGAATGCGCTTGAACACGCGACTGCATCGCACGGATGCCTTTTACACGCTCAACCTCGACAGCCTGCCACAGCCCACGCGGCGGCGACGGAGTGAAGTCGCGTTTCTCAACCTCGCTCGCGACGAAGCCAAGAGCTACGAGTTGTTCGAGCGACTGCCCTGCACGGCTTGGAAGGAGTTTGGCTCTGATGGTGCCGTGCAGTCTCTCGCGGCTTTTGACGGAGAGACGCAGCGCGTATTCACCATCGGGTCGCCTCGTTCCTCAACTCGCCTGTTGACCCAGGGCGAACGCACCAAAACGAGTCCACAAGGTATTGCGTGAAAGGGGTTTCTGGAATACGGGTCTGTCGAGAGCGGCCGTCTCAGGGATGAAACGGCGAATGGGGTTTCTCGCGGAGGTTGTCGGGCATGCGCACGGAAGCGGATGTGATGGACTCGATGAAGGAACATTTTGGCGGCGTTTCGGACCCGCGTGTGCCGGGGCGAACTCTGTATCCGTTGATGGAGGTGCTGGTCATGGCCTTCGTTGGCGTGTTGTGTGGCGGCGACGATTGGGAGGGGATGGCGGCGATCGCCGAGGAACATGAGTCGTGGCTGCGCCGGTTCCTGACGCTGCAGCATGGCGTGCCGTCACACGATACGTTTGGCCGCGTGGGGAGTCTGGTCGATCCGGCGGTCGTCACGCTGAGAATGGTCGATTGGATCAAGACGTTTCGCGAGACATGCGGCGAAGAGATCATCGCCATCGATGGCAAGGCGC
>CAMAYU010000162.1 GCA_945862235.1 Schlesneria paludicola DSM 18645
TACCCCTGCAAACCCATCGACCGATACAATGCCGCTGCGGACATGTTGCGCTCCCCACTGGAATGTCGTGCCGTCTAAACACAACTCCAGTGGTGACCAGCATGTCCGCTCTTTTCAACTCAGCCCCCCAAATCCTCGGATGAACCGGATTTCTTGAGCCGCAGAGCGGCGTCCGAGTCAAGCCTGGGGCGGACACTTCGTCCGCCCTAGGACAGGAGATCACCTGACCCAGCCCCGGAGGGGCGTCCCCTTTCGAGCCTGTCTCCGGGCGGTCTCGACACGCTCGGATTGGATTGAGGCCGCCCCTCCGGGGCTAAAACCATTTTTGATGGCCGGCTGTCCTGGGGTGGGCGAGGGCACCCGCCCTAGGCTTGATTCGGCTGCCGCTCTGCGGCTCGCACCTTGGGGACACCAACTCTCGGACGTAATCCATGCACAGCCGCTTAGCTTTGTCAGCCGGACTTCTTTTTCATCGCACCCTACGTTGACCGCGAGACGGCTCAACCAATCTTCCCACGGCCATCGCCTTGTTCAATCTGCGATGTACGGCGCCACGGCCACGCAGTTTCGACGTGGTCGTGCAAGTGTAAAACCGCCTTCAGCTCTTCACACGGGCACGTCGAAGCTCCGTGACCGTGACACTCAGATTGAAAAAGGTATTGGTTCTGCAATCTTCCCTTCAGCCGTTGACCGCAGGCAGGGGTCGTGTTGATAATCCGGCCCCCGAAAGGAATCGGGGCGACCCAAAGGTGTGGGTCGCGAACATCACACTGGCAGGGAGGCCGACGGATGATTCAAGCAGATTTGCAGGATGTGGGTTTTCGGTGGACGAAACCAACTTGGGAACGAACCGCGGATCGGACATGGTTGCTGATCGTGCCGAGTCAGTTTTCCAGAACGCACGAACGCGAAGCGACCACTGACCCGCGCTACGACCGCTCTCAACGGATGTACGAGGTCTTCGAGTTCGACGGGACTTGGCTCGATCAACTCCACGAGATGCAGCTCGAACAAATCTTGGCCAGTCCCCGCTGGCGACGCGATCTGGAACTGGTCGCCGCGTGATGTGTTGCTGATCGCTCACCGAAATCCGGCTTAGCTTTGTTAGCCGGACTTCCGGCATCCAGAAAAGCCGAACTTCATAGCACAACGCTTTCGATGGCGGCCGGGCGTCGCTGGAAATGGACGCTCATCATGCAGGCAATCGTCGTCACGTTGGATCGCCTCGCGACATCGGCTCTCGGGTGCTACGGCAACGAGTGGATTGAGACTCCGCACCTTGACCGCCTCGCGTCCGAAGCCGTGGTATTCGATCGCCACTTCACTGAACACGTCGGTGCTTCGGCGGGAACAAGTCTTGGCACGGGTCAGTTTCCGTTCGGCGCCGCGCCGCGTCTCCCGTTGACGGACTCGGCTTGGTCGAACATCACGGCGGCGGCTGGTGTCGAACTGCATCTCCTCCGTGAGTGTGATGCGCAGCCGTGGTCTCGGGCGCTCGAAACGACGACCTGCTCGATGGTCGCAACTCAACCGGTCCTTGACCCGAAGCCCGATGAGATTCCGTTCGCGCATCTGGTTCGAACCGCCATGGAAACGCTGGCCTCGCCGCGCGGAACGGCCTCGCGCATTGTGTGGCTGCATTCGGCGGGAGTCCCCGAACCGTGGTTGCCGCCTGAGGGATTCGCCACGCTCTACTTCGAGGACTACGAAGAGCGCGGCTGCGAGATGGCCGCTGTCACACGTGACAATTGGGGAACTCATCCCGCCGTCTACGCGGGCTACGTGTCGCTGATCGACCACTGGCTTGGTGAGTTGCTCACCGCCGTGAAGAAGTCCGCAGTGAACGAGCCAACTCTGCTTGTGTTCGTCGCCGCGCGCGGCTGCGATTGGACAAAGGAACCCGGTCCGCGCCGCGAGTTCCTTGAACTGGATGACGACGAGTCGCCAGCAGTGACGGACCTTTTGACGACAGATCTCGCGACAGATGACGCTGCGTCTGCGGAGAGAATCTCCACTCCAGCCACGCTCCTGCTAGATGTCGCCCCGGTTCGAATTCATCAACCGGCAGTTCCGCGACCGACACATTCACTCACGGAAGCGATCACGCGTACACCGCTGTTTCTGCGGCTGTTCGACGGAGCATCGTTCGATGTCGAATTCGCGGGAACGCGCTCGAATCGACTCGTTCAAACGGCGGACATCGCCGCGACGCTGCTTCATTTCTTTCAATTGCCATCAGCCCCCGCAGTCACCGATGGACGCAGCCTGCTGAACGAACTGAACGAGACCGAGCCGCCACGCGCCATGGTCTGCTTCACCGACGGCGACGGCTCACGCGGGATTCGGACAGCGGATTGGAGTTGCCTCATCCAAGACGAACCGCTGGAACAAGAATCAACCGTACAGCTTTTCGCCAAACCGGAAGACTATTGGGAAGTGAACGATCTCTCGGGGCAGCAACGCGACGTGACCGCCACGCTGATCAAAGGCCTGAACGCGATCTTGACCGCATCAAGTCGATAGGCCCGGCGCTTCGTGCGACAGGCACAGACTCACTGAATTGCATCTTGAGAACGCTCGCAAGCGGGGTCGCGTCTCGTTCAGCGTGCCGCTACGATCCGACCGCTCACTCGTGTTTTATCACCGTCAAACCCATTGACTCCATTCGAGAGACCGCCGCGCCATGAGCGACTCCGCATCGTCTTCAGGTTCCGTGTCACAGGCCGAGATCGAAGCGTCCATTCAAAAACTGGGGAAGGCTTACCAAGCGATCCGCGATCAGATGTCGAAGGTAATCGTCGGGCAGGACCAAGTGATCGAACAGTTGCTGATCGCGATGTTCAGTCGCGGGCATTGTCTGCTCGAAGGAGTGCCGGGACTGGCCAAGACGTTGATGATTTCGACGCTGGCGCGATGCCTGTCGATGACGTTTGCTCGCGTGCAGTTCACGCCCGATCTGATGCCCGCCGACATCACCGGGACCGATGTGCTGCAAGAGAACCGCGAAACCGGCAAGCGCGAGTTTCGGTTCATCAGCGGGCCGCTGTTTCACAACGTGATCCTCGCCGACGAAATCAACCGCACGCCGCCGAAGACGCAGGCCGCGCTGCTCGAAGCGATGCAGGAGCGACAAGTGACCGTTGGACAGACTCGGCACGTGCTGGCCGATCCGTTCTTCGTCCTCGCCACGCAGAATCCGATCGAACAAGAGGGAACGTATTCGCTTCCCGAAGCGCAGCAGGACCGCTTCATGTTCAAGGTTTTCGTGAAGTACCCGACGTTTGACGAGGAGCGAGAGATCGCCAAACGAACGACCTCGATCCAAGTGGACGACATCGACAAAGTGCTCGACGCGAACGAAATCCTCGCGCTGCAGCGACTCGTCCGTCAGGTGCCCGTCAGCGATCACGTCGTCGATTACGCGCTGGCATTGGTGCGACAGACGCGCGTCGGTGAAACAGGCATCCCCGCCTTCATCGAAGAGCAACTGAGCTGGGGAGCCGGTCCGCGTGCAGTGCAATTCCTGTTGCTGGGAGCCAAGGCGCGGGCGCTGCTCAACGGCAGGACGTATGTCTCGACCGACGATATCCAGGCGCTGGCCGCTCCCGTTCTCAGGCACCGGCTGGTCGTGAACTTCTCCGCCGAGAGCGATGGCATCACCAGCGACAAAGTTGTCGAACAACTGATCAAGACCACACCGTCGAAGGAAGGCGAGCTGACTCGTGACCCAAACCTCGCGAAGATTTTTGCCGCCTGAAGCCATCGCACGGATCGCGCGGCTCGAAGTTCTGGCCCGCAACGTCGTCGAAGGGTTTCTATCCGGCTTGCACCGCAGCCCGTACTTCGGTCAGTCGGTTGAGTTCGCTCAACACCGCGAATACGCGCCCGGTGACGACATCCGCCGCATCGACTGGAAGGTCTGGTCCAAGACCGACCGCTACTACATCAAGCAGTACGAGGAGGAAACAAACCTTCGCACGACGCTGCTGGTGGACCTGTCCGAGTCGATGCTGTTCGGTTCGGGAAAGCTCACCAAGTACGAGTACGCCTGCCAGATCGCCGCGTCGCTGTCACACCTCTTGCTGCGGCAACAGGACTCGGTCGGGATGATTACGTTCGACGACGTGATCCGCACGACGATCCCTCCCAGCAGCAAACAAAACCATTTGCAGGCGATCCTCACGTCGCTCGACCACGAAAAGCCCGCCAAGAAGACCGACCTGCAACAACTGCTCGCCCAAGTCGCCGACCAGCAAACGCGACGCGGCTTGATCGTCCTCGTCTCAGACCTGTTCGTCGATCGAGCCGGCCTGCTCAAGGGACTGAGGCTGCTGCGCACGCGCGGCCACGACGTGATGGTCTTCCACGTGATGGACGACGAGGAACTCGACTTCACCTACGCGGGGACGACCAAGTTCGAGGGCATGGAAGAAATGGGCGACCTGATCTGCGACCCCCGCTCCCTGCGTGAGGGCTATCAGGCGGCCGTCCAACAATTCGTCGAAGACCTCCGCCGCAACTGCGCCCGCCAGATGATCGACTACCAAACCATCCGCACCAGCGAACACCTCGACGCCGCACTCGCCCACTACCTCACACACCGCGTCGGCATGAGACAATCGGTGAGGAACTGATTTCTGAAACGAGGCCCAACATGTCCACAATGATCTCCCGACAAAGTGCGGCTGCACCGGCGGTCACGTTTCGAGTCGTCGTCTCAAACGGGAAGCTGATGACTGCCGACGAGTTCCAGCAATGGGTCCACAGACCGGAAAATGCTGAACGCTACTTTGAACTTGAGCGCGGAAAGATCATTGAGATGCCGCCACCAATTCCTTGGCATGGATTCATCACCTCACAAGTCACCAAGATTTTGGGGCGTCATGCCGACACCTGCGGCATTGGCTTTGTCCTCTCGAACGATGCGGGCGTCGTCGTGGAGCAGAACCCCGATACGGTGCGCGGTCCCGATGTGTGTTACTTCGCCGAGACAGTGAGCGACCCGGCTGAGTTCGAAAACCTGCTGCGAAAATACATGACGATTCCACCCGTGATCGCCGTCGAGGTTCTCTCACCATCCGATCGCGTCAACCGCGTGGCCGCCAAGGTCGACGAGTACCTCGCGTTCGGAGTCAAACAGGTTTGGGTGGTCGATCCGGAAACGAAGGATGTCGCCGTGCATCGACCCGGCCAGTCGATGACGCTCTTGGATGGAGATGCCGAGTTGCTCGGAGGCGATGAGCTGCCCGGCTTCTCGTGCCGTGTGTCAGACTTCTTTCGCTTGCCGGGTCAGAAATCAACGGAACAGAAACCAACCGGACAGAACGCACCATGACCGCCTGGCTGGCCAATCACTTTTTCAATCCGGCGTTTGTCGCCGGGGGCGCGATGCTGCTGGCGTCGCCGATCATCATCCATCTGATCAATCGGATGCGGTTCCGGCGCGTGCGGTTTGCGGCGATGGAGTTTCTGCTCGCCAGTCAGCAACGGAACCGGCGGCGACTGCTGCTCGAACAACTTCTGCTGTTATTGCTGCGGTTGTTGATCGTGGCGGCGATTGTGTTGTTGATCTCGCGGCTAATTCTCGATCCGTCGCAGATGTCGATCTTTCGCGGAGCCCGCGCCCATCACGTCGTGCTGCTCGACGACAGTCTCTCGATGCGCGATCGCTGGGGTGAGACCAGTTCGTTTGGCGAAGCACTCAAGATTGTGAACCGGCTGGTGGCGGGAGGGGCCGAACAACCGAACACGCAGAAGTTCACGTTGCTCCGCCTGTCGAAGCCCGAGCAGCCGGTGTTGTCTGAGCGGGATGTGAACGAGGACTTCGTGACCGAGTTGTCGGCGAAGTTCGATCCGCAGGCGTTCCCCTGTACGCATCAGGCACTCGATCTGGTCGAGGGTCTGCGTGCTGCAAAGAGGCTGCTGTCGGAAGAGAAGGGGGCCGTGCAGCACCTGCACGTCATCTCCGACTTCCGCGAGCGGGACTGGCAGGATCAGAAGGCGATCTCGACGGCGGTGGAAGAGCTGACGAATGCGGGTGTCTCGGTGAACCTCGTGCGGACCGTGCCCGAGATTCACTCGAACCTCGCCGTGACGGACTTGTCGGGAGATATTCAGGTCGCCGCCGCCGATGTGCCGCTGCGGCTCAAGATCGGTGTGAGAAACTTTGGATTGCAGGTCGCGACCGATGTTCGGCTCGCTCTGTTCGACAACGGCGAAAAAATCCCCACGTCGGTCATGTTCGAGAAGATCGACCCGCAGACCGAGGTTACTCACGAAGTCGATGTCCGGCTGACGACAGCGGGCAAGCACAAGTTGCGGGTGAGTCTCGACACGGATTCGCTGGCCGAAGACAACGCGCGTTCGCTCGCGGTCGATGTGCCAAAGGGAGTGCCGGTCCTGATCATCGATGGTGATCCGGCGGGAGACGACGGTTCGTATGTGGCCGATGCGTTGGCGGCCGACCCGAAAAGCACGGGCTTCGCGCCGGTGATCGAGAACGTCGAATACCTGCGTCGCCGACCGCTCGACGACTTCCGCGCGATCTATCTGCTCAACGTCCCCGAGATCCCGGCCGATGCCCTCGACGCGTTGGAAAAGTATGTCGCTTCGGGCGGCGGCCTCGCGTGGTTCGCGGGCGAGTCGCTTCGCGCGGCCCACTACAACGACGCGCTCTATCGCAAGGGTGAGGGTCTCTTCCCCGTGCCGCTCGAAGCGTCGCCGAGGGAACTCGTCGCCGACTCGACCAACCCCGGCGCGGACCTGCGGACGGTGAACCATCCGCTCTTCCGTATCTTCGAGGGCGAGGGGGACACAACCATCGGGCGAGTGCGGATCGACAGCTACTTCCCGGCCGGCAAGGAGTGGGTGAAGGACGATCAGCAACGGAAGGACCGCGTCCGGACATTGGCCACGCTTCGCAACGGCGATCCGCTGATGTTCGAGCATTCGTTCGGCAAGGGCCGTATCCTGACGTGCCTCACCACCGTCTCGCCCGACTGGAACAACTGGGCGACCGACTACAGCTACGTCGTCGTGCAACTCGAACTGATCAAGCACATCGCCCGGACCGACCGCAGTCCCGAGACGCGGCAGATCGGCGAGCCGATTCAACTGTCGCTCAACCCCGCCGACTACAGCGACACGGTAGAGGTACTCTCTCCCGGCGCGGACGGCGAGCGGACGACGCGACTACAGGCGTCGCCCGAGCAGACACAAGCAGGGCTGACGCTCGAGACCGAGGGGCTGACGCCACCCCGCTCAGAAGGCAAGAGCGGGCCGCTCCGACTCGCCGCCACGTTCCGTGAGACCGACGATCCCGGCATCTACACCGTGCGTCTGATGACTCAAAGCCAAGTCAGCGAGGACCGCCTCATCGCCTACAACGTGTCACCGCGCGAGGGCGATCTGCAACTGGCGACGACACCCGACCTGCGCAAACGGCTCGGCGGCAACACCCATGTCACGATTCAGGAATTCGGCCAACTCGAATGGGTCCAAGGGAAAGAGGCTGGTTCCGAAATCCGCCAATGGCTCTTGTGGGCGCTCCTCGCATTCCTCCTCGCCGAACAGGCGCTGGCTTACAAACTGAGTTATCACCCGTCCACTCCGTCCGAGCGATCGCAATCGCCCGCGCGGAGAGGCGAAGCCAAACGACGAACTGTCACCACCGCATGAACATGCCACTTCCTCCATCGCTGTTTCTCCTCGCGGTCGACGCCTCGGCGACGATTACGTCGCGCGAGTTTGATTGGCCCGATTCGCCGCTTCGTTGGCTGCTGCTGCTGGGAGGCGGACTGGGTCTCAGCGTGTGGGTTGTGTGGCTGTATGTGCGCGACACTCGCGATCTGTCTGTCGGCTGGAAGCTGTGGCTGACGACATTGAGGCTTGGTCTGCTGGCCGGGTTGTTGGTGATCGCTCTCAATCCTTCGGATCGAACTCAGAAGCAGGCGTTTCGTCCGTCGCGGGTCGCGGTGCTGGTGGACACGTCGCTGTCGATGCGGCATCCGGCGGAGGCTCCGGCGGCGGAGGGGTCTCCCGGCGCGACAGGCGGAGCCTCGCGGGCCGATGCGGCGAACAAGCTGCTCGCGCAGACGAAGCTCATCGAACGGTTGCGCGTTCAGCATGAGGTCAGCTTGTTCACGTTTGACTCGACGCTGGCCGGGCCGCATCGGGTTTATCCGCTCGCCGTGGCAGCGGGCGGCTCGCCTGCTGCTTCTTCGGATGCAAACAAAGACGCGAAACCCGTCGCAGGCGGGCCGCCCGCGACCACGAAAGAGACGCCGCTCGACTGGACTGAAACGTTGCGACCGCGCGGGCTGGAGTCTCGGCTGGGCGAGAGCCTTGGCGAGCTGATCCGTCAGGCGGCGGGGCGGACTCTGTCGGGGATCGTGATCGTGACGGACGGAGCCTCGAACGCGGGGGTCGATGTGGCGACGGCTCACGATCGTGCGGTCTCAACCAAGACGCGGCTGATCGCGGTCGGGACAGGGACAACCGAGCAGCCGGTGAATCTCGCGGTGGCCGAGGTCGCGTCACCGACCGATGTCGCGATCAACGATCCGTATGAGATCAAAGTCTTCGTCCAAGGGCAGGGTCTGGCCGGACGCGAGGTCGAAGTCGAACTGCTCGCGCAGGGTGAGGGTGAAGAGGGCCAGCCAACTCTCATCGAGAAGAAGTCCGTCACGCTGCTCGAAGACGGCGTGAGGGCCGAGGTGAAGTTTGACCGGTCGCCGACGCTGGCCGGTCGCACGAACTACTCGGTCCGCACGACACCGATTGTGCGTGTGGCGGAGTTCAATGCGCAGGACAATTCGCAGACGTTCGCGGTCACGGTGTTCGATCGCCCGACGCGTGTGCTGCTCGTCGCGGGAGGCCCGATGCGCGACTATCAGTTCGTCCGCAACATGCTCTTCCGTCACAAGTCGTTCGACGTGGACGTGCTGCTCCAGACCGGAGCGCCCGGCACGAGTCAGGAGTCGAACAATCTTTTGTTGGCTTTCCCCGCGACGCGCGAGCAGCTCTACGAATACGACGCGATCATCGCGTTCGATCCCGATTGGAAGTCGATCCCCAAGGACGCCCTGCCGCTGATCTATGACTGGGTCGCAGATGAGTCGGGCGGGCTGATCCTGATCGCGGGCGATGTCAACACGCCGCAGGTTGCGACTGGTTCCGACGGAGCCGACGAGGCGACGGACGAATTGTCGCCGTTGCGGAAGCTGTATCCGGTGTTCCTCAGTTCGTACTTCACGGCTGCTCGGTTCGATCAGGATTCGAGCCAACCTTGGCCGATCGCCTTCACCCCGGAAGGGCAGGGTGCCGGGTTCCTCCAACTGACGGACGACCCGACAACATCGGCCGCGCGCTGGAAGGAGTTCGCCGGGTTCTACCGGGCCTATCCCACGGGAGGCCACAAGGCAGCGGCCCGTGTCTTCGCAAGGTTCTCCGACCCGCGAGCCGCCGCCGAACCGCCCGTCCTGATGGCGGCTCAAAACGTGGGACGCGGCCAGTCGTTCTACCTAGGCAGTCCCGAAATGTGGCGGCTGCGCGCGGTGAGCGACGAGGACTACGACCGCTTCTGGACGAAGCTTATCCGTGAAGTCGCCCAAGGCCGCACGAAGAAAGGAGTCAAACGAGGCTCACTCCGCCCTGAGGCCGAAAAGGCGACGCTCGGCCAAACAGTGCGCGTCTTCGCGCGGCTGCTCGATTCGCAGTTCGCCCCGCTCGATCTGGAATCCGTCCCGCTGGAAGTGTTCGATCCGACCGGCAAGCCCCTCACGCCGACCAGACAACTCCGCAAGGAAGCATCCCAACCGGGCGAGTACGTCGGTGACTTCCGAGCCAGCCTGCCGGGGACCTACAAGCTGGAACTCCAACTTCCCGAATCGAGGGAACGGATGAACGCCGAAGTCGCCGTCGCGATCCCGAAGCTCGAAGACGAGAACATCCGCCAAAACGTCCGCCTGCTGACCGAGCTCGTCCGCGACACGGGCGGCCAATACCTCGCTATCGACAAGGCTGCGGAAGAACTCCCCGCCTTGCTGCCCAATCGCGGCGAACAATTCTTCATCCCCGAACGTCTCCGAACCCTCTGGGACCGAGACTGGGTCATGTACCTCCTCGTCGGCCTGCTCTCACTCGAATGGCTGACCAGAAAGCTGCTCAAGTTGGCGTGAACGTTGAGCAGATTGAACTCGGTCCAAGGTCAACTCGTTGGAGAAAACAAATGATCCTCACCGCCCAAGAGAGAGCAGCCGTCGAACGAGGAGATTTGGTTCCGTTCGTCATCCCTGAATCGTCCGTCGAATGTGTCATCGTGCGTCGCGATCAGCTTGACCCGCTCCTGCTCAACGTGGACTACTCTCCATGCCCTGCGGACGACTTACTGAGAATGACGGCGGAATGCTTGGATGACGAAGATTGGTCTGAGTTTGATCCACCACCCGCATCGAAAGCTTAGTGATGGAGATGCTTCCATGAGTGTTCGACGCGGTGAAGTTGTCATCGTCGATTTTCAGTTCTCCGATGGAACGGGCTCCAAGCACAGGCCGACAGTCGTTGTCCAAGGCAACGATGACAACGACCGCCTTGGCAGCGTGATCGTCGCGATGATTACAAAGCGAACCCAGCTCGTCGGTCGTGAACCACGACATGTTCTGATTGACATCGCAACTCAGGACGCCGCTGAGTCTGGACTCAGCTACAACTCGGTCGTCAATTGTTCGCAGTTGGCGACGGTTGAACGCACCCGCATCAGCCGGGTTGTTGGCCATCTTTCCGAATCGCTGATGGCACGCATTTCCGCGAGCCTGAAAGAGTGCCTTGGTTTGTGACGCTCATTGCCAACCCAACGATTCCCGCCCTCCCGAAGCAACCGATCGAGTGACGGCGTTGAGTGCGATCAGGGGGCATGCCAGTCTGCTTCGATCTCACGCAGATGCTGAACGGTGTCGCGGAGTTGTTTGGTGATGCGGGCCTTGGCTTGGTGGACGTTGTTCACGCTCGCGCCAAGCTCCTTCGCGACGATCTCGGCCGAACGGTCGAGCAGGACGTATTGCTCGAAGGCCCGGAACATCGTGCTGTTCTGACAGGCGTCTCGAACCAGCCGCAACGCTTCGGTGACGAGCTGCTGTTCCCACACGTCGTCCGAGATCGGTTCGACGGCCAGTTCGGCCTGAGGGATCTCGACCAGCAGGATGCCACGGAAGCGGACGTTCTTTCCGGCGCGACGGATCTCCGCGCGGACGGTGCAGGTCTTGAGGTATCCGCGAAACCGTCCCTTGGCCGGGTCGTAGACGAACTCGCCGCTCGCTCCGAGGAAGTTGGTCAGCACGTCCTGAATGATGTCGTCGATGGGCGAGGTCTATCGGGCCGAGCAACGTTCGCCCATCCGACGGCAGGTCGCGCTCAAGTTCATCAAGCTCGGCATGGATTCCAAGGCGGTCCTCGCGCGGTTCGAGGCCGAGCGGCAGGCCCTCGCGCTGATGGACCATCCGCACATCGCTAAGGTCTTCGACGCGAGGACCGACGACGCGCTGTTCTGGTCATGCGCAGGCGGCCCTACTTCGTGATGGAGTACGTCAAGGGGAAGCCGATCACCGACTACGCCGATCAAAACCATCTCAACATCCGCGAGCGGCTGGAGCTGTTCGAGCAGGTCTGTCAGGCGATCCAGCACGCGCATTATTGTTGTGCGCGGGTCGCCTGACCCCGCACCTGCCGCGACCGCAGGTCTCCTCTCCGTTCGCAGGAAATCTCAGCCAAAAAGGAGACCTGCGGTCGGGCGTTTCGGCGGGGTCGGGAGACCCGCGCCGAACGAGCCAGTGTTTTTGAAGAGCACTGGCGAGCGAAGCCCCTCGCCAGTGGCACCGGACTTCAATCGTTATTGGGCGGTTCGAGACGCCGGGTTGCTCCATGCTCCCTGACCGGCGGCACCGACGGCGGCGACGCGGAACCAGTACTTGGTGCCGCTTGTCAGGCCGGTCACGGGGCCTTTGGACTTGGTCGTGACACCGGCCGATTGCCAGCTCGTCGCGGTCGGCGGGTCAACGCTGCGCTGCATGACGTAGGAGATGGCACCGCGCACGGAATCCCAATCGAGGTCGATCTCACCGTCCAAGTCGCCGATCAGCGCGACGAGTCCCGCAGGAGCCGGCAGCGTCCCGACCGGCGATGGCGTGGCCCGCACTTCCATTCCCGCACTTTGGATTTTCGTCGAGTCTCCGCCGGAAGCGTTCTCCACATACGAGGCCAGTTGCGTGACGGCGGCATCGGCGTCTCGTTCCGAAGTGTCTTGCAACGTCGTCTTCTGTTGAGCGGTCAGTCGAGCGGCTTGCGCGTCGTTGAATTTCGTCTCCAGATCGTCGGCCTTGTCGGTGATCGTCACCAGCGTCGGCGAGGGCGTCGCAAAGTTGGCGTTCCCCGTCATCGCCGTGACCACCTGCCGCAGGAATTGCACCTTCTGCGGAACCGGTAAATCGCGCAACGAGAGTTTTACTTTGGCCATGACGTGAGTCTCCTTTGGAAGTGAACAGGGAACACCGATCAGCTTCAGATTTTCAGCCCGACCGGGCCACGTGGCAGACGGGATTGAATCGCCACGCCGCAACACGCTATCTCGAAATGTGTTGCGCTGCAACTTCGCCGTTCCGCCGGGCCAGAGATCCGACTGGAATCGTCGGGGAACAGACTTGTCCCGCCGAGATCCAGACTCGAATCGCCGCAATTCAAGTCCGTCGCGCGGAAGTTCAAGCCCGCTCCTTCGCGGTTCCAGCCCGTCTCGCGGCGATTCGAGGCCGAGTCGCGACAATTCCAGCCTGTGTGCCGACGATTCCCGTCCGTCGAGCCACAGTTCACGTTTACTCAGCCACAGTTCCTCTCCGTGAGGATCGCAATCCAGTGAACAAAGCGCCGTCGTGCCACTGCAACTAGGTGCTGGGAATCTGGCCGCTTTCAGCCAGATACCGAAGCCATTTGATTCCCTTTCCAGTAAGTCGCACTCGAAGGGCAACTGAAACCGCGGGCGGTTTACAAGCAAGTCCAACGGAACTTTCTAAGTCAACCATTGTCATGCCTGATTCTTGAAGGTGAAGGAAGCCAACTTCTTTGCGATACACTTGGATGGCTGCATCGTGGCCCTCGACATCTTCGACTTCGACGTCTCTGTGAAACCGCATTGAATAAGATAGCCGATCCTCATTGGCTAGTGTCGCGACGTGCGTAATCAAGTCCCTTTCCGCTTGCGTGAGGCGGCTCATGACCGGCAACTCATACGATATCTCTTGTTTGAGTTTGTAATGTCGCAGTTCGGCCTTGGACGGCACCCCTTCTGAATGCACACGGGTATGACAATTTGGGCAAAGGACGATCAGGTTGTCATATTTTGTGTGACCACCTTCGTTCAATTCGTCTATGTGATGGATTTCAAGCCACGGTTCTCGACATACGGTGCATCTGTGGCCCGCCAACTCGAACAGCAGGTTCTCTAGGGGAGTTGGAACGTAACGCTTTGATGTGCGGTACTCGCGAATCTCGTCGTCAAAGTGCTCGGGATGATCGTATTCATCTCTATTCAAAAGCGGTCGAGTCATGTCTTGTTAGCCTAGTAGGGTGCGTGCAGTAACGTGGAACGCACCGGATGTCGGGAAAGGTCCTGCTTTGTCGTGGTGTGTTCCGCTTCGCTGCACACACCCTACCGACTCCTTTACTTTAACAACCCATCAAGCCACTCGTAGGCGGCTTTGCGTTCGGGTTCGGGCAAGTCGTGCGGGGCGTCGGGGGTGGCGAGCTTGAGGCGCGCGTCAGGGGGCTTGGCGTCGAGTGGCTCGAACAGGGAGTAGACTTCCTCGGCCTTCGCGAACGCCTTGCGGACGCCGCCGATGTCGAAGTTGCTCTCGTGCAGCGGCGAGTTCGAGACGAAGCCGCGCCGGGTGAGAACGCCCGATTCCAGATCAACCTTGTGAGGCGACCACGAGGCCGCCACCGTTTCCACAGACCACTTTGTTCTCGACGCTGAAACTTACGATGTCCGAGATCTTCGAGTTTCCTACCAAAAGTCGCCGCTGGTGCAGGGTGACGACCGCCGGGCGTTCCTCGATCTGCTCGAAGCCGTTACGGACGCCGGTTCGGCAACCCGTGGGGGTTCGTGGAATACGCCCAAGCCGAGAACCTCGGACTGGACTTCACCACCCACGTCACACGCCCCGATCCCAAGGCGATCCTGCAAAACATCCGCACGCTGCTCGATCAAGAGGCCAAATAAACCTAGGTGAGCCGGGCGGCGTCAGCCCCCGGATTCTTCGATGGCGGCACGACACCAACGACGACCAGTACGAAAGCCTTCCGGGGCCTGACGGCACCCGGCTCACCAACAGAGCGAAGGTCGGCTCACAACTTCTTTCGGAAACGTCAACCACGCCCAAATTCTGGAAAGCGTCCTGTCTCATCCCGCGTCACTTTCGATAGACTGCCGCCGTACTTTTGTGACCATTCCGTCGATGCCTTCGAGTGATCGCCCGCCATGCCGTCCAATCCACTCCCTCCCGAAGCCGTGTCTGTTTTGGAT
>CAMAYU010000163.1 GCA_945862235.1 Schlesneria paludicola DSM 18645
TAAGCCCCCCGGTTCTTGGGCGTTAGCCCTTCACCGGAAGAACCGGGGGGCTTACGCCGCCCCGCTCAGATGACTCATCACAGACCGCGCGAGTCCGCTTCGCAATAGTCATGATGTCGATTCGCAATGGCTCACTCACTTCTTCCGAAAGACTTCACTCACAACGACTCCCCGGACCAAGTCGCGGAGGCCGTGGTTCGACGATGCGGACTCGGTGACGATGCGGTCGATCTCGATGCGATCCGAGAAGCCCATGTCGCGACCGGTGGCAAACGTCAGCAGCTTGGTGGTCAGAGACTTTGCCAGCACACTTTTCTGAGCCGCGAGCAGTTGTCGGAACTCGGCGAAGCCCGCGAACGATGGTCCCTCGTGCAATTGGCCGGAGGCGTCCACGGGCAGGCCGAGCGAGTAGCGGACCTTGAAGCCGTTGATCTCTTTGTTAACGCGATCGCTGTTGCCGAGACTGCGAAAACGGTCGCGCCAACCGCCGATCGGGTCGAAGCTTTCGAGGGCAAATCCGGGCGGGTCGATGACCTGATGGCAACCGCGACAGGTGTCGAGGTTACGGTGTTTGTCGAGTAACTCGCGCAACGTCGAGGCACCGCGAATGTCTGGCTCGACACCCGGTATTCCCGGCGGTGGCGGTTGGGCGACCTGGCCAAGGATTCGTTCCATGACCCACACCCCGCGCACGACGGGCGAGGTATTCGTGCCGTTGGCGGAGACTTTCAGAATGCTCGCCTGGCTGAGCAAGCCGCCTCGCACACTGTCCGCCGGGAGCTTGACCGGGCGAATGTCGGGGCCGCTTACACCGTCGATGCCGTAATGCTCGGCCAGTCGGTTGTTGAGCATCGCGAAGTCAGACTGCACGAGATTCGTCACGCTCAGATTGTCGTCGAGCAACTTGCGGAAGAAGCTGCGCGTCTCCGCCAGCATCGACCATTGCAAGAACGCATCGAACTCGGGGTAAAGCTGTTTGTCGGGAACGGTGAAGTCGATGTCTCGCAAGTTGAGCCAGGCGTCGGTGAAGTCGGTGCCGAATCGCTCCGCGTGCGGATGATTCAACAGCCGGTTGGCTTGGGCGAGCAACGCGGCGCGGTCCTTCGTTAGAGTCCCCGCCGCCGCCATCGCGAGCAGTTCGTCATCGGGCGCCGACCGCGTCAGGAAGTACGCGAGGCGACTGGCCAGCGCGAAGTCCTCGAGCGTTCCCGCCGATTCGCGCAGATACAAGAACTCGGGGGAGCAGAAGATCGCCGTCACGGCGGCTCGCAGCGATTCCTCGGCGGTTCCTCCCCGTTGAAGCTCCGCTGCAAAGAGATCGAGGTAAGCCTGCACCTGACCTGTCGTGACCGGTCGCCGAAAGGCACGCGATGCGACTCGCATCAGGACCGGCAGCACATCGGCGACCGGCTCCGACGACTTGATCTCAAACTTCGGCTGGTAGTTTTGCCGGTTGCGGTCGTTGGGGCTTCTCGGCGGAATTTCCTCGCGCCGCAATCCGTCAAACACCAGTCGATGTCCTCGGCCGGGAAACGTCTCCACGATCGGGCCTTCGACTTCAATGCTCTGAATCGCCAGCCCCGGACCTTTGTACTCCTCGACCGGAGTCTGCTTCAGTGCGAAGCGGTCGGTGATGCCCTGCACCGTGATCTCCATCATGTACCGAGCCGGAATCCACGCGGTCGTTTCAATGGTCGTCGGGGCACCGGGCGGCAGCTCGAAGTATCCGAACGTTGGCTGTTCGAGTCCGCGCGCGAACGTCGTGGCTCCCAACGCGAACGTGATCGGCTGGTCACTCTGGTAGGCGTAACCGGTGACGCGGACTTTGTACCAACCGTCCTTTTGCACGTTGGCCTCGCGCAACATGCCCGTCGGGTATCCATAGTTCTTGAAGAACACGACCGCACCGTCGTCACGCTTGAGCCAGATCTTGCCGAGCCATTGTTCGGCCCCTTGAGTCGTGGCATAGCTCGCCTTCACGACCTTGCGTTCGGGGCGATCGAGCGTCCGTTGGATCGACTCATCGAGGACCGCATTCGCCCCTTCGAGATAGCGCTGCATCTGCACCAGTGAAATACCGAGCGATTCGCCGATGTTGTCGAACTCGTGCGACCGCCCGTCTTCCGGCAACCGTTCCGCGAGCTTGAGGTTTGTCCCGAATAGATCGTTGAGCGTGTGCTGGTACTCGCGCCGATTCAGCCGTCGCAGCACGGTCCCCTTGCTCGCCTCGTGAACCGTAGTCAGTTGGCGGCTGAGTGATTGAACGAACTCGGCGCGGTCCGCCGGTTTCGGCAGCGTCCCCGATTTGGGAGGCATCTCGCCGTTGGCGACTCGGTCGTGAATCCGCTCCCACTTGGCAAACAACTGCGGCTGAGTGAGATCGGACGGGAGCGAACTCAGATCGAGTCCGCCCGACTTGGTGTCGCCGGAATGGCACTCGAAACAGTGCGTCTTGAGAAACGTGGGCTGGTCCGCGACCGCTGGGGAAACCCAGTTGAAGAGGAGTACGGTCAGTGCCACGGCGGCTGTTATCCCGACCTCGCAGTCGATGATCCTTCGAGCAATTCGCGAGCTTGTGGAGTTCATACAGTCGCTGTTCCCCTGCTGTGCTTCGGTTCATCCAGAACAGGCGCGCTGCTGGCGGTCAGCATTAGCCCATTTGTCTCTAAACAACTCTTGAAGACTGGCCAAAGTAGCCGTCATCGCTTTGCATGACGAGCCTAACGAGTTCGGCGGTACTGACTCAAACTCGCGTTCTCGGAAGGCTCATCACGCGGAGCGAGGATGGCTCCTGAGGAACAGACCTCTGCTTTCCTTCTCTGTGCCTCTGAGACTCTGTGGTTCAATCCCTCTTGGTGGAACGTCATCAATGAAGGTTTACCACAGAGATACAGAGACGCAGAGACGGCGAACTGAGAGGAGAGGTGGATGAGGCTACAAACCAATCTGCCCACCGTCCCACCCTCACGAGTGTGCCCGAAGAGAATGGAACGACGAATTTGGTCTGAGGCACAGCCTCGCGGGAGGCTTCGGAACGCACCACATTCCCCGTGAAATGCCGGTGTGTTCCGAAGACTTCACACACCCTACATGGACCAAGGCGATGGCCCGGCACTCATTCGCAACTCGTTTGACGCGACATCCGAGGTCCGTAAGACTCCGCCCGCTGATCGTCGGGAGTTCCGCGATCAAATCCATTTCGCGCTCCAATGGAAATCACGATCAATGCCTCTTGCTGCTGCTTTGAATGCGGGTGACACCGCGTGGATGCTGACATCCACCGCCCTTGTCCTGTTCATGATGATTCCCGGTCTGGCGATGTTTTATGCGGGACTGGTTCGACGCGCGAATGTACTGTCGGTCTACATGCAATGCTTCGCGCTGACGTGTCTGCTCAGCGTGATCTGGCTGGTATGCGGGTACTCGCTGGTTTTCACGACGAGCAATCCCGTGTGCGGTTCACTGGCGAAATCCTGTTTGACAGGTGTCACCGCGAATTCGATGTGGGGCGAAACGGGCATCCCCGAGTTGCTTGGCTTCGCCTACCAAATGACGTTCTTCATCATCACGCCGGGACTGATGATCGGTGCGTGGGTGGAGCGGATGAAGTTCAGTGCGGTGATGATTTTTTCGGCACTGTGGAGTTTGCTGGTCTACGTTCCGATCGCACACATGGTCTGGGGACCGGAAGCCAACATGTTCGGGCTGACGGGAGTGATTGATCATGCGGGTGGCATCGTCGTTCATATCACCGCCGGGATTGGAGCGTTGGTGGCGTGCGTGCTGTTGGGGAAACGGCTCGGGTTCCCCTCGACACCCATGCCGCCACACAACCTGCCGATGGCCGTTGTCGGTGCGGGGATGCTGTGGGTCGGTTGGTTTGGCTTCAATGCGGGCAGCGGTATGGCGGCGAATGGGGCCGCCGCGATGACGATGGTCGTGACTCACATTTCGGCGTCGGTCGCGGCTCTGGTTTGGATCGGCTTGGAGTCGCGGACGTTCGGCAAGCCGAGCGTGCTGGGAGTCGTGACCGGTTCGATCGCGGGTCTCGCCGCGATCACGCCCGCATCCGGAACGGTCGGACCGCTGGGAGCCGTTGTTATCGGAGCCACCTCCGCGTGCATCTGCTGGATGGCGTGTGCGAAGCTCAAAAAGAAGTTCGGTTACGACGACTCCCTCGACGTGTTCGGCGTTCACGGTGTGGGTGGCATCGTCGGAACGATTCTCGTCGGTGCGTTCGCGTCGCCGATGTTGGGCGGCAATCAACCTCCCGAGTTCTCGATCGCCAGCCAGCTCGGTACACAGCTCGGTGCGGCCCTCATCACCGCCGTGTGGAGCGGGATTGTCAGCGTGATTTTGTTGAGACTGACCGACGCGCTCGTCGGACTGCGCGTCACCCAGAACGTCGAGTTGGCGGGCCTCGACCTCGCCGAACACGGTGAGGCGGCGTACAACGACTGACGTTGATGTCGTCGATGAAAATGAAGTGTGGCTGGGGTCGGAGACTTCGCCGCTCCCAGTCGCTTGCCGTGTGAGCAAGGCTTCGTGAAGAGTCCTAGTGCCCCGTCAGGTCTTAATTTGGGGGTTGATGTAGGGTGGCCGGGGTTGGAGCGTCTTCGCGAAACCCCGGGGCGTCCTTCGCAAAGCCTCAGTCCAGCCCCGGCCACCCATCCGGACCAAATGAGATTAAGCTTGGAAACGTTCCGATGATTGATGAACTCCGCGTTGCCATTTCTGAACTGCTCGAAGGGCGAGACCTCACTGCCGAGGCGATGCATTCGGCCGTGGGGGCGATCATGGATGGTCGCTCCACTGAGGTCGAGATTGCCGCGCTGCTGACCGCGCTGCGGTGTCGTGGCGAATCGATCAGCGAACTGGTTGGTGCCGCGCGGGCCATGCGTGAGCGAGCGACCGCCATTCCGTGTCGCACGCCGAATCTGCTCGATACGTGCGGGACCGGCGGTGATTCGTTGCACACATTCAACATCAGCACGGCGGCCGCGTTGGTGGCCGCAGCGGCGGGACAGCCTGTCGCGAAGCATGGAAATCGGAGTGTCTCCAGCAGCACCGGCTCGGCCGATGTACTCGAAGCGTTGGGAGTCAATCTGCAACGGACACCCGATCAGATCGCCGCCTGCATCGACGAGATCGGCATCGGGTTTTGTTTCGCTCCGCTATTGCATGGAGCGATGAAGTACGCCGCCCCCGTCCGCAAGCAACTCGGGTTTCGCACCGTCTTCAACATGCTCGGTCCCCTGACGAATCCCGCGCGCGCGACGTATCAACTCGTCGGAGCCAGCCGAACGGCCGCCGCTGAAATGCTCGCACAGGCGCTGCATCAACTCGGCTCACAACGTGCGCTGGTTGTCTGCGGCAACGATGAACTCGACGAAGTCAGTTTGTGGGGCGAAACCGCTGTGTTTGAAGTCTCGCCCGCGGGCGTGCGGCGTCACACCTGGACGGCCGCACTGCTGGGACTGCCCGAATGTGACGTGGCGCAACTCCGCGTGAGCAGTGCCACCGAAAGTGCCGCACTGATCCGCAGCGTCTTTGCCGGAGCACGCGGTCCCGCACGCGACATCCTCATCGCAAACGCCGCCGCCGCGCTGTTTGCTGCTCAGCGAGCAGCCTCAATCCAAGAGGCCGTTCCCCTCGCCGCCGCTGCCATCGATCAAGGCCACGCGACGGCGCTGTGCGAGCGACTGATCGAGGCGACACGGCTGGAGTGTTGAGACAAGCCCAGCGCCATGTTGGCGACTGCGGCATCTGTAGGGTGGAACCCAGTGGCGCTTCGTCGCGCCGGCCCACGACCTGTTCTCAAGCGATCTTGATGGTGGGCTGGTGCTCGATGCGAGCTGGTCCCACCCCGACACTCAAAAAGACGCTGACCCCGATCGTTGAAACAGCGTTGGTTGCATCCCACGCGAACGGCCCGTAAGGTGGGAACCATTCCCCCGCAACCCACTTTCCCTTCGGCCAAGACACTCATCCGATGATTCTCACCGGTGATGAAATCAAGGCGCAGTTGGACAAGAACATCGTCATCGAACCGTTCGATGAGAAGTTGCTCAACCCCAACAGCTACAACCTCCGCTTGCACGATGAACTGATCGTGTACGAGGAAATCGTGCTCGATGTGCGTCGGCCGAACCGCTATCGGCGGCACATCATTCCGCCCGAGGGTATGGTGCTGCAACCCGGCCAGCTCTATCTCGGACGAACCGTCGAACGGACGGAAACACACAACCTCGTTCCCATGCTGGAAGGCCGTTCTTCGGTCGGCCGACTCGGATTATTCGTCCATGTGACGGCGGGTTTCGGCGATGTCGGCTTCTGCGGATATTGGACACTGGAGCTGTTTGCCGTTCACCCGATCCGCATCTATCCCGGACTGCCGATCTGCCAGATTTTCTATCACACGGTCGAAGGGACGATCCGCGAGTACCGCAGCGGCAGCAAGTACCAGAACAACCAGGACATTCAACCGAGCCTGCTGTTCAAGGAACTGCAGCAGCCGCAGAAGGACCAGCAATTGAGACTGTCCTTCGGTCAGGAAGTTGGTGAGTGACGAGCGATTGAACATCTCACATCTGCCGAAGTGAGAAATCCTCATCGCGTTTGGAGACTGAAGCGCAAGTGAAGCCGCGCCGCTCGTTTCACTCACAGTGGGCACATGATCTGGAAAGAGGGCATGAGTCTCATCGCGAACACGCCTCAACCGCCCTACTACGCAGTCTTGTTTACATCCGTTCGTACCAACGGCGAAGACGTGGAGTACGAACGAACGGCACAGCACATGGCAGAGCTGGCGGTCGATCAACCGGGATATCTGGGGATCGAGTCCGCACGGGGAGCCGACGGTTTGGGAATCACTCTCTCCTACTGGGAGAGCGAAGCCAGTATCCGCCGCTGGCAACAACACGTCGAACACTTGCAGGCCCAGGCAGACGGAAGGGCGAAGTGGTACGAGCGCTATCAATTGCGGGTCTGTCGCGTTGAGCGGGCCGTTGCCTTTGAAGTGGCAGAGTGACCGAGCCTTAGATCGGCGCATCAATATCAATAACTGTCAACACTGTGGGTGCCACGGTCACGGAGTCTTCGACGTGGCCGTGTGACGGTGGGACACGCGCTCGCCACTTTCACGGCCACGTCGAAGACTCCGTGACCGTGGCACCCGACAACTCACGATTCGCGACAGTGATTGAAGCGCCGAGCCTCACCGTGATCGAAGCTCGGCTCCCGTCTGATTGCGGAGCAACTCCACGTTCGACTCAAAGTGCTGCTGGTTGTAGCCGTTCCAAGCGAGGATCTCGCGCCCCTTGGCGGTCTCCAGCCAAATCTCGTACGGGCCGCCCAACGCCGGGATCAGATAGTCGAAGATCCAACTGAAGACCCACATGATCGGGCCGAACATCAGGAACGTTCCCCAGCCGGTCTGTGAGGCTCGGTACTTCGTGTGAATGTAGACCACTCCCGGCAGGTTGCACTTCGCTCGGGCGAGCGGCACGAAGCCGAGAAAGAATTGCGTATCAAACTTGTCGCCCCGAATGCGCGAGACACGGTAGGTCCCTGTCAGCATGAGCGGCATCACGCACGACAGCAGCTTCCAGACGATCCCGATGCGCCATGCAAGCAACACCGGAATCAACAGCACGCCCAGCGTGATGTATCGCATCCGCAGATTGAGTTCCGGCCAGAGCTGGCGTTCCATGCGGCAGTATCCTTGGTGATGCGAGGCTCGTTCGTTTCACCGCGTGGGCAAAGTCGGCAAATGGTTTATATCTCGCAGGGCCTCGAACATCCCACTCATGGCCGTGCGAGGTAGATGTCTCTTGCCGTCCCAATCGTCGATTGACGCAATCTGACCGCCGCACGAGACTCGACCTTGCGACAGGGATTGTCGCGCGACTTTGTTTCAGCAGTTTGTGAAGGACGATCATGCTGCTTGCCTGGCGACATCGGTTGGAGTTTCTGGCGTTTCAAATCGTGGTCTGTCTGATCGACTGCCTGTCGCCACGAATGGCCGCGCGGATGGCGACGAATCTGGCGTGCCTGGTTCATTACGGATTGCCTCGAAAACTGACGCGATTCAAAGTGGCGCGTGACAACATCCGCACGGCCTTCGGCGACCAGTACTCCGAAGCCGAGATCGACCGGCTCGTCTATGGCATGTGGGTTCATCTGTTCCGCACCGTGGTTGAGACCGTGCAGGCTCCCCGCAAGCTGCACATGCACAGCTACCGCCATTCGATGCGGTTCGTCGATTACACGCAGAGCAACGAAGCGGTCTGTTCCGGTCGGCGCGTGTTGCTGTTGGGTGGCCACTTCGGCAATTGGGAGATTGGGATCACCCTGTATGGAATGTGGGGCTTCCCGATGGGAGTTGTTGCGAGAGAGATGGACAACCCGTACTTGCACGATTGGTTTCGCAACGCGCGCGAGCAGACCGGTCATCGACTGATGCTCAAGCAGGGTGGCTTTGACGATATGACGGCATTGCTGGCCAAGGGAGGCAACCTTGGGCTGCTGTGCGATCAGGACGCCGGAGCACGCGGGCTGTTCGTCGATTTCTTCGGCAAGCCCGCGTCCACGTTCAAGTCGATCGCGCTGCTGGCATTGGAGTACGACGCGCTCATCATCGTTGGCTATGCGCTTCGTGAGTCCGACAACTTCGACGAGGCCGGTTGGTCGAAGTTCAAGATCGGCTGCGAAACGTTGATTGACCCGCGCCTCACAACGACCAACGATCCGGTCGGCGAGATCACTCAGCAGTACACGTCCGCGCTAGAGCGGGCGATTCGCCGTGCGCCCGAGCAATACTTCTGGGTCCATCGCCGCTGGAAGAGCGAACCGCGTGTCCGGCAAAAAGCCGCACCGCAACGGCTGGCGGGGTGAATTCCTAAGCACAATTTCGGCTTGGCTCAACCGGTTCGACTTTGGTTCTGGTTGTCTTTTCCAGTCCCCTCGCCCCGGCCTTGCGGGGAGAGGGTTAGGGTCAGGGTCAGGGGTCTTCTGCTTGGCTGTTACCTCCGCTTGAACTAGGCCCCAATGCTGCCCGCTACTTGACGGCGCGACGTTGCAACAACCCTCGTTGCTTCATCCAGTCCTCACAGCGTTGCGGCCACGACGAGACCGGTTGATCGCTCGGTCGCAGGCCGAAGCCGTGACCGCCAGCAGAATAGATGTGCAGGTCGGCCGGGACTGCCGCCTTCTTCAAGGCCAGAAACAGTTGCACGCTGTTCTCGCACGAGATGCCGTCGTTGAAGGCGTGCGCGAGAAACATCGGCGGCGTCTCCTTCGTCACGATCAAGTCCGGCTTGAGCTGTCCTTTGTCATCGACCAAGTACGCGGGATAGATCAGCGCCACGAAGTCGGGACGGCACGACGTGCGATCAGCATCGTCGGTCACTTCGTACAGCCGGGCGTGGGATTTCAACGCGGCTTGTGCGGCGGTCGATCCCCCCGCTGAAAAGCCGAGCAGACCGATGCGATCCTCGGGCAGATTCCATTCGCTGGCGCGGTGCCTCACCACGCTGACGGCGCGCTGCGCATCCTGAGCTGGGGCGAGCCATGACGGCTGACGATCGGCCGTCGGCGTGCGGTACTTCAACACGAACGCCGTCACGCCGATTGAGTTCAGCCACGCGGCCACTTCGGTCCCTTCCTTGTCCCACGCGAGGATGCGATAGCCACCACCGGGACAAATTACGACCGAGGTTCCGTTCCGCTTCTCGGCTGGTGGCAAGAACACGGACATCGTGGGCGAACTGATGTTGGTCACACGCGTGGTTGGTGGCTCCTCGCCAGGCTTCGGTGGCTGAATCACCTCCGCTCCGAGATCCTTCGGTTCGTCCGGTGCCTTCCCCGACCAGACGTGAATTACGGATGTCGGCTCAGCCGCCAATACGATTCCGGTCGAGACCATCAGCAGCCCGACCATTCCGATCCGAATCCAGTTGCGAGTTGACCTGCCCACGTTGCTGCTCCAGTGTGAGTGTTGAGAGTCTGATTTGATTGGCGAGCGGGGTCCTCGCCTTGTTGAAATTGGGGATTGGGTGCCACGGTCACGGAGCTTCGACGTGGCCATGAAATCTGGAACACGACTTCAAGTTCTCACACGGCCACGTCGAAGCTCCGTGACCGTGGCACCCCAAAAATGAATCAGGCGATGGCTCCGCACGCATTGTTCGCGCGTCAATACTCCCCGACGACTTCGTTTCCCATCCGAGTGATCAAGCTGCGGAGCGTATTCGCGTCGATGTTCTCGCTCAGCCAGCGAACCTGACCGTCGAGCATCATGATCTGTGCCCCTCCTGAGTGAATGCTGGAGAACTGAAACTTGCGTTCGCAACTCGTATTGCAGGTTGTCACGGGCGGGTTGATGCCGGGCTTGGCACAGGTGGCTGCGGCCTGCCACCAGCGGAGTCCCGACCGCGCGTAACCCTGCGATCCACCGCCCCCTCCACCGCCGCCGCCCCCTCCACCCAGGTTCATCGCGCCGCGTGCCCAGCCTCCGAACTCAAACGCAATCTCACTCACCGCGAGCGTGTTAGACATCCCGTCCATGATGCTGCTCGGCGAAGTCACGGACATCGGATACAGAACCCCGTCATTCAGGCCTGGCTGGGTCCCCGCGTTGGCAGCGTAGTGACATTGTCCCCACAAGTTCGCAACCGGATTGCGATCCGGTTGCGACGGGCAGAGCATCACCTTCAGATTCGTTTTCACAATCGCCGCATTCAGCGCGTGATCGAACGGCACATCAAAGTTGTATTGCGCGGACACCGCACCTTGTTCGACATACGGCAACAGCATCGCGGGCCAAGTGTGGAGCAGATTCGTCGGCGAGCTAGGGCTGGTCGCACCGAGGACACCCGGCGGATAGACGCGATGCGTCGATTCGTAGTTGTGCAGCGCCAGCCCCAACTGTTTGAGGTTGTTCTTGCACTCGGTTCGTCGCGCCGATTCGCGCGCCTGCTGGACGGCGGGCAACAGCAGCGCGATGAGGATCGCGATGATGGCGATGACCACCAGCAACTCGATCAGCGTGAATGCCCGATGGCGTGAAGACGGATGACGCGTGGGACGGTGATATCGAAGCATGAACTGACTCCCGTGAACTGCAACGGGAGCGTGGCCGAAGATTCGGACATGGCTGTGCTCTCACTGCGTGGCGAGGTGCGCGTTGTCCCCGCTGAACAGATGCCGCCGCTGGCACAAACTCACTGAAACAGCCCGGCCAATCGGCGGCGGTTGAAAGGCGGCCCACGGAACAGTCCGTCGACGCTGCAGCCTCACAACCGGGGTGGCAGGGAGCACGATCCGAAGGACTCGCGCATGTGACAAGCTACACGAGGTTCATGTGGATCGACAACTCTAGCGGTCTCCACAGATGTCGCCCTGTCGCTTCGCGACAGAAAGCGAGAACGCATCAGCGGTGTTTGCCTCGCGCGGCCGAGAGCGAGGGATTTCAGAGCGGTGCGGCGTCAGCCACCTGTTTCTTGGGCGTAAGCCCGTGTTCAATGAATCAGGGCGGGCTGACGCCGCCCCGCTCAGAGGCCTCATCAAGGACAGCGCGAGGCATAACCGTTGATCCGAGGCGAATCCGCAATGGAATGTCCCTCGTTGATCGCGCTTCCTGTCGCGGAGCGACAGGGTGACGGGGAGTCACTTCAATTTGAGCGCCGTCCATTCCGCGTCGAGACACTCGGGATTGAGGTTCCGGGTGACGAACAGCACCGCCCGGTGATCGCGCAGATTCGGGCGACAGTGTTTACCGACATCGACCACGCCCTCAAGCAGTTCCTCGCCAGCAGATCGTTCGATGCGGGATGAGGTTCGACCATCGTCGGGCATTCTGTCGGGACTGAGTCCATCGAGCGACCGAACTTCGATGTCCCGTTCATTCAACACCGCGATTGGAGTTGGGCCGGTGAGGTCATCAGGCCAAGACTGCCAGCGCACCAATCGGCCGTCGTTTCCCGAGTGCGTCAGACCGACTGCGGCGAGCGCCCCGATGATCCCTCCGTTCGTTCCGCCCAAGCCCACCAAGCGGACTCCCGCACGTTCCGCGATCGCGCGGGCTTCGGCTTGAGTGACGATCTCGCTCTGACAACGCCGACCCCACGCGAGCAGTTCGTCACTCACTTCGGTTGTCAGGCACAGTCCGGGATCACTGCCGGGTATGAAGTCGCCCAGCATCGCCGCACGCAGTTCGTCGAAGAGCGAATCGAGATCGAGCGAGGCCATCTCCGCAGCACATGGTTCCAGCCAGAGACCGGCGGAGCCGTTGTGACTTGTGAACGGAATCCGTTCGTCGAACAGCAACTGATGCCGCACGATCATGCGACACTCGTAGCGGGGCGACAGTTGTTCGGCGATGGCCCGCGCGAGCTTGTTCGTCCCGCGCGAGTCGAGCGAATCGGTGTCGTCGATCCCGACGAAGATCGTCATTCCGCAGCCTCGTCGCGTCGCGCCCGTAACCGGAACCAGACGACCGCGCTGATCGCTCCTGCGATCAGACCGAACAGCGGATAGGTCCAAGCGGCCTGCGTCAGCCACGCTCCAAATGAACGGCCTCCCCTGCCTGGCATTAGTTGTTTTTCAGCCGCTTTCACGGTGAGCGCGATCAAATTCGTTGCCAGTCCCGCCGACATGATGCGGACGTACAAACCCCAGCCGGGCTTCGCGCTCCTCAGTGCCACGTCGAGCAATGGTCCCGTCAGCGCGAGACTCGTGATCGCCCCCATTCCCGAACGTGTGTCGGCAAGCTGCATGGAACCGAGCAGGACCGCCGTCAGCGATCCCACACCGCTCATCACACATCCCGCGCCGTGACGCGGTGCCAGCGCGAGGCCCATCGCCAAGGGAAACACGGATCGCACAATCGCATGTCCGGGAATGCCGAGCTTCCAGTCCGGCAACGCCGACGCACATGCCGCCGCGACTCCCATCGTGATCCAAACGGCATACTCGATCGGCCGGACAGCATCCGTCTCTCGAATCAAACCGGGCAGACGGCTGCCAGCTCGCAAGCCGTAATGAAGCTTCAAATTCCACGCACTCATTTTGACTCTCAAAAATGGCGCAAAGTGCGTTCAGTACTCGGACCGTTCCCGGACTCTGCTAAAACAACTGCTCGCACATCTGGAAGAACCTACAAACCCAGACACTTGCGGACGGCGTCCTCAACGCGCGCGAGCGTCTCCTCGCTCAGACATCCCGCAGGACGAACCTCGAGTCGGTCCTTGTCGATTGACCGGACTTGAAACCCGAGGAACACCGTCTCCAATGGCAACCCTGATTCGGCGGGCGAGACACGCACGTTGGTGTCAAAATCGCGAGCGACATTGGCTCCTTTCGTTCCCACCACAACCGTGACGACCAATGGCATTCGGTTGATCTCGTTCACCGACAGAACGACGACGGGGCGGAGACCGGACTGCTCGCGACCTCGAACAGGATCGAGATTTGCGAAATAGACCTCACCTCGCCGGACAGACATCACTCGGGCCCCCGCAGACCATCGCGAAGTGTGTGCGCGAATTCGGCATCGATCTCACGTATCTCACGCTGGATATCCGGGTCGCTCGCCATTTCGGCCATTTGCAAGGCGAAAGATGCGGACTCACCCGATGACGTACTGCGGAGGCGTCGTCCCAATCGCTCGAAGACGGACCATTGTTCTTCGAGCGGAAGCGAGTCCAGCTCCGCCTCCAATTGGTCCAATTTGGCAGTACTCATGGCCACCTCTTTGATCCTCGACTTGAATTTCACTCACCGGCCCGACAACGTCGGCAGCATGATCCGCAGCTCACCGACGGCTGTCGAGTCTCCCATCACGACGAGCAAGTCCGCCACTTCTAGCACGTCTTGCTTCGACCGATTTCCGAATGCTGGCCACGTCCTACTTCGCCAAGTCACCCGCCACACCGTTGACCAGTTTCTTCGGGTCGATGTGTTTGTTGATGGCCTTGAGGATTTGATCCTTCGTCAACTTGGAGACGGCGATTTCCAGCTTCGCATTGAACTCGAGCGTCCGTCCGGCATAGAGGGCGTTCGCGAGGAGCGCGGCCAACTGACCGTCGTCGCCGCGCTTCTGTTGTTCACCTTGGAGCCAGCCTTGTTGAGACTCGGTCAACTCCTGATCGGTGATCCCGTCCTTGAGCAACAGCGCGAGTTCTTCGTGCGCCAACGTGACGACCTTCTCGATGTTCTGCGGATTGGCGATGCCGTACAG
>CAMAYU010000164.1 GCA_945862235.1 Schlesneria paludicola DSM 18645
GAAACCCAGCCGCTTGCGCGAAGTTCCTGAAGGTTCGTAGGCTTCCCGTTTCTTGCCGACATAAAATCTCCGTGTTTCCAAGTGAGTGACCATTAAACCCAGCGTCCGTTCTCGATGTGGATTCGAGGCTGTGAGTTTAATACGTCCGATTTTGCAAAGAAGAATGGTCGAAGACTTCGGAACGCCCTATCGAGAGAGCGTGTTCTCTAACCTGTGCGTTCCGAAGATTCCACGCCCCGCATTGTGACGCCGGTCTCGGAAGTAGAGAACGCGCCCCGACTTTCTCACAGTTAACCGTCCAACATTCACGACGATTAACTTGAGGACTCATCCTGTGCTTCAGTGAGGTCTGCTCGAGTCGGTGAAAAGGGGTTAAATCGTCTGGATGACATACGGCTGGGAACGGTGTGAAACGTCGTGAGGATTTGGATCGGGGTGCTAGGGACGGGACTTGCTCTTTTGCCGCTGATTGATGATGCGAAGTGCTTTGCGATGGTTCGGAAGCTGCGTTGGCCGGGGGGGCGAGTTGCCCTCATTGCGAGTCGCGGCGAGTGTCGCAGCGGGGGATGAATGTGACGCAACCGGATCGTGAGCGTTACTTGTGTGGCGGCTGCGTTTGGAATTGTCATGATCTCACCGATACGGTTTTTGCAGGCCATCACCAGCCGTTACGAGTCTGGTTGTTGTGCCTGTACTTCATGGGTTTGAATTTGTCGAATCGGCAGATCGCTCGTGAGATGGGTTTGGATGAAGTCAGCGCTCACGAGATGGCTACTCAACGGCGGACAGCGTCCGGATCGTCGCGATCCTTCCCCGCTCAGGAGCCAAATTGAAGCGGATTCGCCGAATCCGACACGAAAATCGGAATCAGGAAATATTTTGAGTTAATCATTCGGAGTCTTTCCGGCCAAGCTGGTGTGAGCGAAATGAACGATGTGCTGAGTGATCAATCGAGAGTCGGTTGGCATTGGCAGGTCAAAAAAACCAGCACGGAGAGACTATCATGTTGAATCGAAGGTTTTTCCTGAGTGTCGCTGCGATGGCTGCGATGGGTGTTGCCCAAGAACCGATCTCGAATGCGTATGCAACCGAGAAGGACATCGTCACGACGGCGGTCGAGGCCGGCTCGTTCAAGACGTTGACGGCGGCTTTGAAAGCCGGTGGATTGGTCGAGACGCTGCAAGGCAAAGGTCCGTTCACGGTGTTTGCTCCCACCGACGAAGCATTCGCCAAGCTCCCCGCCGGAACGGTTGAGGCATTGCTAAAGCCAGAGAACAAGGCTCAGCTCGTTTCGGTGCTGACGTATCACGTCGTGACCGGCAAAGTGGCAGCGGCTCAAGTCATCAAGCTGGATGCGGCCGTTACAGTGAACGGTCAGCGTGTCAACATCAAGGTCGAACAGGGAAATGTTGGCGTCGATCAAGCGACCGTGGCGACGGCCGACATTCATTGCTCGAACGGGATCATTCACGTCATCGACCAAGTGCTGCTGCCATCTGGTGACAACATTCCGGTGACTGCTGCCAAGGCGGGGAGGTTCAAGATGTTGCTCGCGGCTGCGAAAGCAGCCGGGTTGGTCGAAGTGTTGGCTGGCGACAACCCGCTGACCGTGTTCGCTCCGACCGACGAAGCTTTTGCGAAGCTGCCCGCCGGTACTGTCGAAAGCCTGCTGAAGCCAGAGAACAAAGCGAAGCTGGCGGCGATCCTGGCCTTCCACGTTGTGCCGGGTCGAGTTTTCTCCGGCGACGTCCTGAGCAAGAAGGAGTTTAAAACAGTTCAGGGCGGCATGTTGACCGCTGCGATGAAGAACGGTGCGACGACCATCAACGGTGCCGGACTGGTCGCGACCGATAACGACGCCTCGAACGGAGTCATCCATGTGATCGACAGCGTGATGCTGCCGCCGGCTGCATCAGTCAAGGGCGCGCACGTCGCCCCGGTAACGTCGCAAAACGTCTCCTACATCTGCCCGCAGACCGGACGACTCGTGTCCGACCGCATGTCGGTGACGAATCGTCGATCGGCTTTGAACTCCGGATCCTGACTATCACCAGCTCGCGATATAAATTGCACGGCAACAACGCTTGCACAATTGTTGTGGCAAGCATTGCCCCGTTTTTCGCGTAAGCTTCTGCTGATCACGACTCATCTCACCGAGCTATCAAACATCCAGTCGGCCCTCATAAGCCAGCAGTAAAATATTAAGGACTAGAACGCCATGAGCTTGATCGCGATTCTTGGTGCCACGGGGACGATTGGCAGCGCTCTGGCGCGCCGACTGGTCCGGCAAGGCCTGCAAGTCCTGCTTGTCGGACGCAACGAAGAAAAATTGCGGTCGCTGTCCGAGGAACTCGGTCAGCCGTTTGTGACGGTGGATCTGACCAGTTGCCTACCGTTGGAAGAGGCGTTGCGAGCTGTCGCTGATGATCAAGGCGGGTTTCGTGCTCTCGTGAATTGCATCGGTTCGATTCTCTTGAAGCCGGCGCACGCCACGACCGACGACGAGTTCCGCCAAGTCGTCGAGACAAACCTGTTCACGGCGTTTGCGACGGTTCGCGTCGGAGCCAAGTTGCTGCGTGAGCGAGGCGGGGCCATCGTGTTGTTCGCCTCGGCGGCGGCGGAGATCGGAATCCAGAATCATGAAGCCATCGCGGCGGCGAAGGCTGGAGTCATCGGCTTGGCCCGCTCCGCAGCGGCCACCTATGCGCCGAACAACATCCGTGTCAACGTGGTGAGTCCCGGATTGATCCGCACGGAGATGACGCGGCGAATCTGGGAGAATGCCACGAATGCGACCGCCTCGGCCCAGCTGCATGCGTTGGGTCGCCTCGGAGAACCCGAGCAGGTGGCATCGCTGGTGAGTTGGCTGCTCGATGCAGAGAACGATTGGATCACCGGTCAGGTGATTGGAATCGATGGCGGATTGGGGCACGTCTTACCACGAAGGTGAACTATCCGATGGACTCCAGCGACAACTTTCTAGGGAATGCCAAGAAGCCGCTCATCGTCGAGTCTTCAGACATCACCAACCACAATGGAAACAGTGCGATGTTTGCGGATGTGGCAGCGCTCGCGGGCAAACTGCTGGCGAAGTTTCGACCGTCGATCCTGATCGGCACGGCACTGATCGCCAGCGGGCTCTTTCATCTCGCATTGTTGTGGGTCACGGGAGCGGATTGGTCTGGCCCATTGTCACTCCGGAAACCGGGTCTGTTTGGAGTTTCTGCCGGGGTGACGGTCTGGTCAATTGCCTGGGTTCTGACCCAGTTCGAGCCTCGCCGTTACGACCAGCGTGTGGCCAGCTTCTTGTCCGGCGGCCTGCTGTTGGAAGTAGGACTGATTACGATTCAGCAGTGGCGGGGAGTGTCCTCCCACTTCAACCGCGCTACCGCCCTTGATGCGACAATCGAGTCGATGATGCTCGGATTGATCCTGCTCGTCACGGCAGGCATCGCCTGGCTCTGCTGGAGATCACGCCACCTCCAGCCGATGTTTGAATCTCGCGCGATTGCGATCCGCGCTGGACTCTGGCTGCTGTTGGTTTCCTGCGGCCTGGGCCTGCTGGTCACAATCGTCGGAGAAGTGAACCTCTCGAACGGCCGGCCACCCGAAGTCTGGGGGAGAGCGGGAGTCCTGAAGTACCCACATGGTGCGGCTTTGCACGCAATTCAGGCCCTACCACTGCTATCGGCGCTGCTGCAAAGGTTTCGAGTATCGCACTCCGCTGCGCTGTTACGAGCGGCCGTGGCGGCTCATGTTCTATTTCTCGCTCACGCCTTGTGGCAAACATTCCACGGACGCACGCGGATGGAACTCGACGCGACGAGTTTCGCCGCGTTGGCAGTCGCGGGGTTGTTGCTCCTGTTGCCCACCGTCGCCATCGTGTGGGGCGCGGTTGTCATGGCTCGGGCGTATTTGACTGCCGAGCGATCGCTCTAAAATCAAGCCGTCCTCGCTGCCACCATCAGCTGTTCTCCGAGCGTCCATCCTCTGATGCAAGGGCAGTTCCGCCTCCACAGCCGCAGCTCATCCGCCGCTGTGTGTGGACGGTCCGAGATGGCTCTACCCGAGCAAACAGCGTCATTGGCACTTCCGGTGTCCAGTGGCTGCGGGGATGTTCCTGGACGACTTTCAAAGTCACGACAGCAAATCTGCGAACTGATCGTGAATCTTCAGATGTCTCTGACAATTCCCGTTAATTCGGGGCCGACGATGCGGTCTGATCAACATGAACGATATGCACGTTTTATGTGAAACGGGCTTCGTTCGATGTAACTTCCTAACAGGAATTCTGAAGATGAATGACATCGTTGATACCGCTGTGGCGGCGGGCGCTTTCAAGACATTGGTGGCCGCAGTGCAAGCTGCCGGCCTGGTGGACACACTCAAAGGGGTGGGGCCGTTTACGGTCTTCGCCCCGACTGATGAAGCTTTTAGCAAGCTTCCGCCAAGTGCCGTCGCGGATCTGCTGAAGCCAGAAAACAAGGCGAAGCTGCAGGGCGTGCTCACATACCATGTGGTTGCCGGAAAGGTCTTGGCAGCCGACGTGATCAAACTGAAGTCGGCCAAATCGGTGCAGGGCCAAGACCTGGCAATTGATACCACTGCCGGGGTGAAGGTCGCCGGCGCGAATGTCGTCAAAACAGACATCGTCTGCAGCAACGGAGTGATTCACATCATCGACACCGTAATGCTGCCCAAGTAGGGCTCCCCAAACGGTTGCGATCCAAGGCCATCAGTGCCGAGTTCGCAACCGCAGTCGGGGGTTGCTCAAGATTCATTTCTATTTTCCCCGTTGGGAGACACTGAATGACCAAGATTCAAATTGCCAAACTGGGCTTTGTGATTGCAGCTGGCGCCTCGTTTGTTTTCTCCGTCTACCTCTGGTTTTCCGGCAGTAAACCGGAAGGCGCGTTTGTGGGCCTTTGGGTCCCCTCGATCTTAAGCTTTGGCACGCTGTTACTCGGAAGGCGCTCCGATGAATGACATCGTAATTTTTACGGTTGGCCTAGGGGTGATGGGCGTGGTGTTGGCTTCCGCCTTGATCGTCCTCATTTCCATCAGCGATCCTGATGAGCCAAACCCCTGAGCCAATCCCGAGCTGATCGAATAGAGATCGCCGTACAGCTTCACCAGCTACTAGCCAACTTCGAGACCACTGTGATTGTGTTGATGATTGCCCTTGTTCTTACCCTGCAACATTTAAGAGATTCTAAATGACGACTGAACACACGACCAACTGGCCCGATCTCGCAATCGGCCTCTACGAACAACTGACAGGCAAGAACGCCGTGATCGCTTATGAGTTCGTTGACATGCACGTCAAAGTTCCCAGCGGGACCGGTCCGAAAGCGGAGCATGCGGAATGGGTCCTGAGCGGGACGATGAAGATCCGCACGGGGGACACGGCTCCACTCCCAAAGTGAGGCTGGTCGGCCGAGTTGACGTTCTGGTCGATGGCCGGCCCGCGAGCTTGGTTGCGCAGAGACATGACCTTGTTCTCACAGTGCGACACTGGCGAACTTTACTGACGATCCGACGCTGTTCGCGATCAATGATCCAACCTCTGCGGGCGTTTCTTGTGCGATCTGACATCCGATTGTTCGTTCGGATAAGGTGGTTGGGACGAGTGGAAGTGCATCCGAATCCGTCATTCTTGGTTCGGATGGTGCTTCCCGTTGAATGATGTCGTAGTTGGTCCGGTGAGATCACCTGTGTAAAGCAAATGGGATTCCAAGATGTCGGGGCTGATCTTATTGACCGGAGCGACAGGCTATGTGGGGGGGCGGCTCTTGTCGCTCCTTCAACAACACGGCAACCTCGTTCGGTGCATGACCCGGCGGCCCGAGGCAATACGGGATCGAGTCACGGCCACCACCGAAGTCGTCCAAGGGGATGTCTTCGATCTCCAATCTCTGACGTCCGCTTTCGAGGGGGTTGAGACCGCCTACTACTTCGTACATTCGATGGGCGACAACCGGGATTTTGAATCGCAGGATCGGATTGCGGCGGAAAATTTCGCGAAAGCCGCGACGAACGCGGGCGTCCGTCGTTTGGTCTACCTCGGGGGACTTGGAAACCCCGACGAAAAACTGTCGAAGCATCTCCGCAGTCGCCAAGAGACCGGAGACGTTTTGAGGGCTCACCACTCTCAAGTAATCGAGTTTCGCGCCTCGATCGTGATCGGTTCCGGAAGTCTGTCTTTTGAGATGATCCGTGCGCTGGTCGAACGACTGCCGATCATGATCTGCCCGCGCTGGGTGCATGTGAAAGCGCAGCCGATCGCCATCGAAGACCTACTGGCGTATCTTCTCGCCGCTCTGGATCTCCCGGCCTGCGCTTCTCAAGTTTACGAAGTTGGCGGTCCCGACCAAGTCTCGTATGGAGAGATCATGTACGAGTACGCGCGGCAGCGCGGGTTGACGCGATGGATGATTCCCGTGCCCCTATTAACACCTTATTTGTCCAGCCTCTGGTTGGGACTCGTCACGCCACTGTACGCTCGGGTCGGTCGGAAACTGGTTGAAAGTCTGCGGAATCCAACTCTCGTGTCGAACAACCTGGCGGAATCCGTCTTCGCCGTTCGCCCCCGTCCCGTGAGCGATGCCATCACTCGGGCACTGGTGAACGAAGATCGCGAATTTGCTGAAACCCGTTGGTCGGATGCGATGTCATCGGCCGGTAAATCCCCATCATGGGGAGGTGCCCGATATGGTTCGCGGCTCGTGGATTCTCGCACTGTTACGGTGGCTGTTCCGCCCGAGCTAGCGTTCGCGCCGATTCGCCGCATTGGCGGTCGGACCGGCTGGTACTACGGGAACTGGCTGTGGTCGCTCCGTGGATTTCTCGACTTGCTCATCGGCGGAGTGGGGATCCGCCGCAGCCGGCGGGATCCAGACAAGTTGCACGTGGGTGATGCACTCGACTTTTGGCGTGTTGAAGTTTTCGAGCCGAATCACCGACTGCGGCTGCAGGCAGAAATGAAATTGCCGGGGCGGGCTTGGCTGGAATTTGAGGTCATTCCCTGCGAACACGGGAGTACGATTCGCCAGACCGCAATTTTCGATCCCTTGGGTTTGGCCGGGCTGCTCTATTGGTACGGAATCTATCCGCTCCATCAATTCGTGTTTGCCGGAATGCTGCGGAACGTGGCCCGCGCATCTGAAGGTTCCGATCGTGATCTCACACCGCCGGACGACGTGGAGGCCAATGCGACAGGGCCGGAGAAACACGCCTTAGGAGCTCCGCTATGATCGAAACCAAGGAGTGTGGCACGAGTCTCTCTTCAAACCGAACACGATCGCCACTTTGGGCGAGTCGATCGCTCTGGGCTGCAGGTACCTACAACCTCGCTTGGGGAACAATGACTATCGTGTGGCCCTCCGCGACCGTTGTTGGCTTTTTGCCGAAGGCATGAGACTTAAGTGTTTGGGTTGGCTTAAATTCGATGTCTCACGACTTCTGCGACGCAAAGCTTGAGGTTCCGCTGATGTCTCTCGATTTACAATCTCTGACTTCTGCGACTCACATCGTAAACCCAGATGTGATCCTGATCGGCAGCGGAGTGATGTCCGCTAATCTCGCCGCAATGCTGAAGTGCTTGGAGCCGCGACTTTCCATCCAGCTCTATGAAGTCACTGACGGTCTGGCTCAGGAAAGCTCAGACGGTTGGAACAACGCGGGGACCGGGCACGCCGGCATTTGCGAGCTGAGCTACACGCCGAAACGGGAAACCGACGGATCGGTGAACGTCGGTAAAGCGTTTGAGATTTTCGAACAGTTTGAGCACTCGAAGCAGTTTTGGAGCTACGCCGTGTCTACCGGCATGGTGGATAACCCCAAGGAGTTTATTAACGCCATCCCGCACCTGAGTTTTTTGCATGGCAAAGAACAGATCGACTTTCTGAGAGCCCGGCATGCCGCGATGTCAGCACATCATTTCTTTGACGGAATGGAGTATTCCACCGACCGCGCCGCGATCGCGAGCTGGGCTCCACTTTTGCTCGAAGGCCGCGGCGACGTGCCCATCGCTGCGACGATGATGAATGGCGGCACGGATGTGAATTTCGGCGCGATCTCGCGCCAGCTCCTGCACTGGCTTGGTCAGCAAGAAAGTTGCGGCATCGCCTCGGGGCATCGCGTGGTCGGTTTGCGAAAAACAAATGCCGGATGGGAAGTGAGTGCCAAGCATTTGGCGACGAACGAAGTCCGCACAAACCGAGCCAAATTCGTTTTCGTTGGTGCGGGTGGAGGCAGTCTGCCCTTGCTGCAAATGTCTGGAATTCCTGAAGCCAAGGGACTCGGCGGCTTCCCGATCGGTGGCCAGTGGTTGGTCTGCAACAATCCCGAGGTCGTCGAGAAACATCAGGCGAAGGTCTATGGGCAGGCGCTCGATGCCGCACCAACGATGGCTGTACCGCACCTCGACACGCGGATGCTCGATGGAAAAAAGAGACTGCTCTTTGGCCCCTTTGCCGCGTGGACGACGAAGTTTCTCCACAAGAAAGGGAGCGTCACCGATCTGCCTTTCTCCGTTCGACCAGACAATCTTGTCACGCTCCTGAAGATCGGAATCCATAACTTGGATCTCGTCCGCTATCTCATTCAGCAAGGGACGCAGAGTATGGCCGATCGCTTGAAGGTGCTGCATGTCTTTTATCCCGCCGCGCAGGGAGCGGACTGGAAGCTGATCGACGCCGGCATCCGCGTGCAGGCGATCAAAAAAACCGACGGCCAAGCGGGCATTGTCCATTACGGCACCGAGGTCATCACGGACGAAAACCGCAGTATTTCTGCACTTCTCGGCGCGTCTCCAGGCGCATCGGTCTCAGTCAACATCATGCTCGAAGTCATCAAGAAGTGCTTCCCGCAACTGTTGGCCAATCGCGAGGGCCACACCCGCATGAAGGCGATGATTCCGACCTACGACGAGGACATCAAACTGACTGCAAATGCGGCTCGATTTCGCGAGGTGAGCCGGCAAGCCGAGGAAATTCTGCAGCTTCGCACACGTTAACTTTCGGAGCATCCTATGAACGCTATTACGGGACGTACTGAAGCACCTGTTTGGGCCAGCCGATGGCTTTGGGCTGCAGGCATCTACAACCTGTTGTGGGGTGCAACGACGATCGCGTTTCCCCACTTCCTGTTCGATATCTCTGGCATCGATCGGCTAAATTATCCGGAAATCTGGCAGTGCGTAGGAATGATCGTTGGCGTGTACGGTATCGGCTATCTCATCGCAGCTGGTGACTCGCGAACGCATTGGCCGATCGTACTAGTCGGGCTGCTGGGCAAAGTCTTCGGCCCGATCGGGTTTCTGGTGGCACTGCTGCGTGGGACGTTTCCTCCCCTTTTCGGACTGACGATCCTGACCAACGATCTGCTGTGGTGGATTCCATTCGCCTTGATTCTGCGGGATGCGGCGATGAACCGGAGATCGGACCAGCAATCGAAGGTGACTTCGAGACAGCAGTACGTCAAACAGACCTCAATCAAGGCTTCACCGGACGTTGTCTTTAGTTTTCACGAAAGCCCGGATGCTTTGCAGCAGCTCATCCCACCGTGGGAGAACATGAAGCTGGTCGAGTCTGCCGGATCCCTTCAGCCCGGCAGCCGGGTGGTCCTGCGCGGGCGTCTCGGAGTCATTCCGATTCAATGGATCGCCATTCACACGGAGTACGATCCGCCGCGCCTGTTCGCGGATCGCCAGGAATCAGGACCGTTCGCCTATTGGTATCATCGCCACCGTTTTCTCGACGATGGTCAGGGCGGAACCCTCTTGAGTGACGAGGTCGAATATGCTGTTCCCTTGGGAGTCATTGGGCAGTGGCTCGGCGGCTGGCTTATTCGCCGCAAGCTGGAAGCCATGTTTGCCTACCGCCATCAGAAGACACGGAGCTTGATCGAGTCTGGGGAATGGTCGAGTCCGTTATCAGCGAGCACTCCCGTTTTAAGGGCTGTCCCAGGGAGCCTTGCTGGGGATCGGAGTTCGCCATAATTCCAGAGGCGTTGTGTTTGATCGCTGGGCCAGTATCCACTTATGGGGGGGCGTTTTGAGTCACTTCGCGGTCGTATGCCTCGTACTTTTCACAATGGAGGGGACTGTTTTTAGTGCGGAGCAAGAACCGCCGAAAAACCTCGCGGCAGACTTGGGCGGAGGGGTGAAGATGGGGCTGGTGCTCATTCCGGCAGGTCAGTTCAAGATGGGCAGCGGCGAGTCGGCAGAGGACACCGCGGCCTACTTCAACAAGACCTACCGGGAGAACTTTCCGGCGGACGGGATGGGGGGACTGGAAGCCAAATTTTTCAACAACGAGCATCCACAGCACGATGTGCGGATCACGAAGCCGTTCTTCTTCGGTGTGTACCCTGTCACGCGGGGTCAGTTTCGGCAATTCGTCGCCGCCACAGCGTACAAGATGGAGAAGGATAGGGATAAGAAGCTATTGGCATGGGGCTGGGACGCTGGCAAAAAGCAGTTCAGCAACGACGAGAAGTATTCCTGGCGAAATACGGGTTTCGAGCAGACCGACGAGCACCCCGTGGTCAACGTGACTTGGAACGATGCGGTGGCCTTCTGCAAGTGGCTCAACGAGAAAGAAGGCCAGACCTACCGCTTACCCACGGAGGCGGAGTGGGAATACGCCTGCCGTGCCGGGACGACCACGCGTTACCCTAGTGGCGATGATCCACAGACGCTGGACAAGATCAGCAACATAGTCGACGCGACGGTCAAGGCGAGAATCCCGGACTGGAAATACATGATCTATCACAGTGACAACTATGCGTTCACGGCGCCGGTGGGAAAGGCAAAGCCCAATGCTTTCGGGCTGTACGACATGCACGGAAATGCCTTTCAGTGGTGCTCGGATTGGTACGCGGATAATTACTATGGCGCGTCCCCCGCAAGCGATCCGAGCGGACCGGATTCCGGTACGGACCGTGTCGTTCGTGGCGGTACCTGGGTCTTCAGGCCAATCGGAGCCCGCTCCGCTGAGCGCGACCACACCGAGCCGGACGGACGGAACTGCGGTGCAGGATTCCGCGTTGTCAGAACTCAATAACACCAAGATACCGCAGCAATCAGACGATGCGCCATGCTTCGCGTCCTTAATCCTTCTGGCCTCAACACGCCTGCACAACGGGATCGCTCTCAGCAATGCCAGCGACCGAGACGCCTTCAGCTAGAGGTGAAAACGCCGAATGAATCCTGATGTTTTGATCGTGGGGGCGGGACTGTCCGGGTTGTGCTGTGCTCGCAAATTGCAGCAACAGAGCATCCGCTGCCTGGTACTGGAGGCTGCCGACGGTGTCGGGGGCCGAATCCGGACTGACGCTGTGGACGGGTTTCGACTGGACCGAGGCTTTCAAGTCTTCTTGACGAGTTACCCGGAAGCAAAGTCGATCCTTGATTACGAAGCGTTGGATCTGAAGCCATTCCTGCCGGGTGCTCTGGTTCGTTACGGTGGCCGGTTTCACGAACTGACCGACCCTTGGCGACGACCGTTTGCCGCCCTCCGTTCGTTGCGGTCTCCGATCGGCTCCCTCGCTGACAAGTTGCGCGTCGCCCGTTTTCGCTCACGATCGTTGCGGGGCACCATTGAGGACCGTTTTCGCGACCCCGAAACCACATCCCTCCAAATGCTTCAGGATGCGGGTTTCTCGCCGTCGATGATCGAGCGTTTTTTTCGGCCGTTTCTGGGCGGTATCTTTCTCGACTCCGAGTTGCTTACTTCCAGCCGCATGCTGAATTTCGTGTTTCGCATGTTCTCGCTTGGAAGTGCTTGTCTGCCCTCAGAGGGGATGGAAGCCATCCCCCGACAGTTGGCGGCCTCGTTGCCGCCCGGCAGCATTCGGCTGGGAACTCGGGTGGTGCGAGTTGGGCCTGGTGCGGTGACACTCGCCACAGGCGAAGAACTCAGCGCCAAGACCATAGTGGTGGCGGTCGAAGGCCGCACGGCTGCGGAGTTGCTGGATGACAACATTTCCTCGGCGGGACAAGGCACAACATGCCTTTACTTTGCGGCACCACGTCCCCCCATTGCCCAACCGTTGCTCGTCTTGAACGGCGATGGTCGCGGCCCGATCAACAATCTCTGTGTCCCCACTGTCGCCGCACCTTCCTATGGCCCGGGTGACAAGAGCCTCGTCTCGGTGACTGCCTTGGGCACGGGGAACGATCCTGATCGCCTTTTGGATGAGGTGCGAGTGCAACTCGGCGAGTGGTTCGGCACCGCAGTCCAAGACTGGCGCCATTTACGAACGTATTCCATTCCTTACGCTCTCCCCACTCAGACGCCGCCCGCATTAAACGCCCCAGAACGCTCCGTTCGCTGGCGGTCCGGAATCTACGTCTGCGGCGATCACAGGGACAACGCTTCTATCCAAGGCGCGATGGTCTCGGGACGTCGAGCTGCCGAAGCCGTGTTGAAGGATCTTATATGAACGACCCAATCATCCGGCTCTTGTTCCTGGCCCACCTCGGTTCATCAATGTACATGGTAGGGCTGATTTGGTTTGTGCAGGTCGTTCACTACCCGCTATTTGCCAGCGTCGGAAATCTGGAATTTCCATATTACGAACAACGCCACACGGCTCTCACCACTTGGGTGGTCGCGCCACCGATGCTGATCGAGGGGGCAACGGCAGTGCTTCTGATTTGGTTCCGCCCGACGAGTGTCGCCCAGTGGTCCCTCTGGGCAGGATTAGCACTGTTGGGTGTCAGTTGGTTGTCCACAGCCGTCATCCAGGTTCCCTGTCACGAGATATTGTCTAAAGCCTTCGACCCGGTTGTTCATCAGCGTCTCGTCTCGACCAATTGGTTGCGGACGGCCGCCTGGAGCCTGCACGGGGGCTTGGTGCTGTGGATGGCATGGTCATCGTTGCGCGGAGGCCTACCGGCTACTTCAATTCTGGGAGAATAAACATGGCAAGATTTGAAGTGGGCGACCACGCACCGGACTTTTCTGCGATCACGCATGACGGCAACACGATCCGACTGGCTGACTTTTTGGGGAAGCGTGCATTGGTGCTGTTCTTCTACCCCAGAGACGGCACGCCGATTTGCACACAGGAAGTCTGTGCCTTTCGCGACTCGTACGATCAATTCATCGATGCCGGAGCGGACGTGATCGGCGTGAGCAGTGATACCGAGGAAAGTCACCGCACGTTCGCGCGGCAGCACAAGCTGTCGTTCCCCTTGATCAGCGACGCGGACGGCTCGTTGCGCAAGGCATTTGCGGTTCCGAAGACGCTCGGGCTCTTTCCGGGGCGGGTCACTTACGTCATTGATCAAGTAGGGATCATCCGACAAATCTTCTCGGCACAATTCGCCTCGGACGAACATGTCCGACAGGCTTTAATCGCGGTGGGTGCGGCAAGCAGATCTTCCCACTAATGTGAGTCGTCCTGCACAAGCGCGATGCGGAGATAGTCGGTCACGGCATCAGCAATGAATCCCGGTTGTCGGGAAATCAGCGATTCTTGCGTGAGCTAACTTTTTCGATCCTCGGTGAGCCGACGTCGCCCATCAGCGAGCGATTCATGACTGAGACAATGCAGCGCTTAGCCCGCATTATCCATGCGGCACCAATGAGACGGCCCCGTTGAGCGTAGAAGGCTTTGTGACATCAGCACTTCAACGCTGCAGGGAGGCCGGAGATGAGTTTACAGGGTGTGTTGCCGTTTGTTCTCGATTTCTCGGCGGAGCGGCCGATCGAAGTCGAGGTTTCTCAGGCGCAGTTAACGGGCGAGGCGGGGGCTGTTGCCGATCCGGCAGTTTGATGAGGCGATTCGATGGACCGCGCGGTTTGCGGCGGCATTGAGCGACGCACGCGGGGGTGAAGTCCTGCACTCGAACCTGTCGATGGTCCGTCAGCGGATCTAGGAGCCTGTCGCTGTAACTGAGGCAGGCGGGTGTTGATTGGCGTTTGGGCGAGGCGGTGGCCCGTTTGGTGGGGTGCGGTGGCCCGTCAGGCCGGAGCGGCTCGCCAGAGCTTGAGCAGGTTGTGGGTCAGGCAGACGAGTTGCCATTCGGCTTGCATCTTGGCGATGCCTCGCAGGGCGAATTGGCGGAAACCGCCGGCTTGCTTGATCTGACCGAACACTGGCTCGACTTGTCCCTTTCGTTTCTTGTAGGTCGCACGCCCGTTCTTGGTTCGCAGCGTACG
>CAMAYU010000165.1 GCA_945862235.1 Schlesneria paludicola DSM 18645
TTCAGGGACCTTGGGATCAACGCTTATTTGACAACTCCCCCAAGCTTTTCGCAGCCTATCACGCCCTTCATCGCCTCTTGTCGCCGAGACATCCACCACACGCCCTTTGTAACTTGACCACAATGATTTGCGGCTCGCTGACGCGAACCTAAACCTTGCAGTCTCCTGACGGCCATGAAAAAACATGGCCGCCAATGCAATTTGAAGATTACGTTGTTGCCGAATTGTCAAAGATCAACGCACACCAAGCTATTTGAACCACACTCTCGTGCGTCGGACGGCCGTGTTGCGGGAGGGGGACTTTAAACGCCGACTACGCGATGGTCAAGCCACTGACGTGTGTTTTTTTAGAGTCGCGCGTAGCCTCAAATCGGTGGCCACAAATCAATAGCCTGTCACATGATGCCGCTTTCGCAATGGTAGCAACCCATGTGTCAATGAATCGTCGATGCCAGCCACCGTTGGCATCGATTATCGAGTCGAATTTGAGCGATTTAAGCAGGTTCAATTCAGACTATCGACACGCACGCAAACCAACCCCGAGTCACGTTCGCTTTGCCCCAAGGCATCTCAAAATTCCGAAAGAGAATCTAACCGGAGCAGGGACACGAAGAGTCAGTAAAGTGACTCCACCTCGTTGAATGCCGTTTGGCTTGCCCGTAACCGTCTATGCTCCGAGGTCATTCCATTCAGAAGTCTTCGGGGGGAGCGACAAGTCCAGTTGGTGGCTGCATTCACTGCCCTACCCCGCCCACGCCCGGCAAGCCAATTTCGCTAATCCGTACTCAGCACAATCGTCTGCCACAGGCTGGGATCGGAGGCGTAGGGGAATTCGCTGCTTACGGCGAGTGTTTGCTCGCCGAGCTGACTGTCGCGGACGGCAAAATGAAACCCAAGACTCGAATGCGACGACGGCTCGTATCCGAACAAAACCTCTTTCGGCAACCACACATCGAGCCAATAGCCCTCATTTCGCACGCTGGATTGCAACTCAATCAGCGAAGCCTCAGGCAACGCCGCCTCGTCCCTCGCTCGTGCCATAGGAATTGCAATAGCGAGCGGTTCGCAGCCGTTGGAGCCGCCGCCTATTGGAAGCAGACTAAACTGCTGACAAAACTTCGTGGCACGATGGACCGTCTGAGTATTTCGCGTGTCGAGCCAGACGTGCAATCCGTCGGACGTCGTCGGTTGCTCGACAAGGCACTTTGGCGGACGAGAACGCCCTGAAACCTCGATGCTCAGCCCAATTCCCTCGTCAGACCAAGCCATTCGGACGTCCGCGAAGCTGGCGGAGTTGTCGAGTTCCCCCAATGACGGGACCCGGAACTCTTCGGACAACCCAAGTAGTCTCCCCGCGTGATGCAGGCGACGTTCGAGCCGCCGAACAGAGAACGACCACCGAAACAGGAATCGGGGCGGGACCAATTGACTCACGATAATCTCCTTCACGGCGTCGAGGTTGACGCATATATGTCACAGCAACGTTGAGTGCCACGGTTCTCGACCATGCTGCTCGTGCCGTCATCACCAACGGCCTAGAGGCTGATCCGCTCGCAGCCCCGGTACGGATTGACGCTGTACCGGAACGGCACGTCGGGGCTGTCATTTTCGCTGACGATACTCTGCGGCGCATCATCCAGAAACTCGGTCGGCACCCGCCGCAACTCCGCGAGGAATTCGGGATCGTTCTCAAAATCCGCGTAGTCACGAACGGCGTGAGCCTTCAAAAACCGATTCGGCGGCTCGATCGCAGAGCCTCGTCCGTGAGGAGCAGGCCGCGGATCACTCGTTTTGAGAGAGCTTGTCATTGTCATCCGACTCCGTTCGATTTCCATGTCATTGATCATCGATATCAAATTTCATGTCATCGATGATCGACAGCTCGCGATAGAGTTGGATGTCGATGCCGTTGGTGACGAAGCGAACCGTGCCATCGGCCATCAGAAAGTGTGCGTCACCGGAGTGCGAACGGCCAAACCCGGTGGTCTCGGCCCACTGGCGAGTGCCTGCGTTGAGCTTGATGCTGGTGTCGCCGAAGGCCATCGCCAGTCCGCCGGCAGTCGGGGACTCCGATCAAGATGCCGCGCCCGATGGAACCTGCGTTTGAATGAGTGGGCGTGTAACGCTCGCCAACCATGAAGATGTTCGAGGTTCCATCAATCATCTCGCGGTAGCCGACCTTGCTGTTCTGCCCGAAGACACCTCGGAAGTTCTTCTGGCGAGGTAGCGATGAGGTGTCGAGAACTTGCTGCCCGAGTCCCCGAGGCTACCCGCGTTGACGAACGGCTCGGTCGCGGGAGGCTCACCGCTAGCGTCCGGCTTCAGACCTCCAACCGCGTCCTGAAAATAGCCCGCGTTGCCGAAGTAGCTTGAACATCAGAAGAGGTTCTTCCAATCGAATGTCCCCGGCGTGACGACACCATCCACGACGGGACTCGTGCAGACGATGGTATGTTCCACATGGGAAGGACCGATTGTACGGGACAGATAAGACTCGAATGGACCTCGCTCAATTGAGGCTGAGTCGGCAGCGATTGCAATCCGTTCGGGATTGCCTGGGCAACGCCGTTATAGAACGGTGACGCATCCATGTAGGGTTGCATCATCACCTCCCAACTCCAGCCGTGATAAACGCCATCCACGCTCATCACGTATCCCGGCGGAAATCTCGTGATGAACGTGTCGTGGTAGTTGTAAAGAGCCAAACCGATCTGTTTGAGATGGTCCTTACACTGCGATCGCCGCGCGGACTCGCGTGCCCGTTGAATGGCGGGCAGCAGCAACACGGCCATCACTGTAAGCACAGCCAACACAACTGATAATTCAATCCGAGTCAGCCCTCGTTGGTTCATGGTTGTCTCCCCGTCAAACGAATCATTCCACCTTCGGCGTCTTCGTGTGCCAGTCGGTGCGTTGTTGGTAGGCCCTCGCGGCGGCGAGGATGGTGTTTTCATTGTCGGCTCGGCCGGTGAATTCGAGGCCGGTGGGCAGGCCCCGCGCGCCGAAGCCGTTGGGGACCGTGATGCCGGGCAGGCCGATGGCGTTCGAGGCGCCGCTGAGTTCGGTGCTCGTGAAGCCTTGGGACCACTCGGCGAACTTCTGGGTGATAGGGCCGGATTCGGTGTTCAGCGTCGGCGTGACGACGGCGTCGAAGCGGGAGAGCAGTTCGTCCATCGCCCGTTGAATCTTGCCTCGAATGCGCAGCGCGTTGATGTAGTCCTTGGCCGGGATGACGAGGTTCGAAAACCCGCCGAAGCGGTCTTCGGGAGCGGTCAGCTCCCACACATCGCCGCTGGTCATGAAGCCCTCGAACGCCGCTGACATCTCGCACGAGATGATCGTGGACGCGACCGTACCGTAGGGAAACTCGGGCAGCTTGATCTCCTCAAACGATCCAATCTGCTTGAGAGCTTCCAGCGATGCTTCGTAGTTCGCGCGGATTTCCGGAGCAACTCGGGCGAAGTCGACTTCGAGAGTCGCGAATCGGAATCGACGTGGTTTGCTCGGCGACTCACGTTCGTACGTCCATTCGCGGGGAATGCTCGACGGGTCGAGCGGGTCCGGCCCGGCGATGGCGTTGAGAACGAGGCCACAATCATCGGCTGTGCGGCACATCGGGCCGAGCTTGTCCATCGTCCAACTGAGGGCCATCGCGCCGTGGCGACTGACTCTACCATAGGTCGGTCTCATGCCAGACAGCCCGTTGTAGCCGGCGGGAGTCATGATCGACCCCCACGTTTCAGAGCCGATGGCAAACGGGACCAGCCCCGCGCCGACCGCCGATCCCGGCCCCGACGACGATCCGCCTGACCAGCACGTCTTGTCCCACGCATTCAAGCCGGGACCGGTGAAACTGGCGTTGGCTTGCTTGTAACCAAAGCCACCCGCCAGCTCGACCATTGCCAGCTTGGCACACAGGACAGCACCTGCCTCGCGCAGCAGCACGACAACAGTCGCGTCCTCGTCAAACATCTGATCCTTCAGCGGTGCGGCTCCCCACGAGGTTGGAATGCCCTTTGTGGCGAGCAGGTCTTTCACGCCGAACGGAATGCCATGCAGCGGGCCTCGATCCTTTCCTGCCTTCAGTTCCTCATCGGACTGTTTTGCTTGAGCCAACGCGAGATCGCGAGTCACTCGCACGACGGCATTGTAGACGGGGCCGAATTTTTCGAGGCGGCTCAAGAAGAACTCGGTCAGTTGGACCGAGGTCACTTCCCTCGCACGCAACTTCGCGCCGAGTTCACGGATCGTGGCGAAGGCAAATGCAAAGGGCTCGTTCATTCTGACTCCTGACTTCTGGCTCCCGACTCCTCTGTCTTTCGGTAAGCAGCAAACACAAACGCCGGTTCGTCCGAGTTCTTGAGCGGGAACTCGCCGAGTTGTTTGCCGCGTGCAATGTCGCCTCGGATGTCGCGGAAGATTCCCTGAAAGGCGGCTTCGTCGTAGTGGTCGCTCGGGTGACGACGAGTCAGATAGGTAAGCAGTATCACTTCGGCAGACGGCAGCTCGGGCGGGGCTGTTGCTTCGTCGGGCTTTTTCTCGGCTGGCTTGTCACCCTTCTCGTTCTTGTCCGCGACCGGCTTGTTTTCGGCTGCGCTGGTCGCTGCGAGGGGCGCCATCGCGGCTGTGAGAACACTCGCTCTCACAGCCAACTGAGCAGCGAAGTGGCGGCGGTCGATTCGGTTGGGTGACGACATGTCTAACTCCTGAGTGGTAAGCCGGTGTGAGTGGCGTGCGAGAGTGTACCGCTCGCACTGAATCCATTGCAGGGTGGCGGCGTTGCCTCAAGCACGACTCTTCCCAATTTCAAAGTAGGAGGGTGGGTCCAGAGGCGTTTCGCCGCGCCGGACCACCATGAATTCTCGATGTTTCTTGCTGATGGGCCGGCGTTCGAACCGAGCTTGTCCCACCCTAAGTCCAGTCAGTTTCAAACAGACGTTGGCCTTGATGCCTCAAGCTGACGGGCTTCCGGACGCAGCGTGGCGGGGCTACCTTGGCGGAGTCCGTCGTGTCGTGATTCGACGGCGCTGATCCCACTTCAAGAATCTGACCGTGACGCAATCAACACGCTGGCGATGGCCCTTGTGGCTGCAAATCCTGATGCCCGTCAGCGGCCTCACGGTGGCGGCGGTCGTCGTGAACGCGCTGTTTGCCGTGGCGTGGACTTCACAGCGGCACGAGCAGGAGGCGCGGAAACGGATCGACCAGATGTCGGCGGTGTTGTCCGAGACGAGTTTCCCGCGATCTCTCGCCGTGTTGGAAAAGCTGCACCAATTGACGAACTCACACTTCGCCGTGGTCGGAGGAGCGGCCGGGTCAGCCCCCGTGACGACGCTCGCGGGAGTTCAGCCTGCCGAGTTGAGTGCGCTCGTGAAGGGATCGACCGGCAACGCGACCACGGCTCCACGCCGAGTCATGCTTGGCGAACAGACCTATCTGATGCGGATCGCGAAGTCGGAGCGACTGGCTTCGGTCGAGACGCTCGTCGTGCTGTTGCCCGAGCAGGATCTGGCGCGCGAACGCTGGCAGGCGGTGGTCCCGACGCTGCTGGTCGGAGCGGTCTCCTTGTTGCTCCTCGTGCCGCTCACATTCTTGGTGGCTCGTCGGTTCGGGAGGAGAATCGCCCGCGTCCAGCAAAAGGTGGCTGGCGTCGCCCTCTCAAACGAGGAGCCGATTGAAGAAGACTGGCACCACGAGGACGAGATTCACGACCTGGTCAACAGCGTAAACGATCTCGGCTCGCGCTTGCGAGACCTGCAATCCCAGCTCGTACAGACCGAGCGGGCACGATTGTTGGGCCAGTTCGCGGGCGGGATGGCTCACACGATCCGGAACTCGATCGCCGGAGCGCGGCTGGCCGTGCAACTGCATATGCGGCGTTGCCACTCGACAACGAGTGACGAGAGTTTGCAGGTCGCTTTGCGCCAGTTGACACTGACCGAACAACAGCTTCGCGGGATGCTGGCTTTGGGACGACCGAACGACAAGCATCGCGTCGCGGTCAGCGTGAATGAGGCCACCGGCGAAGTGTTGGGCCTGCTCGGGCCGATGGCTGAGCATGCGCGGGTGACATTGACGAGCCGCCCTGCCGAGACCGCTGTCTCTGTGCTGGCAGACCCCGAGACGTTGCGCGCGGCACTGCTTAACCTGATCCTCAACGCGATCGAAGCGGCCGGGGCTGACGGTCGCGTTCGCGTGGGTGTCGTTTTGTCGGAGACCGCGATCACCTGGTCGATCGAAGACACCGGCCCCGGTCCACCGCTCGAACTTGCCGCTCAATTGGGTCAGCCGTTCGTTACCGGCAAGCCCGATGGAGTGGGGCTGGGCCTGGCACTGGTGCGACAGGTCGCCGAAGACGGCGGCGGGCGGCTACGATGGTTTCGACGGGACGATCAGACTTATTTCGAGTTCACGCTGCCGAGGAACACCGCGTCATGAGTCGCATTCTGGTCATCGACGACGAACCGGCGATCGGATGGAGCTTTCGCGAGTTCCTGACCGACGCCGGGCATGACGTGCAACTGGCCAGTTCGGGGCGCGAGGCTCTGAGCCTGTGGACGAAGCAATCGCCCGAGGTCGTCGTCCTCGACGTGCGTCTGCCGGACATCGACGGCCTGACGATCCTAGAACAGTTTCGGCAGAGCGACGCTGCGATTCCGGTCATCGTGATGACGGCCTTCGGAGACCTGCCGACCGCCGTCCGCGCCGTCGAACTGGGGGCGTTCGAGTACATGACCAAGCCCTTCGATCTGGATTATGCGGCCAGCGTCGTGGCTCGCGCGCTGGAGAGTCGATCTCCTGCGCGGCGGAGCGCGGCGACGTTGGCCGAAGTCGGCGAGGCTCAACTGTTGGGAACCTCGCCCCCGATGCAGCAGGTCTACAAACAGATTGCTCTCGCCGTGACATCCGATTCGCCCGTCTTGATTGTGGGCGAAACCGGAGTCGGCAAGGAACTGGTGGCCACTGCGATTCATCGACACGGCCGACGCAAGCGAGGTCCGTTCGTTCCCGTTTGTCTGGCCGCTCTGAATCCGTCGGTGTTGGAGAGCGAACTGTTCGGCCACGCGCGAGGAGCCTTCACCGGCGCGGCCGACGAACGAGCGGGACTGATCGAACAGGCTGAAGGCGGGACGCTGTTCCTCGACGAGATCGGCGACACGCCGATGACCATGCAGGTCAAGCTGCTGCGATTTCTGGAGTCGCGGCAGTACAGTCGCGTCGGCTCGAACCAGACGAGGACGGCCGATGTGCGGATCGTCGCGGCGACTCATCGACGGTTGAGCGAACTGATCCGCTCGGGCGAGTTCCGCGAAGACCTGTTCTACCGGCTGCGCGGCATCGAGATCGAGCTGCCTGCGCTGCGCGACCGCTTGTCCGACATGGCGTTACTCGCACAAGCCTTTTGGATACAAGCCTGTCCCGAACGAGCCACTCACGATCTGAGCGACGAGTTCCTTGCCGCGCTGTCATCGCGACGCTGGCCGGGCAACGTGCGCGAGCTGCGTTCAGCCGTCTCGCAAGCCGCACTGCTCGCGCGCGGTGGCCCCTTGCGAGCGCAGCACCTGCCGCCGGAAGTCGACTTGAATCAACCGTCGCCTCACGCCGCCAACTTGCAGGCCGCGATTGAAACCTGGGTCCGCGAACGGTTAGCAGACGGATCGGCCTCGAGTTCCGAAGGGACTCTGTATCGCGACTTTCTGGCCGCAGTTGAGCCGGCTCTGTTGAAAGCGGTCCTCGCGGCCTGCGACTCGAATCGAGCCGCCGCGCAGTGTCTCGGCCTGGATCGAACGACGCTCCGAACACGCCTCCGCTCGTATGGCCTCGACGGAACGGATGCGGAGTCTTGAATGCAGCCGCCCGTTCGTCCGTCGTCCTGCTGACGAAAACTTCCCCGGCGCGACGACTTCTTCGCCACGCCACACGCGCTGCCCGCCTCAACTTGGGCTGCCAGAGTGAAAGGAGGCCGAAAAAGGGGCGGGCATCATATTTGCCTTGGCAACCCGACACCGCGTGAACATCCTCCCGCCGGTCTCATTAACAAGGTTGCCCCATGCCGTCTCTCCTGCCGAAGCCGCGCCGATCCGGATTCACGTTGATCGAGTTACTCGTCGTCATCGCCATCATCGCCATCTTGATCGCCCTGCTCCTCCCCGCCGTGCAGCAGGCACGCGAGGCGGCGCGGCGGACTCAGTGCAAGAATCACCTCAAGCAGCTTGGCCTGGCGGTTCACAACTATGCGTCGGACACGGGCGTCCTGCCGCCGAGTGCCGCCGTCAACCTGAGTGTCTCGGCGACGAGTAACAACGGCTCGTGGTCGATTCACGGTCGCCTGCTGCCATTCCTCGATCAGGCCAACATCTACAACAGCGTCGATCTGTCGATCGCGTGGGACAACCAGTTGAGCATCAGCGGCCGCAAAGTGCCGATTTACTCGTGCCCGAGCGATCCCAAAAGTGACCGCGTTCGCGATCCGGGAGGCGGCAGGGCATTGCTGTATCCAACCACGTATGGATTCAATTTTGGAACGTGGTTCGTGTTCAACCCGACGAACGGTCTGGGGGGCGACGGAGCCTTCTATCCCAACTCCAAAATCACCCTCGGCGCGTTCATTGATGGGACGAGCAACACGATGCTGGCGTCCGAGGTCAAGGCGTGGACGCCTTATCACCGCAATGTTCCGCCTGGGTCGACAGCCGTCCCCTTCAGCAGCACCGTCGTGAGCGGATACATGACGGCCCCGTCGGCCGATGCCAAAGACACCGGGCACACCGAATGGCCCGACGGTCGCGTCCATCATCAAGGTTTCACGACGGCCTTGAATCCCAACGCCAAAGTCTCGTGTGTTGTCGGCGGCGTGACTTATCCCGAATGCGACTACAACAGTTGGCAAGAGGGGAAGAACGGCAGTGCCGGTTCCCCGACCTACGCGGCCATCACGGCTCGCAGCCACCACACGGGCATTGTCCAAGCTGCGATGATGGATGGTTCGGTCAAGTCGATCAGCGAAAACATCGACTTCGTTGTCTGGCGGGCTTTGGGAACGCGAGCGGGTGGCGAAACCGTTGGCGAGTTCTGACGCGAGTTGCTCACGGCCACGGCCACGGCCTGATGAGGCACAACGGACGAGAGGCTCGTATCAAAAGCGGCCCCAAGCCGCCCACTGTTCCAGCAAAGCCGTGCCGAGGGGAGGGGTTACTTCGGTTTCAACAACCTAATTCGACTGTATGACTTCTCGTAGGGTGGCCTGTGCCCACCACAATCGGTTGCGAAATGGTGGGCACAGACCCGCTACTTGACTTGCAAGAGGCTGCCTCATGCCCGCGATTTTGGAATGGACTCACACGGTGGTCGAGGGCGATCTCGACGGGTTGGGGCATGCGAACAGCATTTCGTACTTGAAGTGGATGGATTCGGCGGCGATGGCTCATCCAGAGGACCAAGGGCGGCCGACCGAAGCGTATGCCGCGTTGGGCTGCGGCTAGGTCGTGCGGTCGCATTTCATCGAGACCTCACGCCTGCCCTGCTTTGTCGAATGACGGGGCGCACCAGAGAGCTTCCTCGCTCAATTGCGTTTCAAGCGGGAGAGTTCAAAATCCCCAGCACGCCCCGACCAAGAGGGCGTGCTGAGCTCTCGGAAATCGACTCTGCACGGCCACGATACCTCTCGCGGCCGATGACAAGAATTTGGCGAGTCAAATGCCGTCAGGCTTTTTTTGGGGGCCGTTGCAGGAAAGCCGTGGCCTAACGGCACACGGCTCGCCTCGAACACCTCAATCATGCGCATGCAAGGTACGAAAAGCGGGGCATGGTTTCTCAGAAGACAATCTCTGATTGAGAGATGAGCGAGAAGCAGGCTCGGATCCGGATCAAGACCTCAATGGCGAGGTCGCTCGACTTCGTACTTCTTGAGTTTTCGGTCCAGAGTTGAGCGTTCGATACCCAAGACTTGGGCGGCCTGTGATTTGTTCCAATTGGTCCAAGCCAGCGTCGCCAGAATTTGTTCTCGCTCGATCAAGTCGAGGGAGACGGCTCGAAAACCATCCGACTTCACTTCTCGGACGGGCTTCAATTCTCCTGCTCCGAGCGCGGACAACTGAATGTCAGGAACACCCACCGTATCGGTCATACACAGAATCACGGCACGCTCGATCGTGTTCTGTAGCTCTCGAACATTGCCAGGCCACGGGTAGTTGATGAGCGTCGAGATGGCGGCGGGCGAGATGGCCGTGACGGAACTGCCAACCTTCTTCGCAGATCTCTCGACGAAGTGCTTTGCCAAAATCGTGATGTCCGACTTTCGATCACGCAAAGGTTCGACGAGCAGCTCCATCACCTGCAGTCGGAAATAGAGATCCTTACGAAACTGCCCCTGCTCGACAGAGCGTTCCAGATCACGATTTGTCGCCGCGACCACACGAACGTCAACCTTCACTTCGGAGCCACCCCCCACGCGCTCAAACGGGTGGCCCTCCAAGACTCGTAAAAACTTGGCTTGAATTGCCGGACTCATCTCGCCGACTTCGTCCAGGAACAGCGTCCCCATGCGTGACTGCTCGAACTTGCCAATTTTCCGGCCAATTGCACCAGTGAAGGATCCCTTCTCGTGCCCAAACAGCTCGCTTTCCAAGAGACTCTCGCTGAGTGCGGCGCAGTTCATCGTGACAAACGGCCCCGCCTTGCGATTGCTGTGTTCATGGATCGCACGGGCCACTAGTTCCTTACCCACGCCACTCTCACCACGAATCAACACCGTTGCTCCGGTCGGAGCGATTCGCAGAATTCGTTCTCGTAGTTTGCGGATCGAGTCACTGTCGCCGATCAGTTCCGTCTCGATCTGTAGCTGTTCGCGCAGAGTCTGGTTCTCCGTTTCGACGCGGGCCAAACCCGCCGCCAAACGAGTCCGTTCGTGAACTCGCTCCAACGCCAATGCCATTTGATCAGCAACAGCCAACGCATACTCGGAGTCTTCCGGATCGAGGCGGTTGTCCGGGTTGGTTGAGTAGAGTTGAATCACCCCAAACAGATTATTACCAGAGCGAATCGGAGCACAGACAATGCTCTCCGCCCGTATCGCACGCAGGCTGTCGCTACTCTTGAAACGGTCATTGGCGTTGACGTCTTGAGCGACAACGGCGACGCGCGTTTCCAGCACGACACCGGACAGATAGTCGGATGTCCGTTCAAACGGGCGAGAATCCAATGACTTATACGCCACCAACTCCAGCTGATTCGGAGCAGCGGAATGCCCGACCATGTCCAACGGGAGCAGAAGCACCGCGCCGATGTCAGCGGAGGTCACCTCAAACAGTCCATCCAACACAATCTGTGACAGCGAGCAAATGTCGATCGCCGCACCCATCCGCAGACCGAGTCGCACCAATCGTTGAGCCTCTTGGCCGTCACGGTCTCGCGATGACACCGCATTGGAATCGGTTCGCGAGTAACGCGTCGTTCCCGTGCGATGCACGATCTCCGGGCGAAGCTCTCCTTCCACAGTCGCTTCCGTTACCTCAGAATCGTCCGTGCTGACAGGGATCTCAGACTCCGTATCCGCCTCTTTGAAGTCACACGACTCATCTTCGTTAAAAATGCCTCGACTGAATGAGAAGCAGATTTGTGAATTGCCGATCTGGAATAGGCGGCCTTCGGAGAGGATCAGGTCGCCAACGATCGGCTCCCCATTGACGCGAGTCCCGTTCCGGCTGCCCGAGTCCCGCAGCTTCCATCTCCCACCCTCGAACCGAATCTCACAATGATTGCGGCTGCAAATGTCATCGGAAACGACGATCCGATTGGAAGTGGCCCGCCCAATCGTGGCGCTTTGGCCCGATTGCAGCGCGAACATGGTTCCTTTCATTGGTCCGCTCTGCACCAACAGGAAGGCGTCCGCAGAAGCAACTTGCGTCACAGTGCCGGAGGTATCTACTGAAGATTGTCTGTTGCTGCTCATGTTCGGTTCCAAAAGTTGCGTATCGTTTAGAAGCGAGCGATGGCTCGCCAGAGTGTTGAGGTCCGACGGAATTCAAAAGAACTGGCGAGATTCTAAGGAAATTTTGCGACGGGAGTTGAATTAAACGTGTACTCCCTACAGAGAAGGACGATACGAAATTTAAACGTGGGTCCGCAACCCATGTGCAATTTTTCTCAGGGCGATAGCCCACCCCCTAGCCCCTGAATCGTAGACGCTGGTCCTGAACGTGACCAACGGAAACGAGATCGCGGGCGATTGCCCACCCCATAGCCCCTGAATCGTAGGGTCTTGGAATCGCGACGGGATCACCATACTTAAAACTAAAGTTCAGGAGTTGATCGCCTGTGTCGGCAAAAACGCCTCGGCCTGAACGGGAGCGCTGCCCCATCGAAATGTCAGTCATCACAGCCGCTCCTAAGGCACTCAACGACTTGGATCGTCGTTGGAAATAGCCGTCCGTCGTGAGCATGAAGTCCCCCTGTTCCTCTGTGGTACCTTCAAAATTCTAAGCCTTGGGAGTGATCTGAGTTTAGTGAAGTGTCACTTGGAACAGCCGCGTCCGATCGGCTGCTCCGACTCTCAGCTCGGCGGGCTGCCTACCGGGGAATTACCAACCGACAGCCTTCTCCCGAGGCGCTCGCTATTATGACAACAAGTTCAAAAAAGCATGTAAGTGCGCCGCGGACTTGTTGTGTAAGAAATTCCATTACACGGGTCAGTGTTGTTTTAAAATGCGATAATGCGCAGAGGCTTGCGAGTGCATCCGTCCATTGTAAGAATCGGCTGTTTGGTACTGCGCAGCGTGAAGTGTGCTGCGTTTTGGCAGTTCTTGGGGAGGCGTTTGGTTGGTTGGTTGTGGGCGGAGCGTTGTGGGCGAGTTTGTCTGGCCTATGACGAGTTGGCGGATTCCAGCGGGACCAGTTGGTCCAGTGGCGAGTGTTCCAGCGGCGTCAGGCGGAGGGCTTTCACGGCTTGGCCTAAGCGGCTCAGGCCCGAGGAGGCCCACGCGGCGACTTCGTTCAGGACCGATTTCAAGTCGATCTGGGGGAGTCGCGTGCGGAGCGATTCCAGCACGCTGGCCAGGATGGTGCGGCGACGTGCGCCGCGGATGCTGCGGCTGGTTTGGTCGGTTCGCCGATCTTGGGCGGGGTCGCGCAGAGTCCGTTCGGATTCGTTGTTCGTCCCGGACACACCGGGGACTTTGACGAACGTGAAGGGTTCGTTCGCACTCATCAGACGCACGATCTCGCGGGCCAGTTTGATCGAGTCTCGTTCCACCGCGTCTGTGGACATCGTGTGATCGGACATCGTGTGATCGAACGCTGCGTCATCGGACGAAGTGCGATAGGCGGGCGGTGATCCCAACAGAGGCCACGCAGCGTCGCGTCCAGTTCGGCAATCCGGCGTTGTCGCCCAGACGTTTGTCTGTCGCCGCCGCATGGGCCGAGCGATCGACCGCCAGTAGGCCATCGCAGAATGTTCTATATCGCGTGTCGTCCGGTTTGATAATCGTGAGCTTGATCGCCTTCCGCAGCAGGTGCGCCCAGCATTTCTGAGCCTGTGTGAAGCGGCGATATACCGCCGCATCGTCGCTGACCAGCACGCCCGCGAACGTCGCTTTCGGGAGTAAGATCTCCAGCGTCGCCGCGTCCTTGCGACAGCCGAAGATCAGCAGCCGCGACTGCTCGGACAGAAACGCCCAGACCGAACCGATGCTCCACGAGGTCTCGTCCGTATGCACCACCGCCGACACCGCGATGAGCTGGCAGAGTCGGTCGAGCTCGACGTGCCACTCGCGCGACAGCCGGCTGAGCAAGGCGTCCGCTTGAGACTTCGAGAGCTGCAACCCCCAGAAGAACCGCAGTTGCTCCACCGCTTTATCGAGCGAGACGCCGATGACCGATGAGCCAGCGTGATCAGAATCTCCAGCCCGAACTCGCACCGCGGCAGCAGACCGGCAGCCGTGCCACGCTCCCCCTGCGGACCACGATAGAACTCATACGCCACCAGCACCGCGCGGCCCTGCTCGATACGCCACACGGGACGACGGTACAACAGGCGGCAGTCCTCGATGGCGAACCCCTCCGGCAACACAATCTCCACTCGCTCCGCGCGGTCCAGCTTCTCCTGCGTGGTCATTCGCCCACGTCGCGCCGACCGCTGCTTCC
>CAMAYU010000166.1 GCA_945862235.1 Schlesneria paludicola DSM 18645
TTTCTTTAAGGAACGGTGCCGCAATAACTTCCCGAGTGTGGCTGAGGGCTGCGAAGCGCGGCTCCCAGCGAAGCGGGATTCGCCCCAATCTGGGGGCTGCGAAGCGCCGACCCCAGCCACACGATTTCGAGTTCGGGAAGTTATTGCGCTCCCGTCCCTGATGTGGCCACGACCTCAGACCAAGGCCCCAGCGAGTGGAGATTCGTCCCCGTGGCTCAACCTAACCGAACATGTCCAACGACAACAAGGATCGTCACCGGCTGAAGTTCGGCTTTGGGAAAAGTCGGACTTGGATTGTGAGCCGCTTCGTTTGAGCCGCTCCGTCTGTTATTGAATTGCCTCGCAGGCGAATCAGCGGTGGTATTCAGTGCGACTGTAAACACGGAGGTGAACATGAACGTCTATGGAATCATTCCCGCACGGCTGCAATCGACGCGTCTGCCACGCAAGCTGCTCTTGGCCGAGACCGGTCGGACGGTGATCGAGTACACGTGGCGAGCCGCATCTCAAGCGAAGAGCCTCAAGCAGGTCATCGTCGCCGCAGACAGTGACGAGTTTTCGCAAGTTGTCTCCTCGTTTTGTGGCCGATGCGAACTGACAGGCGAGCATCCGAGCGGCACGGATCGCATCGCCGAGGTCGCTCGCCGCTGCTGCCCCGATGGCGATGTCTTCGTCAACATTCAAGGCGATGAGCCGGAGATCGACCCCGCCAACATTGACGCGGTGGTGCAGGCTCTCGTCAATTGTCCAGACGCTCAGATGGCGACGCTCGCCACACCGATGACCAGCCTCGAACAAGTGAATGCGTCGTCGTGCGTGAAGGTCGTCGTGGGTGGTGACGGGCGTGCCCTCTACTTCAGTCGAGCCGCCATTCCGTTCTGCCGTGACCGCGAACAGAGCGAAGCGTTGGCGAGCGATCACCCGTGGCTGCTGCATCTCGGCATCTACGCCTACCGGGCCGAATTCCTGCACCAACTAACGCAGCTCCCGCCGTCGCGACTCGAACAATTGGAGAAGCTCGAACAATTGCGTGCCCTAGAAGCGGGTGCACGCATCCAAGTTGCCGTGGTCGAACATCAGTCGGTTGGCATCGATACCCCCGAGGACTATGCTCGGTTCGTCGATAGGCAACGCAGTCGAACGGGGAGTTTTCGAGCGTAAGCTCCTCCCAACAGATGTCTGAGTGGGGCGGCGTCAGCCCCCCGGTTCTTGGAGCCAGCGTATTCAAAGCAGAATTAGAACCGGGGGGCTGACGCCGCCTCGCTCAGAAGCAAGACAAGAGGGCTTACGCCCGAAATCGGAACTCAGACTACGAGTGTCCCACTCAAAAGAGACCCAATGACCAAGCATGTGACCAAGCATATTTTTGTGACCGGTGGTGTGGTGAGTTCGCTCGGCAAAGGGCTGACTTCGGCGTCGATCGGAACGATTCTCGAACGGCGCGGACTGCGTGTCCGGATGCAGAAGCTCGATCCGTACATCAACGTCGATCCCGGCACGATGAGTCCCTTTCAGCACGGCGAGGTCTACGTGCTCGACGACGGTGCCGAGACCGATCTCGATCTCGGTCACTACGAGCGGTTCACGAACAGCCCGCTGTCGCGCCAGTCCAATTACACTTCCGGCCGCATCTACTCGAACGTCATCAAGAAAGAGCGTGACGGAAAGTATCTCGGCCAGACGGTACAGGTCGTGCCGCACATCACCAATGAAATCAAAGAGGCGGTGTTGGGGCTGGCTGGTCCCGATGTCGATGTGGTCATCACAGAACTCGGCGGCACCGTCGGCGACATTGAGGGCTTGCCGTTCCTCGAAGCGATCCGACAGATTCCGCTCGACATCGGCAAGCACAACTGCCTGTTTGTGCATCTGACGCTCGTGCCGTATCTCAAGGCGGCGCGAGAAGCCAAGACGAAGCCGACTCAACACAGCGTGCAACAATTGCGTCAGATCGGCATTCAGCCCGACGTGTTGATCGTCCGGACCGAACGACCGCTCGGGCGCGACGACTGCGACAAGATTGCCCTCTTCTGCAATGTCGAAAAGCACGCCGTCATCGAAGAGCAGGACAAAGAGTTCTCGATCTACGAAGTCCCCTGCGGACTGGTCGGATACGGCTTGGACAAGCTCATCATCGAACGACTCGGCCTGCCAGCGGGCACGTCCAAGATGGATGATTGGGAGGCGCTGGTTCACCGGATCAAGAACCCGAAGCACGAAGTGAACATCGCCGTCGTCGGCAAGTACATCGAACATCGCGATGCGTACAAGTCGATCTACGAGGCACTCGATCACGCCGGGATCGCACACGAAACGCGCGTCATCATCAAGCGGATCGAAGCCGAAAAGCTGGAATGCGAAGACGCCGCTTCCGCGCTGGCAGGCGTGGATGGACTGCTCGTCCCCGGCGGCTTCGGACACCGCGGGATCGAAGGGAAGATTCAAGCCGTGCGCTACGCTCGCGAGAACAAGCTGCCGTACTTCGGCATCTGCTTGGGAATGCAGGTCGCCGTGATCGAGTACGCCCGCAATGTCCTCGGCTTCGAGAAGGCGAACAGCACCGAATTCGACACCGACACCGACCACCCGGTGATCTGCCTGCTGGAAGAGCAACGAACCGTCACCGAGAAGGGGGCCTCCATGCGACTTGGTGCTCAACCGTGCGTCCTGACGGAAGACTCACTCGCCGCGAAGGTCTACGGTCAGAAAGAAATCTCGGAGCGACATCGACATCGCTTCGAGTTCAATCACGCCTACAAAGGCCGCTTCCTCGAAGGGGGCCTCGGCCTGTGCGGTGTCAGCCCGGATGGCAAGCTCGTCGAAGCGATCGAAATCCCCGTCCATCCGTGGTTCGTCGCCGTGCAGTTCCATCCGGAATTCAAATCGAAGCCGAACCTGCCTCACCCACTGTTCCACGGGTTCATCGAGGCCGCGTTGAAACGGAAGCAGGCCAAGTGAGTACACGTCAGGAAGTGGGTGGTGGGGAGTACGCATTCAGAACTAGCCCGACGCGCGAGCGAGGGCTTTGGCGTCATCTCATGTCTGACCCTCGCTTGCGCGTCGGGCTAGTTCTGAGAGACGGTCCTCTCAGGCCATCCCATCCTTTTCCTCAAAACGGCCACGGCAACAGCAGTGCATGGTGCTGGAACAGGATGGCTCGTCCGGCTGCTCCGACGGCCGGAGTGAAGAAGAGCAGGAAGACGTAGAAGCTCAGGCCCGCGAGCAGCACCAGATTGCAGGGGAAGCGGACGAGGAACCAGCCGCGTCGCTCTTTCATCACCGCGCGCGCGTAGGCCCAGCCGACGAAAATCTTCGCGGGGTAGATCGACACGATGAAGATCGGCGTCAGCATCCAGCGCATGTCCTGAGGCACCTCAAATAGCTTGAACAAGTACAGCGGCAGAGCCAGCGCGTAGAGGACGACGACCGACAGCAGCCACATGATCGGCGCGTGTCGGTACAGCTCGCGGATCGTGCGGAGATCGCGGATTGCCGAGAGCCGGTTCTCGGCGGCGAAGCGTGCTTGCAGAAACGGAATCCAACTGAGCGTCAGCACGAGCGCCAATCCACCCAGCAGCGTGAGGATGATCTGGCCCGGCTTCGACGTGTCGTTCAACGCTCCGAACAACACGGTCGGAATGAACAACCACGCGAACGCACCGACGAAGCCTCGCAGCCCGAGCCAGAAGTGGTGACGAAGCCGCAGCGCGGTGATGAACTCTTTCACGGCGGAGGCCGCCATGTCGGCGTAGTCGCGCTGGAACAACCGCCTCGCCAGCCAGATGCCATTGAGCGGCGTTGGCCAGAAGAACAGTCCTAGTCTCCCACCGCGTGCGATCGCCAGCACGAGATGAATCGTGACGAAGATGCTCAGCGCCAGCAGACCGATCCGCCAGCCGATCGCCGCTCCCGAACCGGGGGCAATCAGCGCGGCATCGCTCGCCGCATCGGCCACGAGCCGGACGAGCCAGTACCAGACCCACATCCCCAGCGCGATGCCGCCCAGCTTGGGAGCCAGCGGCAACAGAGGCAGCGCGTATCGCAGCTTCCCCGTGCGAGCGACCCGTCCCTGCGCCTCCAGCATGTAGCCCAACGCCAGCACATTCACGACCGGCACCGCCGCGAGCAACGCCAAAAACGCGAACAGACTCACCACGCCAAACAGCAGTTCCCACACCCAGTACGCCGCGTGAAACGGCCGCTTCAATGGATGAGGAAACGGCGGGAGCGACTCGAACGAGAAATACGTTTGCTCAGCCAAAGCGTCTTCGAGCGGAATGAAGTCGTCGTCGGTGCTGCTCGTCAGGCCATCAATCTTCTCGGTCTGATTGATCAAGTCCGCCGATGCCTCCGCGAACTCGACCTCGTCATCAGGCGACGACCCTGCGGCGGGGATATCGTGCGACGGTCCTGCTCCAGAGTTGTGGTTTGTCACCGATGCTCGTCCGTTCACGCCACAGCCCCTTCCGACACCTGCTCTCCGAACTGAGGCAACACCCGGTAAAATTTTTACCCATCGAATCCTGACGCGTGAGCGAAGCTCTGATTGGCCTGCGTGTCAGACTTTGATGAGCGGGTACGATATTTCGCCGGACTCGCCTGAGATGAACGAGTCTACCTCAAGCCCGCGCAATTGGTTGCAGGCCGGCGTGAAACTTTCCGTTCCCGCCCCGAGTAGATGATGTAGACTTCGCCGGTGACGAGTCGTCGCTCTGGGGTCGGGCCTACAAAGTCGTCTTGTATTCGACCCGATCCGCCTCGTGCGGATGGTGAAGCAGATAGGACGCCGCGAATGTTCTCGCAGCCGGATCTCTGATTGACCATCCAGACAAGCTGGATGGGGTCTGAGACTCTCCCGAAGAGGACGCCAATTAGCTCACCGTCTCGCTCCCCATCCGCACGAGGCGGATGGGGCCTTAGGACTGCACCAGCAAACGAGTCGACTCAGCAACGTTGAAAGACCGCCCCCCGAACGTGAGTGTGTTCAACGAAGCGTCCTTCCCACGAGACCCCGATCATGCGTCCTCGCTCCCTCACCAAGACCGTCTTGCCGCTGCTGGTAATCGTCGGCGTGTTCGCACTCGTCGCGTCGGCGGCGCGGAGTCGGGTCGCGACGGTGTTGCCGGAGTCGCCGAGTCGTCTCGCAGGCGATGCCGATTCTGTCGTAACGAAACTCGATCGGCTGATGGCGGACAAATGGAACGAGGCCGGGATCGAACCGGCTCGCGCGGCGGATGAACTGACCCTGTTGCGGCGTCTGTCGCTGGTGCTGCACGGGACGGTGCCGTCGCTGGAAGAATTGCGGTTGTTCGAGGCGGACACTCAACCGCAGCGGATTGAACGCTGGACCGAGAAGCTACTCGCTGATCGTCGGTTCGCCGACTACTTCGCTCGCCGGTTGGCTCGCGTGTTTGTGGGGGCCGATGAGGGGCAGTTCATTCTCTTCCGGCGAGACCGCTTCTGGGCGTGGCTCGGTCAAGCTTTACACGACAGCCGGCCGTATGACGAACTCGTGCGAAGCATGATCTCGCACAAAGGCCTGTGGACCGGCGTCCCGGAAGTGAACTTCATCACGGCTACGGCTGATGATGGCGATATCAACATGAACAAGCTGGCAGGACGCACGGTGCGCGCGTTCCTCGGCCAGCGCATCGACTGCGCCCAGTGTCACAACCATCCGTTTGCCGATTGGAAACAGGGACAGTTCGAGGGACTGGCCGCCTGTTACGGTCAGATCAAAATCTCGCCAGTCGGTGTCGAGGACGATGCGAACAAAACGTACTCGGTCGAAGACCTGAAGCTGCTGGAGGAACTCGCCAAACTCCCCGAGAAGGAACGTGACGAACTTTCAGATGAGGACCGGAAAAAGAAGACGCACCGCGTCGTCGCGCCCGGCGTCCCCTTCCATCCCGAGTGGCTGCCGAGCGAAGGGACCGAGCGGACGAAGCTCGCCGCGTGGGTGACGCATCCCGACAACAGCCGCTTCGATCGCGCGATCGTGAATCGCGTCTGGGGTCTGATGTTCGGCAAGCCGTGGCTCGAACCGGTCGATGATCTGCCGAACCCGAAAGAGACCGGACGCGACTCCGCCGACCTGCTCGATCTTCTCGGTTCCGACTTCCGCGCACACGGCTGCGACATGAAGCGGCTGATCGCGACCATCGCCGCCTCCCGCGTGTTCCGGCTCTCGTCCGAACACGCCGCGTTTGAGACCGGCGAGAACCTTGATGCCATCGAACAACAGTGGGTCGCGTTCCCCGTGACGCGACTCCGTCCGGAACAGCTCATCGGCGCGATGCTGCAAGCCTCGACGATCAAGACCATCGACCAGAACTCGCACTGGGTCCAGCGTGCGTTGCGATTCTTCAACGAGATCAACTTCGTCAAGGAATTCGGCGATCTCGGCGACGATGAACTCGGTGAACACTCGGGGACCATCCCACAAGCCCTGCTACGGATGAACGGTGAGTTCGCGAAAGACCGCTCCGAAGGAACGCCCTTCAGTTCGATCGGCCGCATCGGCGTGATGGCCCCCAACGACGATGCCTGCCTCGACCTCTGCTTCATGGTCTGCCTGACCCGTCGACCCACGGTCGAAGAACGCCTGCAACTGTTACCGCAGTTGGAAGGAAAACACGGCAATGCCCGAGGAAGCGCCGTCGAAGACATTTTTTGGACGCTCTACAACTCTCCCGAGTTCTGCTGGGGGCATTGAAAGGTTGAGGGTGGTGAGTTGAGAGTTGAGAGGAAGAGCAGGCAGACCAAAACTCGAAGACTAAGACAATGAAAACGAAGAGGTAGGAACGCTGATCTCCACTGAGCTTCGCGAATCCCAATCAGTGCAGATTAGCGGAGATTAGTGTTCCCAATTCTTCGGGCTTTGGGATCAGCATGAGTCGAGCGGAAGGCGTGAGCGGTTCGAGATTAAGTTCAACAGTTGAATTAGGGAGGAATGGACGATGCGACATCCAAGCGAACTTGTTGGCAGGACGGATTTGTCTGCGCTGCCCTTCAACTCTCGACCCTCAACCCTCAACGCATCCCGCCGCGACTTCCTCCGCTTCGCCGCCTCATCGCTGGGCCTGTCGTTTGCGGTTCCGGGCCTCGAACTGCGAGCGGCAGAGCGGCGTGGTCACGACCGGCCGAAATCGTTTCTCACCGTTTGGCTGGGCGGTGGGGCGAGTCAGCTTGAGACGTGGGACCCACATCCCGGCACGAAGATCGGCGGCGATGGCGGCGTCACGGCGATCAAGACGACGATCCCCGATGTTCAGATCGCTCACCTTTATCCTCATGTTGCTGAACAGCTTCATCACGTCTCGGTCATCCGGTCGCTCGTGTCGAAAGAGGGAGATCACGAGCGGGCGTCGTACATGCTCAAGACGGGATACCGCCCCGAACCGACGCTCGTTCATCCGAGCATCGGGGCCATCGTGACTCACGAGCTTCCCGATGATCGCGTCGAGATTCCGCAGTTCGTCTCGTTGGGAGACAGCAACTTCCCGCCACGCGGTGGATTCCTCGGCGACCGCTTCGATGCCTATCGCATCTTCAACCCCGGCGACAACGGCCAGAACCTGCGACCTCGCGTGGAAGATGACCGGCAGGCGCGACGATTGAAGAACCTCGATGTCGTGTCGAAGTCGTTCCAGATGCACCGCAGTGCGAAGGTCGAACGAACGCTGCACCAACACACGATTGATGCCGCGTTGAAAATGATGAGTTCCAATCAACTCAAAGCGTTCGACTTCAAAGAGGAACCGGCCGCCGTCAGGGCCGCTTACGGAGAGAGCCAGTTCGGCCAAGGCTGTCTCGTCGCGCGGCGTCTCTTGGAAGAGGGCGTTCGTTCCATTGAGGTCGCCCTGAACGGATTCGACTCGCACGCGAGAAACCTCGAAGCGCACACCAACCGCGCGAAGGACCTCGACCCAGCTCTGGCCGCGCTCCTGAAAGACCTCGCCGAACGAGACCTCTTGCAATCGACAGTCGTCCTCGTGATCGGCGAGTTCGGTCGCACTCCGGCCATCAACCCAGCAGGCGGACGCGATCACTGGCCAACCGGCTTCAGTTGCCTCCTCGGCGGCGGCGGCCTCGCCAGCGGACAGCTTCTCGGCGCAACCGATCCGACCGGCGAGAAGAAACAACCCGAAAGCCCGATCGAAGTCGCCGACCTCTACGCCACCGTCCTCAAACAACTCGGCATCGACCCCGAAAAAGAAGTCATCACGCCGATTGGCCGCCCGATGAAGTACAGCGCCGGCAAACCGATTGAACGGCTGATGTGATCGCAACTCGATTCAGTTCGCTCACGAGGCCGACTACAATCCGGCCCTCATGAGCCAGCCGCACCCAATTTCATCGTCGCCGGAAGAGACTGTTGCCATCGTCGGCGTCGGTCTGATAGGTGGTTCGTTGGCGGCGGCACTCCGGCAGCGAAAGGCAGCGAAATGGGTGATCGGAGTCGGGCGAGACGCCTCGCGGTTGGAGGCCGCACAGCACGCGGGCCTCATCGACGAAGGATCGACCGACCTCGCGGAAGTGGCTCGCCGAGCGACCCTGATCGTCTTCTGCACCCCCGTCGATAAAGTGGCCGAAGGAGTCCGCACGGCGTTGTTCGGCTTGTCTTCTTCTCTGTTCTCCGCTGGTTTACCGCTAACCGCCAACAGCTTGCAGCTGCTTCTGACCGACGCCGGTTCCGTGAAGGGGCCGATCTGTGCCGCGTTGGCCGACGTGCCGAACTTCCTCGGGGCACATCCGATTGCCGGATCGCACCGCCAAGGTTTTGAAGCGGCCGATGCGAAACTGTTTGAGGGAAAGCTGTGCGTCCTCACTCCGCAAGCGACTGCGTCCGCGAACGACCGCGTGCGGCTCGAACGCTTCTGGCAGTCGGTCGGCATGAGAACAGTGACGATGACGCCCGACGACCACGACTCCGCGCTGGCGATGACGAGCCACCTGCCGCACGTCGTCGCGGCAGCTCTCGCGGGAACGCTCTCGCCTGAGAACCGCTCGCTCACCGGCAGCGGCTTCCGCGACACCACCCGCGTCGCCGCCGGAGACCCCGATCTCTGGACCGGCATCCTGCTCAACAACGCCGCTCACGTGATGGACGGAATCGAAGAAATGCAACAACGCCTCGAAGCGTTTCGCACCGCGATCAAGCTTGGAAACGCCGACGTACTGAAACAACTGTTGGAAGAAGGCCGAGTGAGTCGCGAGACACTCGATCAATGAAGTAGGGTGCGTGGAGTCTTCAGAACGCACCGACTTTCGCCCACATCACGATTGAGAACCTAAACGGTGCGTTCCGAAGACTCCACGCACCCTACCTGATTACTGAAAGATGAAGAGAAACCGAATGCTTTGGGAAGTGGAAGTGAGTCCGGCGGCGAATGAAGTTGATCGTGAGGCAGCTCGCGTGGTGAATGAGGCTCAGGCGCTCGGAGCCTCGACCGTGAAGACGGCTCGAAGTGCGAGGTCGTTCCTGCTGCAAGCCGCGTCGCTCAGCGAAGCCGATGTCGTGCGAGCGGCCCGCGTGCTGCTGGTCGATCCGGTGGCGGAAGAATGTCGATGGTCTAGGGTTGATGGTCTAGGGGCAGAGAATTGCGGCACCACTTCTTCGTCTGACCCTCAACTTTTCAACGTCCTCTACAAACCGGGCGTCACCGACAACGTCGGCATGAGCACGCAGAAGGCGCTCGTCGATCTTGGCTTCAACGTCGAGGCGGTCGCGACCGGGCGGAAGTATTGGTTCAACGAAGGAGCCTCGTCGGCCGATCTCGATCGTGTGACGAAGCGGGTGTTGGCGAACGATGCCATCGAGCGCGTGATCGTCGGGCCGCTCCGCATGGAGTCGATCGGAGCCGGGTCCGAGTACAAGTTCGCCTTACGAACGGTCACAATCCGGGCGATGGACGATGCGGCGTTGATGCACCTCAGCAAGCATGGCCAGCTTTACCTCAGCCTCGCCGAGATGCAGACCATCAAACAGCATTGGGTCGAGCAGCAGCGCGACCCGACTGACATCGAACTCGAAACGGTGGCTCAGACGTGGAGCGAACATTGCTCGCACAAGACGCTGAAGGGCCGCATCCGCTACCGCGACGAACACGGTGAGCGGGTCTTCGAGAACATGCTCAAGGAGACGGTCTTCGGAGCGACGGTCGAGATTCGCAAACGACTCGGCCAGGACGACTGGTGCGTCAGCGTCTTCAAGGACAACGCGGGGGTCGTCAAGTTCGACGACAAGCAGCACGTCTGCTTCAAGGTCGAGACGCACAACCATCCGTCGGCCATCGAACCGTACGGCGGTGCCAACACGGGGATCGGCGGCGTGATCCGCGACCCGCTCGGCACGGGCCTCGGCGCGAAGCCGATCCTCAACACGGATGTCTTCTGTTTCGCACCGCCCGATACGCCGGTTGATTCGCTGCCGCCGGGGACGCTGCACCCGAAAGCCGTGATGAAGGGAGTCGTTTCGGGCGTGCGCGACTACGGCAACCGCATGGGCATCCCGACGGTCAACGGTGCGGTCTTCTTCGACGAACGGTACCTCGGTAACCCGCTGGTCTACTGTGGTACGGCCGCCATGATCCCCGTTGGCAAGGTTGAGAAAGAGGTCCATTCTGGCGACTTCATCGTCGCTGTCGGAGGCCGCACGGGGCGCGACGGCATCCACGGCGCGACGTTCTCGTCCGCCGAGTTGACTCACGAGAGCGAAACGATCTCGGGCGGAGCCGTCCAGATCGGCAACGCCGTCACCGAGAAGATGGTGGCCGATGTGGTCCTGCAAGCTCGCGATCTCGGCCTCTACAACGCGATCACCGATTGCGGAGCGGGCGGCTTCAGTTCGGCAGTCGGCGAGATGGGCGAAGAGATCGGCGCAGTCGTCTGGCTGGAGAAGTGCCCGCTCAAATACGCCGGCCTCTCGTACACCGAGATCTGGATCAGCGAGGCCCAAGAACGAATGGTCCTCTCCGTCCCGCCGAACAAGTGGGACGAGTTTTTTGCATTGTGCGCGGCCGAGGGTGTCGAAGCCTCCGCCATCGGCCAGTTCGGAAACGAAGGCCGACTCAAACTGACGTACCACGGCGAAACCGTCGGCGACGTGGCGATGAGCTTCCTGCACGATGGTCGTCCACCCGTCGTGCGCGATGCGGTCTACATGCCACCCGCCGAAACTCCCCTCGCCCCGGCTTTGCGGGGAGAGGGGCCGGGGGTGAGGGGTTCTTCTTCGCCATCGGAACTTGAATCACAGAGCAAAGACAAGCCCCTCACCCTAACCCTCTCCCCGCAAAGCCGGGGCGAGGGGACAAGCGGCTCCCCTGCCCCTCAACCCTCAACCCTCAGCCTTCAACTTTCCCTCACCGCCATCCTCGGTTCGCTGAATGTCTGCTCGAAGGAGTGGATCATCCGACAGTACGACCACGAAGTGCAGGCGGGTTCCGTCGTGAAGCCGCTCGTCGGAGTCGCGTGCGACGGGCCATCGGATGCGGCGGTGGTGCGGCCCGATCTGACATCGCAGCGCGGCGTCGTCGTCTCGAACGGGATGAACCCGCACTACGGCGACTTCGATCCGTACTGGATGGCCGCCGCCGCGATTGATGAAGCGATGCGCAACTGCGTTGCGGTTGGAGCCGATCCGAGCCGTATCGCGATCCTCGATAACTTCTGTTGGGGCAACACCGAGCGCCCCGAAACGCTCGGCTCTCTCGTGCGAGCGGCACTCGGCTGCAAGGACACGGCCATCGCGTTCGGCACGCCGTTCATCAGCGGCAAGGACAGCCTGAACAATGAGTTTTCCTATGTCGATCCGGCCACGGGCGAAAAGAAAACGGTGGCCATCCCGTCATCGCTCCTCATCAGCGCCATCGGCCAAGTCGCCGACGTGCGACAGTGCGTGACGATGGACCTCAAGCAGGCTGGCAACTTGCTGTACTTGGTCGGAGTCACGAAGGACGAAATGGGCGGCAGTCACTACGCACTGGTCAACAGCCTCGGTGGTGGAACCGTCCCACACGTTGATCTCGAACAGGCCCCGAAGATCTTCGCCGCCGTCCATCGCGCGATCAGCAGCGGGCTCGTCCGCAGTTGCCACGACCTCAGCGAAGGGGGCCTCGCCACCGCCGCCGCCGAGATGGCCTTCGCGGGCGGACTCGGTGTCGAGTTGGACATCTCTTCCGTGGCTGAGGCTGCCAGCCTCAGCGATCCCGCCGTGTTGCTCTTCTCAGAAAGCGCGACCCGGTTTCTGATCGAAGTCGAACCGACCAAGTCGTTGCAGTTCGAGGCAGCGTTCGCCGGATTGCCACTGTCCCGCGTGGGCCAGGTCACGTCGAGCGGTCACGTGCGAGTCGCGTCTTCCGGTGGAGACGAGCTGATCGACGCGAGTCTCGTCGAACTCAAAGCCGCGTGGCTCAAGCCGCTGGCTTGGGAATGAAACTGGCTGACGCGTCGGAATTGTAGGGTGGGACCAGCGCAGCGCCGGCCCACCGTATTTTCCGGTCGATATGAAATTTGGTGGGGCCAGCGCTCGAAGCGAGCTGACCCCACCCTACAGATTCGCTCGGCGATCTGTCGTCACGCGATGATCTGATTGACCACGTTGCCGTGGACATCCGTCAGGCGGTAGTCGCGGCCTTGGAACTTGTACGAGAGCTTCGTGTGGTCGAAGCCGAGTTGGTGCAGGATTGTCGCTTGCAGGTCGTGGATGTGGACCTTGTCTTTGGCGGGGCTGAAGGCGAATTCGTCGGACTCGCCATGCGAGTAGCCTCCCTTAATGCCGCCGCCTGCGAGGAAGATCGAAAAGACATCGGGATAATGGTCGCGGCCGAGCAGATTGCCGCCCGAAGTGCGGCCCTCGCGGAACGGCGTACGGCCGAACTCACCGCTGCACACGATCAGCGTCTCGTCGAGCAGCCCGCGCTGTTTGAGGTCCTTGATGAGGGCCGCGATCGGCCGGTCCATCGTGCGGCATTTCGTGGTCAGGCCATCGCGAATATCGGTGTCGGCCCCGGTCGCGTGGAAGTCCCAGCCCCAGTCGAAGAGCTGCACGAAGCGCACGCCCTTCTCGACCAGACGCCGAGCCAACAGGCAATTATTGGCGAAGCTCGCCTGGCCCGGCATCGCGCCATAAGCCTCGTGCGTTTCTTTCGTCTCTTTGGTGATGTCCATCACGTCGGGGACGGCCGTCTGCATCCGATAGGCCAGCTCGTACTGCGCGATGCGCGTCAGCGTTTCGGGGTGGCCGAGCTCCTTCGCCTGAATCTCATTCAGATCGCGGAGGGCATCGAGGCTGGCTCGCCGCAGGTCGCGGTCCATCCCCGCCGGGTCGGAGGCATACAGCACGGGGTCTCCCTTCGAGCGGCACTGCACGCCCTGATAGACCGACGGCAGGAAGCCGCTGCCGTACGAGTTCTTGCCGCCGTTGGGCTGCACGCCGCTGGAGATGAGCACGACGAAACCGGGCAGGTCGTCGCTTTCCGAGCCGAGTCCGTACGTGACCCATGATCCCAGCGAAGGCCGTCCCGAACGAGCCGATCCCGTGTAAAGCAGCAGCTCGGCGGGAGCGTGATTGAACTGTTCGGTGTACATCGACTTGATGACGCACAGGTGGTCAGCCACGTCGTGCAGATGCGGGATCGCGTCGGACAGCCACACGCCCCCCTCGCCACATTGCTTGAACTGACGCGGCGTCCCGAGCAGCTTCGGCACGCCGGTCGTGAAGGCAAACCGCTTCCCCTTGAGAAACGATTCGGGCACCGGCTCGCCAGTGTGCTTCACCAACTCGGGCTTGTAGTCGTACAGGTCGAGATGCGGAGGCGACCCGGTCAGATGCAGGTAGATCACCCGCTTCGCCTTCCCCGTGAAGTGCCCCGCCTTCGGAGCAAGCGGATCAACGTCGATGGCTGGCGACGCCAAGCCATCCCGGTTCATCAACGCTCCCAGCGCCACGGCTCCCAGACCCATCTGGCCCTGCTGGAGGAAGTGTCGTCGTGTGATGTGCTGCAAGTTCTG
>CAMAYU010000167.1 GCA_945862235.1 Schlesneria paludicola DSM 18645
ATCCTCAGAAAGCGCAGCCACGCCAACGAGTTAAGCCGTTCAGAAATCTTTGCGCCTGACGCCATGCAGCGGCCGCCCACGCCAAGCCTCACGTTGACGAAACGCCTCACGCAACGAAGGTTCCGTCGCGCTGAAGGCCATCAACTCGCGAGCACGCCATGACTTCGGAGCGTGCCGGACTCACGTCGCTCCCACGTTGCCGAAACACCACGTCACACATCGCGTCCGGCGGTGAGCGGCTTGAGCCACGGAGTCAGCGCCAGAATGAGTAGCCCGGAACTGAGTGACGTGACTACGAACAGGAAGAAGAAGTCTGCCTGTCCCCCGAAGTGCCACGGCAGTTTGATCTCGCCCCGTTCGATCGCTTCCACGCGCGAAGCGATCAAGCCGCCCGCCAGATTTGCGACGAAGCTCGACACGAACCAGATCCCCATCAGCAGCGAGACGTGTCGGACGGGAGCTGCCTTCGTCACGTAAGATAGCCCGGTTGGTGAGATGCACAGTTCACCGAGCGTGTGTAGAAAATAAGTGACCAGCAGGAACAGCACGCTCGCTTTGGCTCCGGCCTCAGTCGCCGTCGCTGCGCCCCACGTCAGCACTCCAAACCCAAGGCCGAGCAGGATGAGACCGAATCCAATTTTGGCCGGTTGGCTGGGATTCATTTTTCTCTTGCCGAGCCACGTCCACAGCGCCGCGAAGACCGGCCCCATGAAAATGATGACCCCGGGGTTGACCGATTGCAGCCACGTGGTGGGCATCTCCCACGAACCGATGTGGCGATCGGTCTTCTCGGCCGCGAACACGTTCATGCTCGAACCGGCCTGCTCGAACGCCAGCCAAAAGAAGACGTTGAACACGAGGAAGATGAAGATCGAAGCGGTCGGCCCGCGATCCTCGGGCTGCTGTTTCCACGTGAACCACGCAGCCGCCAGAACCGCTGCGAACAACACCGCGCCGACCAATAAATTGGCGTTGCTTCCCAGCCCATCGAACGACGACTGCAAGACTCCGAAGAAGCCGTAATGAAACAGACACGCCACTCCCGCCGAGAGCGCGATCGAGCCGAGCAGCCAACTCCACGCGGTCGCACCCCCGCGCTCGGTCGGGGCGTCACCGATGCCATCCAGATACTTCGAACGCAACAGCAGGTACATGCCGAGTCCGGCGATCATCCCCACCGCCGCTGAGCCAAACCCCCAGTGCCAACCGACCGTCTCACCGAGCGTGCCGCAGACGAACGCACACAGAAATGCACCGAGATTGATCCCCATATAGAAGATCGTGAAGGCTCCGTCTCGACGAGGATCCTTCTCCGGATAGAGCTGCCCGACCATCACCGACACGCACGGTTTGAAGTGACCTGTCCCGAGGACAATCAGTGCCAATCCAAACACGAACAGCGACAAGCCCATTTGTGAATGAGCCAACTCACCGAAGCCCGACACGGCAAGGACCACATGTCCCAGAGCAATGATCGATCCGCCAAGTACCATCGAACGGTGCGTCCCGATCAGTTTGTCGGCAATGATCCCGCCCGCCATTGGCAGCAGATAGGCCAGCCCCGTGTACCAGCCATACAACACACTCGCTTCGGCCTTCGACCAGCCTCGGCCGGGATTGGCAAAACCGTTCGCATCGGGTGGAGGACTGATGGCTGAGATCAAGTACAGCACCAGCAGCGCGCGCATTCCGTAGTACGAGAACCGCTCCCACATCTCGACACAGAACAGCAGGAACAATCCCAACGGGTGCCCCAGCAACGTGGGCGAGGACTCGACTCCAACAGACGAGGACGGCAAATTGACAGGCGGCGAATTGGCATCAGTCATGTGACTCAGACTCCCTTCGAGTAACACGGGATCGGGCTGGCCGATTGGACCTGAAGCCGCGAAGGCTTTCCAGTCCACGACGCTCGATGGTATTGGGAACGGGACCGCAATCACTTCCCGGTACTTGTGTCGCCTGGCCCCCTTGGTCCGGATGAGTCCCGGTACGATGGCTATCGACCACAACGGCGATCGACGGTTCCGTCCGAACCAAGGGGGCCAGACTACGACATGTCGATCACGGCATTTCCCCTGAATTGACGAGGGGCTGCGGACTCCGGTATAGATCAAGCCGTTATTGGGTGTGGTCGTGCTGGGGATGTCGCCTCTCTTCGGCATCGTTCTCTTTGTGACCAGACCTTCTGTTTCTCTTCACGCGGTGGATCGAGCCTGCGTCTCTGACCTTCGATCCACTCGCATTCGTTTCTGGACCCTCGCCGTGTGGCGAGGTCATTTCGCTGCTTCAGCTTCACGCGGAGATCGTCCTTCTGAAGCCCCTCGCCGATGCCTGCGAACCAACTGACCCCGCGAGTCGGTTCGCAAACTGCCCCTCGTTGGAAGAACAAGAGTCATCATGCAGATCACTGGTTTTCGGTCGGAGCCTGCGGGCTTGTTTCTCGATTTGGATCAATCACCCGGGGCCTTGGCCCTCAGTCGAGACACAGGTGACGTGACCCTGCGACCAGAAGTCGCGAATGCTCAGGAGGGGGAGGCGGCTCCCGAAGTGATCTCCGCCGACAAGGTCGTGGATGTCGAAGCGGTCTCGCTCGATGAAGGCGGAGTCGAAGTGAAGTTGACGGTGCGAGGGGACGGCGGTACGACACGCGCAATCTCGCTCGGTTCGACGGACCAAGCTCAGGCCGCTCGCGCTTGGATCGACGATGTGAAAACAGTCGTCTCATTCCGTGCTCGTCGTGCCCGCTTGAATCCGACCGTCGATCCGGCTCAGGCCAAAGCGGTGCCGAGTCTGATCCCGGTTCCTCCCACCGAAGAAGAGATTGCCGCCGCGAGCGTCCCGCCGTTCATCGCTCCACCCGGCCCGCCGACCGAACCGGTCGAAGTCCCTTCCTCAACGATGTCCATCGACGCCGACTTAGAGAAAGAACTCGAAGCGGCGATGGCCGGACAGATGTCCGCTCCCACCAGTCCGCCCGCCAGTGCCGTACACGCGAAACCCGATGCGGTCACTGAGCTGCCTGCCACGGAAGATTTGCTCGAAGCGGGGATGAAGCTCAAAGCGAAAGTGCAGAGCGTCACTCCCGACGACATCTTCTGCGAAGTCGGTGGCTACCGCTCACCGGGCGTTCTGCCCGCACGTCAGTTCCCACAGGGCAAGCAGCCACATGTGGGTGAAGAATTCTTGGTCGTCGTCGAAAAGTACGATGCCGAGAATGGCGTGATCCTCGTCAACCTGCCGCGAGCGACGCGCAAGGTGAAGGGGAATTGGGACGAGCTAACCGTCGGTCAAGTCGTCGAATGTACGGTCACCAAAACGAACAAGGGTGGATTGGAAGTCTCGCTCGGTTCCATGCGAGCGTTCCTTCCTGCCAGTCAGGTTGAGCTGGGATTCGCTCCCGCTTTGGACACGTTCGTTGGTCAGAAGCTGACGGTTCAAGTGACCGAGGTCAACCAAGCTAAACGCAACCTTGTTGTGAGCCGCCGCGCGATCCTGATCCAGCAACGCAAAGAATCGGCCGCAGCGTTCTGGCCGACCGTCGATGTGGGGCAACAGTTCAACGGAACTGTCAAGACGATCAAGGACTACGGAGCCTTCATCGACTTGGGGGGAGCCGACGGGTTCCTGCACATTGGCGAGATGAGTTGGACGCGCGTGAAGCATCCGTCCGAAGTGCTGCAAGAAGGCATGAAGGTTGATGTCGTTGTGCTGTCGCTTGATCGCGAAACGCAAAAGATCGGCCTCGGCATGAGGCAGCTCGCTCGCAACCCGTGGGCCGATGTTCAGGAGCGTTATTCCGCAGGCAAAACGGTGACAGGCAAGGTCACGCGCATCACGGACTTCGGTGGCTTTATCGAACTCGAACAAGGTGTCGAGGGCTTGGTCCACATCAGCGAACTCGATCACCAGCGCATCCGCGCTGTTCAAGACGTACTGACCGTCGGTCAGGAAGTGACCGTCCAAGTTGTGGAAGTCGCCACGGATCGCCAGCGCATCAGCCTCTCACTGAAGGCTCTCAAAGCGAAGCCCGAACAGGCCAAGGCTGTTGAGCCAGAGCCGCTGCCGCTCCCCGTTCGCAAACGCAAAGAGCCGCTCCGTGGTGGCAGAACCCACGAATCGGGTGGCGGCTTGTTCGGCAACCCGAACGACTACAAATGACCCGCTCGTCACGAGCGAACTTCTCAAAGCCCGGCTGTAACTCAGCCGGGCTTTGCGTCTTTAGCGAGCAGCAAGAAAAGATTGCTCCGAAGGCACCAACCCGAAGTGCGAACGAGGGCGAAGTCGATCGACGCCCTCGTCCACACTTCGGGTTGGTGTGGAGTAGACAACTCGTTCCACGCGCTTTACCGGAAGATCGAACATGAGCCGCAACTTTCCCGCATCGGCCTTCATCGCAGCCTGTTGCCTCGCGCTGACAGGTTGTGACACCGCTACATCGCCTACGAGTTCGAGTGGCACGACACCGCGCGCCGTCACAGCGGACAAGCCCCCCGTCGAAGGTGGTCCGCTCGCGATCGCATCGTCGGCTCCGGCCAGCTCGGATAGCTCAACTGTGGAAGAGACGGACTCACCGCAACCCGGACTCGATTGGCCCGTTTTTCTCGGTCCCGAAGGAACGGGTGTTTCGAACGAGACCGGACTGCTCGACGAATGGCCTGCCGCCGGACCAGCCGTGCTGTGGGAACAGCGGATCGGCAAGGGCTACAGCTCACCGTCCGTGCGTGGTGGGCGACTTGTCGTCCACCATCGCCAGCGCAACAGCGATGTCATCGACTGCCTGAGTGCCGACAACGGCGCGTCACTGTGGAAGCACGAGTACGACACCGACTTCTCAGACCCGTATGGCTACAACAACGGGCCGCGCTGTTCGCCGCTGCTCACCGAGAACCGTTGCTACACGTTTGGTGCTCAAGGACGGTTGGTTTGTCTCGACTTGAAAACGGGCAAGCCGATCTGGCAACGAGACACCGCCAAAGAATGGAATGTTCCCGGTCACTTCTTCGGAGCCGGGTGTACGCCAATTCTCGAAGGCGGACTGCTGATCGTGCTGATCGGCGGGCAACCCGAATCGGGCGTCGTCGCACTCGATCCCGAGTCAGGCAAAACAATATGGGAGAGCGTCGGGAAATCGACGTGGGACGGTGTGAAGACCGATGGACCGGGCAACACCCCGTACAAATGGACCGGCGATGAGATGCTCGTCAGCTATTCATCACCGCTCGCCGTGACGGTTCATGGACAACGCCACTTGCTTTGTCTGGTACGCCAAGGTTTGGTGTCGCTCGATCCCGCGACGGGTCGGGTTCGCTTTAAGTATTGGTTCCGCTCGCGCATCAATGACTCAGTCAACGCGGCGCGGCCTGTCGTCGTGGACGATCTCGTCCTGCTGTCTGCCGCGTATGAGACCGGTGCCGCGCTGCTCAAGTTGCTCCCCGACGGCGACGGTTTTGAAGAGGTCTGGCGCAACAAGCGTGGCCTGTCCACGCACTGGTCCACCCCCATTCATCGCGATGGCTGCGCCTTCGGTTTTAGCGGTCGCCACGAAAATGAGGCGACGCTCCAATGCATCGACCTCAAATCGGGAGACCTGCTCTGGCAGACGACCGGTTACGAGGGAAAAGTGGACGAACTCGAACAGGACCAGGCCACCGGGCAAATCAAGCACGCCCAAACAGGCCAAGTCATTCCGTGGCCGTTCTATGGTCGAGGCTCGAAAACGTCGGCAGACGGCAAATATTTCGTCCTCGGCGAGCGAGGGACTCTGGCCCTGACGAAGCTCGACCGCGAAGGCTGGAAAGAAATCAGCCGAACCTCGTTTGAGAAACTGAAGTACCCGATGTGGGCCTCGCCTGTCCTGTCCCGCGGACGACTCTACCTGCGCAGCGAAGACTGGCTGATGTGCTTGAACGTCGCCAAGGCTGCTCAGTGAAATGGCCTCCACGTTCGCTCGACCTGCAAGGAAGAACGTCTCATCCGACCGCTCCACGATCAATCTCGCACGGCCATGTGTGAAATAGTCGAGGCGAGCCGTGTGTCTAAGACGACAGGTTTCCTCCGGCTCTCAAGAACCCACAGCCAGACTGCATGCGGCTCGGCCCTTACCAGCGGTCGTTCGCACTGGTCGCAAAGCATGGCTATTCTCTGGCCTGTTGGCTTGGTTCGTTCCTCAATCACACTCAGGAGTCACGCATGTCGTTTGTTGTTGATCGTCGCGATTTTCTTAAGGCCACCGTTGCCGGAGTGGCTGCGTTGGCGGTGCCGTCGGTGCTGAGAGCGGCCGATGTGAAGGATCCGTACCTCGGGTTGAAACTGGGGCTGCAAAGTTATTCGTTGCGTGAGTTCAAGAAGACGGAAGACGCGCTCACGCACACGAAGGCACTCGGCCTGAAGTACTGGGAGGCGTACCCGGCTCACGTCCCGATGACCGTCGTTCCCAAGCAGATTGAGGATCACAAGGCGCTGCTCGCCAAGTTCGGTGTGACGCTGTTTTCCTATGGTGTGCTCGGTTTCGACGAGAACGAGAACGCTGCGCGAGAGAAGTTCGAGTTCGCGAAGTCGATGGGGATCAAGTCGCTCAGCGCCGATCCGAAGCCGGACAAAGCGACGTTCGATCTGCTCGACAAGCTCTGTGCCGAGTACGACGTGGCGATTGCGATTCACAACCACGGGCCAGGGCATCGTTACAACAAGATCAGCGATGTCGAGAAGGTCGTGAAAGACCGGCATCCGAAGATCGGAGCCTGCGTCGATACCGGCCACTATCTGCGCAGCGACGAAGATCCCGTCGAAGCCGTGCAGAGACTCGGCAAGCGCGTCTTCGGGTGTCATCTCAAGGACGTGAAGACGATTGAGAAAGACGGCAAGCGCGAGAAGCAGTTCAAGATCGCGGGCGAAGGGGATCTGAACGTCGTTGGCCTGCTGAAAGCCCTCAAGGGGCTGAACTATGAATACTGCTTGGCCATCGAGTACGAAGAGAACGCCAAGAACCCGCTCCCCGACATCGAAGCGTGCCTCAAGCACGTTCGCGAGTGCGCGGCGAAGGTGTGATCCCGTCAGTCCGATTCGGTCGTGTGGGCAACCACAAAATCATCGTCAACATGATTTGACGACCATGAACACTCACGCCCGATCTGAAAAGATCGGGCGTGTTTTATTACGAGGTTCAAGTTAGAGCGGGCTGTTCGGCCCCTTTCTCATCGCCCAGAATCCGCCCACGCCGACGAGTGTCAGAATGGACGTGTACCCGACGGGGCCGAGCGTATTCCACCAGTTCATCAGGAACTTGTAGTAGAAGAGTTGATAATCGAAGACCCATTCAAACATGGCGGGGGTTCCTTGGGTTTTGGTGAATGATTCCAGTCCGATCACGAACCTGCGGCGACGAGGTTGGGGTCTCCAACGTCGAATTGCCCTCGCTCACGCTTCGGGTTGGTGTTGAATCACTGCTTTTCGCCATCCGAAACCTAGTTCACGAAATGGCATGAGGCAAATTCTCGAACGGCTCGGCAGCGGGATCGGAGAACGTGATTGCGGCAAACAGTGCGGGTTGCGGGCAATGCAGCACCGGCTGATGGAATGAACGGTGGCCGAGTTCGCACATCGTGTGGTGGCATCTTGACTCGGTCAGTGCGACAGCCAACACTCGGCGATCATGTCCAGCGAAGTTCCACCGCCGACGATCCGATTGATGGACGCGACCGATTTACGGCGCGGGTTCCTCGTGGCGTTGGGGTCGCTCAAACCGACCGAGTTGACGGACGAGCAGGCTCTGGATGTCTTTCGACGGCGCATGCGGTCTCGTCTCAAGACGTATGTCGCGTTGATGGATGATCGGGTTGCGGGAACAGCGTCGCTCTTTATTGAACCGAAGTTCATTCACAGCGGCGGGATCGTCGGCCACATCGAAGATGTCGCGGTTCACACGGCGTACCAGCACCACGGGATCGGCGGTGCTCTGGTGGGACATTTGCTGACCGTGTGCCGCGACGCGGGTTGTTACAAGGTGATTCTCGACTGCGATGAACATGTGATCCCGTTCTATGAGAAGCTCGGTTTTCACCGCTGGGAACACGCCCTGCGGATTGATCTGTGATGCGGCACACCAACCCGAAGCGTGAGCGAGGACGCGATGTCTGAATTTCAGTTCGATACCTCGCGTCCTCGCTCACGCTTCGGGTTGGTGTGTTGCGACGCCTCCCGACACTTCATTACCCATCATGAGGTTCAGCATGACTCACGCCTCGTCGGTTCAATTGGTGACAACTCTTCCAGCAATGCCGTTGCGTGCGGATGACGCTCATAAGGGAAGCTGCGGTCGCGTGACGGTCGTGGCGGGGAGTCGCGGGATGGCGGGAGCCGCGTGTCTGTGCGCCACGGCCGCGTTGCGAGGCGGGGCAGGACTCGTCACGGCGGCGGTGCCCGACGGGATCGTTCCGATCGTGGCCGGTTTCGAGCCTTCCTATCTGACACTGGCTTTGCACGAAGACCGTGACGGTCGCATTCGATTCGACACGATGGCTCGGCTGAACAAGGCACTTTCCTCGCAATCCTCCGTTGCCATCGGGCCGGGATTGGGACAGTCGGCCGCATTGCAGATGGTGGTGAGCGAACTCTATGCGAACCTGCCGCTGCCATTGGTCGTCGATGCCGACGCGCTTAACCTGTTGGCCAAGTCTCCGGAATCATTGTCTCGGTCAGCAGGAACCGCGCCGCGCGTGCTGACGCCTCATCCCGGTGAGTTCTCTCGATTGACGGGTCTCGACATTGCGACCATCCAGCAGGATCGCACTCGCCGCGCGATCGACTTCGCTCGTCAGCATCGCGTCATCGTTGTGTTGAAGGGACACGAGACGGTCATCACCGACGGGGGCCGGCTGGCAATCAACACGACGGGGAACAGCGGCATGGCATCAGGAGGGACCGGCGACGTTCTGACCGGTCTGATCGCGGCGTTGCTGGCGCAGGGAATGGCACCGTTCGATGCGGCACAACTTGGTGCTCATGTGCATGGGTTGGCGGGCGACCTCGCAGCGGAAGAGTTTTCCAAACCGGGCCTGATCGCGTCGGACTTACTGCGCTTTATCGGCCGAGCGTGGTGCGAGATGGGACTATGACGTTGATGCCAGAAGTGGAAGTCCGGCTTTTCTGAAAACCGGACTTCGGTCTGCGTAGGATGGACGCCCCGTCCGTCCGCTCACCGCAAAGCAGCCTCCGACGGACGAGGCGTCCATCCTACGGTTACGTCACTCCCACTCGATCGTACTCGGCGGCTTGGAGCTGATGTCGTAGACGACTCGGTTGACGCCGCGCACCTCGTTGATGATGCGTGTCGAGATCGCTTGCAGGACCTCGTAGGGCATTGGGAACCAGTCGGCCGTCATGAAGTCGTCGGTCTGCACGGCTCGCACCGCGATGACTTCTTCGTAAGTCCGGCCGTCGCCCATCACGCCGACGCTTTGCACCGGAAGCAGCACCGCGAACGCTTGTTGAATGGTTCGGTACAGCCCCGCGCTGCGAAGCTCTTCCAGCACGATGGCATCCGCTTCACGCAGCTTTTCCAAACGTTCGGCGGAGAGATCCCCGAGGCATCTCACGCCGAGACCGGGACCGGGGAACGGGTGACGCCAGACGAGTTCCTCAGTCAGACCCAGTTCGAGTCCCATGCGTCGGACTTCGTCTTTGAAGAGCTCTCGCAACGGCTCGATCAATTCAAAGCCGAGTTCCTTCGGCAGGCCGCCGACGTTGTGATGGGCTTTGATCGTCGCGGCCGGTCCATCGACGTTGGCTCCCGATTCGATCACGTCCGGGTAGAGCGTCCCTTGAGCAAGGAAGTGCGCGTCGGGGATCGACTCGGCCTCTTTGCGGAAGACCTCGATGAAAACGCGGCCGATGATTTTTCGTTTGGCTTGCGGATCGGTGACTCCCGCGAGTTCGTTCAGAAAACGATCCTTAGCGTCGATGACGTGCAGGTCCGTTTTGAAGTGGTTCTGAAAACGGTCTCGCACCTTGTCGGACTCGCCCTTGCGCAGCAGCCCGTTGTCCACGAAGATGCACGACAACTGCGAACCGATCGCCTTGTAGAGGATCGCCGCGACGACAGACGAATCGACGCCGCCCGACAGTCCGCAGATGACGCGTTTGTTGCCGACTCGCTCACGAATGGCAGCGACTTCGCGTTCGATGAGCGAGCTGATTCGCCACGTCCCTTGGCAGCCACAGACCTGTTTGACGAAGTTCGCCAGCAGCGCGCCGCCGTGTTCGGTGTGAGTCACTTCGGGATGAAACTGCAGTCCATAGATCGGCTTCGTCCGGTGTTTGACCGCTGCAAACGGGCACGTCGAGGTTCCCATCAATTGCACGAACTGACCGGTGGCGTCGTGAACCTGATCGCCGTGACTCATCCAAACCGTCATCGACGGTGGAAGCCCCGCGACCAGCGGATCGGTCCCGGTCACTTGGCAAATCGTCCGGCCGAACTCACGCTTGGTCCCCGGTTGCACGCTCCCGCCGAGCGTCTGGCAGGTGAGCTGCATCCCGTAGCAAATGCCCAGAATCGGGAGGCCCAACTCAAACAGACCCGGATCCACCTTGGGAGCCTTCGCGTCGTAAACGCTCGCCGGGCCGCCCGAGAGAATCAGTCCTTTCGGGTTCAGCTCGCGAATCCGGTCGAGCGACAAGTCGTGACGGACGAGTTGGCAGAAGACGTTCTGATCTCGCACTCGCCGCGCGATGAGCTGCGCCGTTTGGCCACCAAAATCGAGGACGAGAATCAGTTCTTCCCGCTGAGGTTTGGCGGGGAGAGACGGGGCAACCAACGAGGTAGTTTCAGGCATTCGCAAGACCGGTCAGAAAGAGTGTCTGTCCGCAAACGGCGAACAGGGGAAGGGGCCGATTCTATCGTCGGTTCAGGCAGAAACAATTGTCGCGGTCACGAAGACAACGACACCAACCCGCCGCGTGAGCAAGGCTGGTATTGATCCCACTTCCTTGCTCACGCGGCGGATTGGTGTGGTGCGGACAACCTGTGCCGGTCACGTAGATGGCCTCGTTGACAGCGGTTGTTCGGCGTCGGTACAAACGGACTGGAGAAGCTGGTTCGAGTTGGTGGTTTGCGGCGGTGGATACCGCTCTTCAGACAGTTGGCGTCAGGGATGAAGAGACGCGCGAAACTGTCACCCGAGTGGAAGTGTCTTCAGTTTTGAGGAAGATCGAAAAATGCTGCGTCTTGCCAAGTTTGCTGCCGTGTTGGCGTGTGTTCTCGGCGCGAGTTGCCCGTCGTCGAGTGAAGCGGGTGTGATCCCGTGGGCCTACGATGCCGTCTTCGGCCCCGTCGGAAGCCTGCATCGCTCCTATTATCAGCCGTACTACGCGGGCTATTCCGGGTACACCGGTGCGAGCTACCTCCCCGCTTCGTACACGACGGGCTATGCGACCAACGGATGCAGCAGTTGCCAGCAGTCCTCTTACTACGCTTCCACCTATAGCGGTTGCGGCTGTTCACCCTGTGGTTCGGCTTGTTCGAGCGGTGGCTGCGCTTCTGGTAACTGTGCTTCTGGCAACTGCACCGCAAACTCGATCCCGACCGATGGCTTGGCCCCAGTGGCCGATCCCAACAACAACTCGCGCGGGACGACTTCGCACGGGATCGAGACCCGCTTGGAAGCGATCGAAAAGCATCTGAACATTGTTCCGCCACGTGATCGCACTCGCACCTACGACGATGATCGGTTCACTCCTCGAACCCCAACTCGCACGAATGATGGTCTTGGTGCTGGCAGCTCGGTTCCGGCTCGACGACGCCCTGCTGCCGGAACAGGCATTGATGAAGAGGGCTACTCGGTACCGAACGTGAGAACTCCCGCCGGCGGGGGAACATCCGGGGGAGCCGGAGCGTCAGGGGGAACAAACGACGGACTATTTGAGGCCAACCCTGCTCGTACCGGAACAGACGGTGCCGCTGCGGGTGCTCGCGAGTCGTTCAAGGTCAACACCGAAAAGGCTGACGCTGAAAAGGCCAAGTCCGAGTCGAACGAACAGGGCAAGAACGACGCGGCCGATGCCGATTTGGTGATCCCCGCGCGACGACCCGCGGCGACGGGAACAGTCAACGAAGGATCGAATCGCCCGATGACACTCCCGCTCGACAGTCGCATCACGTCACGAGCCGTTTCGCCCCGCGAGCGACAAGTGATTGCGGTCGGCTTCCAAAAGTCGGTCGTCGCCAGCGCGAAGCCCGTTGCTCCAGCAAAAGTCCCGACTCTCTCGAAGACTGCGGCTCCCGCGAAGAATTGGGCAGGGAACACGAAGTCCACCGACTTGGCTCAGCATCGCTGATGGCGACCTGATTGATCGAGAATGAGTTTGAAATCAGAAGGGTGTGAGACAATCGTCTCGCACCCTTTTTTTCAAAATGAGCGAGCCGACGGATGCGTCGGACTCTTGCGTTGATGGCCGAACCCGCATTGCGCACCGCCCCCGGCTTTTTGGAACAACGTGACTTGCAACTAGCCCGACGCGCAAGCGAGGGCTTCGCGTGAAATCACAGCGAAGCCCTCGCTTGCGCGTCGGGCTAGTGAATCAACGTGCGCAATCCGGTCTAAATGTCCTCCCCAACAACAAGGTTCTTTCATGCCTCTGCTTCGACGAATCGTATGTACGGCACAAGCCGCTCTCGCAGCCTTCTCTCTGTCATTCTCGGTTGCGGCTGCTGCCGAGTTCGATGCGGTTCAACTGAAAACACTCGACGCGGCGATGCAGAAGTACGTGGACGATCACACGGTGGCGGGAGCCATTGCCGTCGTCGGTTCCAAGAATGGAATCGTTCATCAGACGGTCGTCGGTCAGACGAACGTGGAAGAGCAGCGAGCGATGTCGCCGAACGCCCTCTTTCGCATCGCGTCGATGACCAAGCCGATCACCGCGATGGGGCTGATGATCCTCGCGGAAGAGGGCAAGCTGTCGATGGACGATCTCGTCGAGAAGCACATCCCGGCGTTCAAGGGTCAGATGCTGGTCGCCTCGCGCGACGAACAAGCCAAGACGACGACCCTCAAGCGGCCATCGCGTCCGGTCACGCTGCGCGATCTGGCGACGCACACGTCCGGGCTACCGGGCGGGTTCCCCGACGGGATCAGCGATCTCTACTTCTCGCGCCAACTGACTCTGTCGGAAGCGGTCAGCGTCAGCTCGCAGCGGCCGTTGGAGTTTGAACCGGGATCGAAGTGGGCTTACTGCAACGCGGGGATCGACACGTTGGGGCGAGTCATCGAAGTCGTCTCAGGTCAGTCTTACGAGTCGTTTCTCGCGAAGAGAATCTTCGAGCCGCTCGGCATGATCGACACGTCGTTCTATCCGACCGACGAACAGCTCACGCGACTGGCCGGTCTGTACGGCAGCAAAGACGGGCAGCTGGTTCCGATCGGGTATCAATTGCTCGGACCGACGAAGAATGCCAAGCATCCCATTCCGGCGGGCGGCCTCTATTCGACGGCCGCCGACCTCGCGAAGCTTTATCGGGCGCTGCTTCATCGGGGGACAGTTGGTTCGACTAAGATCATCTCGGAACCCAGCCTCGCCGAAATGACGAAGGTCCAAACGGGAGAGCTCAAGACGGGCTTCACCGACGGCATGGGCTTCGGATTCGGCTTCGCGGTGACTCGCAAACCCGAGGGCGTTCACGAGATGTTGTCGGCCGGAACGTTCGGCCACGGCGGCGCGTTTGGGACTCAAGGCTGGATCGATCCTCATCAAGACCTGTTCGTGATCCTGCTGATCCAGCGCGTCGGCCTCGCGAATGCCGACGCCTCCGACATCCGCCGCGACCTCCAAAAGGTGGCGGTCTCGGCACTGAAGAAGTGACGGGAACGCGAGAGAGTGAGCGAGATTGAAGTCCAAGTTATTCCCTGAGCGGTCAGTCATGAGACCTCTGAGCGGGGCGGCGTAAGCCCCCCGGTTCTTGGGCGTAAGCCCTCTTCTCAGAAACCTCTCACTTTG
>CAMAYU010000168.1 GCA_945862235.1 Schlesneria paludicola DSM 18645
CGGGCTCGAATCAGTAATTTACTCACAGACCGCGACGCTACGGTAAAGCAACTCAGAACCTCCAGCCTTTTCTATCACCAACACCCAGGTCGTTCACGCGACTTGGGTGTTGGCGTTCTTTGCCTCGTCGCAAATCTGCGATAGAAAAACAACTCGGTAGCCCGCATTATTCATGCATCGGTTCAGCGGCTGGTTTTTTTGTGCGCAGTGCATGGAGACTGGTGCGGAGTCTTGGAGGTTGGGGTTGCGCGGAGATTCCCAATCCCTAAGTGTTTTTTAGCGGTGATGTTTGGGCCTGGGCAGCGCGGCGGATTACGGATTACGCTGGTGGGAGAGGGTAGATTATGAGATGCGGCGGTATTCGTCGGCGAAGGGCCAATTCGCGCTGAGGCGGACCAGGACGCGGCGGGCGCTGATGGTGATTTCGGTGTCGGCGGTTAAACCACGTGTGACGATTTCGTTCGGCGAGGGCTGCGGCGGGGACGTTGCGATCTAGGTCGGTCAGGTTGAACGTGATCGGTCGCGCGGTGGCTCGTCGCAAACGGTCGAGCAGGTTCAACGCGGCGGCGTGCAGGTAAAGTCGGATGAAGTTGGCCTTGATGCGATAATCGCTCAGGCGGTCGGTCACCAGTTCGCGTTTGAGTTCCTCGTTTCGGTTCTCGGGCACCGCCGATTCGGTGGTCGCCCGCGCTCCGCGTATTCGTCGGAGACGGCGGTGGGATTGAGGTTCCAGCCCGGGCGGTTGGTGGAGACCGCTCGGCGGTTCGTTCCCAGCGCATGGGACTCGCACCTGATGACGACTTGCCGCGGCTGATCCCCCGAGTCGGCCTGATACTCAAGGGGAGGAACAGCCGCTGCTTCACGCCGGTCGCCTCGAACTGCTGTTTGGCCTGTGCGAGCAGGTCGGCGCTGGCGGCTTTCAAACAGGGATTCATCGCCAGTCCGAAGGTGTGCGTGAGCCGCAGTTCTTCGCAGACGTCGTACATCAGCGGTACGCCGAAGGCGCTGTCGGCACGCACGATGATCTCGACATCGGGGAACCGCTCGCGAATGCTCCGCGCGAGATACCGCAGATTGTCGTCGGCTCGGAGCGTCGCCGCACACGCGCCGTGACGCAGACCGACCAGCGCAACCATGTCGGTCTCGGCGCACGTAATTGCGATCGGTAGGTAATTGGTACTGCTCGTAGAATCCGTGAAAGAAGATCAACTGCGGCCGACCATGTGCGGGATCGTCGAAGGCGTCCAGAAATTCCACTTCCCGCCTCAGAGGCTTTCTCGACGCGAGCAATCGGTCTCGATTGCTCTGGCCCCTGTTTTTTGCTTGCCGCGCAAGTGGGCAGAGTGCTGACAAACTTGGTCGTATTGCAGTTGTCGGAATCAGGATTCCGGACCACTGCGTCGCAGTAAGGCAGTTCATGACGATTCGTTGCGATCCTTTCCGGTCGGCATGAACTGACGCGGCGCAGGGTTTGCGGCAAACGAATGAGTTGAACACCTTCTAGGCGAACCCATCTTGGCCATGGTTAACAATGAATTGTTGCGTCGCGACGTGCGCTTTCTGGGCGACATGCTCGGCGATGTGATCCGTGATTTGGCTGGTCCGCAGACGCTGGATCGCGTCGAAGAGATTCGCAAAGTTTCGCGCGATCGGCGATCCGGCTCGCCGAACGCGGAGTGTGAGTTGACCGAATTGATCGCAGCGCTGGATGAGCCGACGGCTCGCGTCGTCACCCGCGCGTTCAGCGTTTTTTTCGATCTGGCCAATCTGGCCGAGGATCGGCACCGGGTGCGCATCCTGCGATCCCGCGAACAGGAACGGCATCCACAGCCGCCCAGCGAGTCGATTGGCGATGCGATTATCAAGTTGCGCGACGCCGGATTCTCGTCTGCGGAAATGCAATCGGCGCTCGATCGATTGTTGATTGAGCTGGTTTTCACCGCGCATCCGAGCGAAGCCAAGCGACGCAGCCAGCGGGTGAAGATTCGCCGGATGCGGCAGGCGTTGGAGGAACTCGATCGGGTCGATCTCCTGCCGCGTGAACGCGGCAAACTGGAAAAACTACTGCGCACTGAATTGACCGTCTTGTGGCAGAGTGAGTTTTTGCGGCCGTGGCGTCCCACAGTGTTGCAGGAGGTGCGTCGCGGCCTCACGATCGCTCCACGGCTCTGGGAAGTCGTGCCTGGAATCTACGGGGACATGCGCCGCGCCTTGGAGACGTGCTACCCCGGAACCCGGTTCCACCTGCCGGTGTTTCTCAAGTTCGGCTCGTGGATCGGCGGCGACCGTGACGGTCATCCGCATGTGACCTCTGATATCACTGCCCAGACCTTGCTCTGGCTGCGCGAGGCCGCAGTCCAGGCACACCTCGACTGTTGTCGCCGTTTGATTGAATTCCTGTCGATCTCAGACAACGAAGCGCCGGTGGCGGCGACACTCAAAGAGCGACTGGTCGAAGCGGTTGCACAGTGGCCCGCGCTGACATTGCGATTGTCGCCGATTGCGCCGATGGAGAAGTATCGCCAGTGGCTGGGCGTGATCGAGTGGCGGCTGGAACAGAGTTTGGGCATGCAGATTGGGACGGAGCTGTCTCCCGGTGCGTATCGCGATGGGAGCGAGTTGGAAGTCGATGTGCAGACTCTGATCGACAGCCTCAAAGACAATCGCGCCGAGCGGCTCATCGACGCGGAATTGTTCTCTTGGCTCGATCTGGTGCGTGTGTTTGGCCTGCACATGAATCGTCTCGATGTGCGGCAGGATGCCCGTCTCTACAGTGAGGTAATCGGGGAGCTGCTGGCCAAGCTGGACATCACAACAGACTTTGCCGCCATGGCTGAGGAAGAGCGACAAGCGGTGCTCGCTCGTTCCATGCCTTGGCCGCATGACATTCCGCGTGAGGGACTGTCGCCGCAGGCCGTCGAGACACTCAATTTGTTCCGACTGATCCATGCCGCGATGGCGACATTCGGCCCGAATTGCCTGGGCAGCCACATCATCAGCCTGGCCAGCGCTCCCAGCGACGTGCTCACGGTACTTTGGTTGTGGCGCTGGACACAGGCCGTGGGAAGCCCGCCCGGAATTGATGTCACGACACTTGCCGATCAGCTGCCGATCGTGCCGTTGTTTGAGAAGATCGGCGATCTCAAACGTAGTCCAGTGACACTCGAAGCGATGCTCGAACACCCTTTGTATGCCGCACATCTCGCCCGGCAAGGCTCACGGCAGATCGTGATGGTCGGTTATTCGGACAGCACCAAAGACGGCGGCTATCTGGCCGCCTGCTGGGGCTTGTATCGTGCTCAGAGTGATTTGCAGCGCGTGGCAAACCGCTATGGAGTGCAACTGACTTTCTTTCACGGACGGGGTGGTTCACTGGGGCGCGGAGGAGGTCCGGCGGCACGCGGCATCTACTCGTTGCCACCCGATGCCCTCGACGGCAGCCTGCGTCTGACCGAACAGGGTGAGGTGTTGGCCGAGCGTTATGACGACGATCAAATCGCTTACCGGCATCTGGAGCAAGTCACCACCGCCACGTTGTTGGCGAGCGCATTGCCAGCTCGCACGGCAAAACCATCCTGGGCGGGAATCATGGAGCAGCTCTCGCGGCGATCTTATGAGGTCTACCGCGAACTGGTTGATCAGCCGGGCTTCATCGAATTCTTCGGGTCAGCGACTCCGATCGATGAGGTCGAAAGTTTGAATATCGGATCGCGTCCAGCACGGCGGCGCGGCGAACGGACGCTGGCCGATCTGCGGGCGATCCCTTGGGTGTTCTCGTGGACACAGAATCGCTGCTTGATTCCCGCGTGGTATGGTCTCGGTGCCGCCTTGGTGGAACTGTTGGATGGCAATTCGACCGACTGGCAGACGGTGTACGAGATGTACCGCCAGTGGCCTTTCTTTCAGGCGACGATCGACAATGCCGCGCTGGCCTTGGCCAAGGCCGACACGTTCATCGCGACGCGCTACGCTGAATTGGTCGAGAACACCGAAGTGCGACAACGACTGGGGACGATGATTGCCACGGAGCGCGATCGCACACGCCGGGCAATTCTCGCGCTGACCGGTGGCGATGACTTGCTCTCGACGACGCCGTGGCTGCAAGCCTCGATCGACGCGCGGAACCCGTACATCGATCCGTTGAACCTGATTCAGATTGAATTGATTCGACGCCGACGCGGCTTGCCCGCCGAAACGCCGGACGAAGACACCGAACGCCTCCGTGGGCTGCTGCGTTTAACGGTTCAAGGCATCGCCGCAGGGATGCGCACGACAGGCTGATCGAGTGGTCTCCATAGATTCTTTGAACTTACGCCGGGCTGGTGGCTTTCTTTCACCTAGCATTCAATCTTTACGACTCTTGGTACCTTTGTTTGCAACGTCCCGTTGGCTCGCGTGGCCACGTTGGAATTCACCGTCCCGAAATTGATCGGTGGTTCCGTCGCATTGGTCTGCGCCGGAACCACCGATCTCCCTGTGGCCGAAGAATGTGCCGAGACGTTGCGTGTGCTGGGGATCTCTTGCAAGCGACTAACCGATGTCGGAGTGGCCGGTCTGCATCGCTTGCTCGCCCAACGAAAGCTGTTCGACCGCGTATCGCTGGCGATCGTCGTGGCAGGGATGGAAGGAGCATTACCGGGCGTCGTGGGCGGCTTGGTGTCGATCCCGGTGATCGCTGTCCCGACGTCGGTCGGCTACGGCGCGGGAGCGGGGGGCTGGGCGGCTCTCTTGGGAATGCTCGGCAGTTGCGCCGCCGGCATTACCGTCTCCAACATTGACAACGGATTTGGCGCGGCAATGGCCGCGTATCGCATTCTAAACCGCGCGCATACATCGACAGCCATTCGTGAAGAAGCCCCCGTAGCCGAAGTCGTGACAGCTTGTTGAATTTCTAGTGGCGCACGATGTTCATCGTGCACGAAACCTTGTGAATTCGGGCAGGTTGAAAACGTGCCCGAAGTTTTTCAACAGGCTGTTACTGAATGCACTCCGCAACGATGCTCCACGGGATTTGTTCGCCGGCGCGGAACGGGATGACGACATCGTCGCCGACGAGAGGACTGTCCAAGGGGAGTTCGTCAGCATGATTTGTCTGACGTCGCGCGGCAGGCCGTAGAAGTCCGCACCGTGAAAACTGGAGAACGATTCCAAGCGATTCAACGCTCCGGCTTGATCGAAGACCTCGGCATACAGTTCGATCGCCGCGTGCGCGGCGTAGAGGCCGGCGCAGCCGCAGGCGGATGCCTAGTCGCGACGCGGATGCGGAGCACTGTCGGTTCCCAAAAAGAAGCGAGGATCGCCGCTTCGAGGACGGCCAGTTGATGCTTCTCCCACTTCAGCACCGGACGGAAGTAATGATGCGGACGCAGGCCGCCGTCGAACAGCGCGTTGCGGTTGAGCAGCAGGTGATGCGCGGTGATCGTGGCTCCGACATGCGGCGCGGCAGCGCGGACGAACTGCACGGCTTGCTGCGTCGTGACATGCTCGTCGACGACGCGTAATCGCGGAAATCGCCGCAACACGGGGGACAATTCGCGATCGAAAAAAAACACCTCACGGTCGAAGATGTCCACGCGCGGGTCGGTCGTTTCGGCATGGACGAGCAGCGGCAGTCCGTGAGCCTCCATCGCGGCGAAGGCGGGGTCGCAACGGCTCGCGTCGCGGACTCCCTGGTGCGAATGCGTGGTGGCTCCGGCCGGATACCATTTGACCGCGTGGACGAAACCGCTCGCCTTGGCTGCGGCGATTTCGGAGGCGGTCGTTTCTTCAGTGAGATACAACGTCATTAGCGATTGAAATCCGCTGGCGATATTGTCGCGTGAGTTCCGTCGTGGTGATCGGGGTCGGCAGGTTGGGCATGACGATGGCGCGTGCGAACCGCCGCGCGCTGTCAGGTAGGACGCGGCGCGACATCTCGCCGTCTCGCAAGTGGAGATGCCAGTCGTCCGGTTTCGTGAGCGTGATGAAACGTGACATCGCAGGCGGCTCTCAAGGGTTGCAGCGGGGACATTCCGCCGGCGAGACGATCTTCGGGACGTCTTCCAAAGGATGCGTTTCTTGATACGGACATTTGAGGCAGCCATGCACCCAAGCGACCGGAGCATCGGTCGCGCAACCACAGGCTCCGCAGCGTCGGCCGGTAACAGGTTTCACGCGCGCGAATCCCGGCAGGTGGCACTGCGGACAAACACTCCGCAGCTTTTTCACCAAGTCCTCGGCAGCCTCTCCGATCACCGACATCCGTTTCGGATTGGCGTGAGCGCGCATGTCGGTTTCCACAAACACACGCCCGTTTTCCGACTGGTCCCGAGCCGATCCGAAAGCCTTCTGCAGTGTGTCCCCGTCGGCCAGTCCTTTCTATACGCGCGGGTCGTCCTCATCGATCGGGCGAACGATGAGTTGATGCTCCGGGAAGCCGATCTGCTCAGCGAACTTGGTGACCTCCTCCCCACTGGCGGAGGACAGGTGCGTAAAGCTGGTGTTGCGGCTGGAGCCCACTCCGACGACTTCCAACTCTAGTGCAGTGTCTCACTCAGATGGGATCTTATTGAGCGAGGCTCGGGCGCGGGTAACTTTGGCGAGGATGTCTTCGGCTTTCTTGGTCCAGACGAATGTTTTTGGGTGAGCGTTGTGATGTGCGATGTAGTCCCGAATCGCCTGTTCCAGTTCGGCCACGCTACGGAAGACGCCGTTGCGAATGCGGTCTTGGGTGATGTCGCGGAACCAGCGTTCGATCACATTCAACCACGAACTGCTGGTGGGCGTGAAGTGGATGTGAAAGCGCCGATGTCGCTTCAGCCACTTCCAAGCGTTGGGATCCTTGTGCGTGGCGTAGTTATCGACGATCAGATGCAGGTCCAAGTTCGGCAGCGTCTCGGCATCGATCTTCTTCAGGAACCTGATCCACTCTTGATGCCGATGTTGTGGCAGGCATTCCGCGACGATTCGACCCTGCGCCAATTCGATGGCCGCGAACAGCGTGGTCGTGCCGTTGCGTTTGTAGTCGTGCGTCAGCGTCTTGAGTCTGCCGGGGAACAGCGGCAGGCTCTTCTGCGTCCGGTCGAGGGCTTGGATCTGACTCTTCTCATCGCACGACAGCGCCAGCGCGTTCTCGGGCGGATTGAGGTACAGCCCACGACATCGACCCGCTTGTCGGCGAACCGCGGATCGTTCGAGACCTTGAACGATTTCACGCGAGGCGGCTTCAGCCCGTTGTCGCGCCAGATGCGTTGAACCGTCGCCTTGCTGACTCCCGTGGCCTGGGCCATCGTTCGCACCGACCACTGCGTCGCATGGGCCGGAGTCTCCCGAGTGGTCTTGGCAATCACGTCGGCTTCCTTCAAGGCCCGTACGGAAGGAGTGCGACCACTGCGCGGCGCATCCCGCTCAATCCCCGCCAGCCGATCCGCAACAAACCGATTCCGCCAAGTCCCGACCGTGCGTCGAGTACATCCCAACTCCGCCGCGATCTCATCGTTCCGCTTCCCGTCCGACGCAGCGAGGACAATTTTCGCCCTCAACACCAGTCGCGTCGGCGTACTCCGCCCGCGCGCCCATTTCGTCAACGACGCTCGTTCTTCCACCGTCAACGTGATGACCTTCGCAACCCGCATGGCATGATCCTCCGTGGTTGGAGTATCAAAAGCCAAAATCACCACATAAGTCCCCGCAATTTAGAGACACTACACTAGGGAGCCAATCGAGCATGCCACTTCCGCAGACTCTGCTGACCCACCCCCACTGACTTCGCCGCCGCAATCGAGTAACCCTCGCCCGTCACCAGGCGGACCGCATCCACCTTGAACTCCTCCGAAAACACACGCTTCGTCGGAACTGAAGAGACCGACTGCTGAACCAGCTTGCAAACCTCCATTGGGAGGGAATCATCACCCGCACCAACGATGTCCGAATGTCCTGGGCCTTCGCAGTCCCATCCCTGGCACCCCGATCCAAATCCCCTGGACATTTCACATAGCTCCCAGCCGTATGCTCTCCAGGCGATTTAACCACTTTTCCCCGACGCGAACAGCGCCCCCCGAAACACCGGTTGAACCACTCGGTTTTGACTCCGTTGCAAGCGGTAAATTCATCGCGAACTACCGAGGCGACCCGTTTTCGAGCGACTGTGACACGGAGAGAGAAGCTTGGCTTGACCACGATAGGAACGCAAACCAATAATCTGCGGCTCTTTCCAACTGCCCTGAGCTGCAAACCAGCGTCTCACTCGTCTGCCAAGGTGCCTGCCGATGTTAAAAAAGGCTGATTTTGATGAATTCAAGCGGCTCCTGCTGGTGCTCCGGGCACGCGTTCGTGGCGACGTTAAACAGATGACGCACGAGGCTTTGGATCGGAACGATGGCGAGTCCGAGTCCAAATCGCCGACGCACTTGGCCGAATTGGGAACGGAAACCTACGAAATCGACTTCGCTCTGCGTCAGGTTGAAAACGAGCAAGAGTTCTTGGCCGAAATTGACGCGGCGCTGGAGCGGATCGAGGACGAGTCTTTTGGTATCTGCCAAGGCTGCCAGACAGAAGGTCGATCACTGGCGAAGTCGGTCATTCCCAAGCTGCGGTTGCGGGCAATCCCCTACACGAAGAACTGTGTCGAGTGCGAACAGAAACGTGAAGCGAGCGAATGCTAGAGCCGACTGACGGCGACAACCCGCCCATGAATCCATCGCCTCCCGTTGCTGCAACTCCTGCGTGCAGAACGGAGTTGCCGGTTTCCGCCGGGTTGTCGTTGGCTCGTACCTTTGCCTTGCTGGCAATAGGCGCAGCCGGTTTGGGTTGGGACTTGTGGTCGAAGCATCAAGTCTTCGCCGCTCTCGGTTGCCCCGGCGTTTTGCCAGGTCCGGGTGTTCATCCCGTCTGGAAGGGCCAAGTTCTGGGAGTTGCCATCCAGTTCCAACTGGAAACGACGCTGAACTTCGGTGCCTTGTGGGGCATGGGCCAAGGGCAAACGTGGTTCTTCGCATCGCTAAGTGTGGTGGCGGTTGGCGTGATCGGCTACTTCGTTCGCAACGGACAGGCGACGGCCTCGTGGTGGCTGACAGTCGCGGCCGGCCTGCTGTTGGCCGGAACGCTGGGCAACCTATTCGACCGCCTCGGGTTACACGGTCTTCAAGATGCTCAAGGCCAGTCGATCCGTGCCGTGCGAGACTTCCTCGACTTCTGGTTCTTCGGGAACTTCCACTGGGCGACGTTCAACTTCGCCGACATGTATCTGGTCGTGGGAGCCAGCATGCTGGTCATCCACTCGTTCCTCGTACCGCAGGAAGAACCAACGGCCTCGGGAATTTCGGTCGGCACATCAAATCCTGACGCGCAAGAAAAGTAGCAGCCGATCCGACGGACTTCGCTTGCGCGTCAGGCTTCGATGGCGGGTCATGTCGCGGCGGCAACCGTTTTCTTGGCGGCGGTCCAGTGGCACAGGACGATGCCCAAGCCGTACAGGACTAACAGCGGGGCCATCATCAGCAGCATGGTCATGGGATCAGGAGTCGGCGTCAGGATCATCGAGATCACGGCGATCGCCAGCACGGCCAGCTTCCATTGCGCGATGTATTGTTCTGTTTTGAAGACGTTGATCCGCGACAAAAACAGCATCGCCAGCGGCAACTGAAAACTGACGCCGAACATCAGCGGCAACATCACCGCGAAGCTGATCCACTCGGAAATCCGAATCTGCGCGGTCAGCCCCATCCGCACGTTGTAGCCGAGCAGAAAGTCGAGCACGGTTGGAAGGACGCTGTAGAAACAGAAGCCAATCCCACCGAGGAACAGCACGATCGACATGGGCAGGTACGTGTAGATGTACTTTCGTTCGTGCGGATACAGCCCGGCCGCCACAAACAGCCACAGTTGGAAGAAGACCCACGGGCTGGCCACGACCAAGCCCGCGATGAACGACACCTTCATGTAGGTGACGAAGGCTTCCTGCACGTTCAGCGTCACGGGACGTTCAATCTTTTCGAGGCCGGTCCAGAACTGTGCAAACGTGGAGGACTTGGCTTGTAGCGTGAGTGTCTTCTCCCGCAGTTCTTCCGGAGCAGCCTGATAAAGCTGGGGAGCCGCCTCGTGAAGCTGTGAAGCCAATTCATGTGCCGACAGTTCGAGTGTGATGGTGCGCCGCGATTCTTGCTCCTGAGGACGAACCTTTTCGATCTCTTCCGCAGTGGCGGCCTTGGGGGCGAACGTCATGTTGTAGAACGTGCCACTGACGGACTTCCAGAAATCGAAGCCCTTCACGTCGTCTTGGACCTCCGTGACTTTAGTTGCTCGCCGCAAGGCCGCATCCACCGGATGACGGATCAGCCGCACGAGGTCTTCGCCGAAGATCAGCGCGAGAAACACGCAGACCGCCAGCCCCAGCATGGCTCGAATGAGATGGAAGCGAAGCACTTCGAGGTGCTCGCCAAAAGTCATCGCGGAATCGTCGAACAGGTCTTTGTTGCTGGCCATTGTGTCTCTCCAATCGTTCGGGCCGGGCATCCTGAACGGAGAACCGCACGAACGCAAGCCGGGGCGGAGTCATCAGAAGTCGAGGGCCGCGAATCAGTCCGGTCGCAAGCAGCGTTCCCGTTGCACAAGGTGCATCGACTGTGCGGTGTCCACTCGAAAAACCCGGCCAAGTGAGCTGGGAGGGAGAGCGGGGCGGCATTTTACGGGAAGACCGGTCGCTGTCCAGCGAGTCTTTTTCGCGAAGCGTTAATCGAACTCGCTTGCGCACCACGTCGCCATTCGCCAGACTATCGGCGTGAACTCAGGCAACACCCGGGGAAAGAGTGACTCGTAGGATGGACGCCTCGTCCGTCCGAGGTTGCAGGCACGGACGGACGAGGCGTCCATCCTACGGGTAGATTTACCTGCGGGAATTGTCTCAGTTCAATCACTCGACCAATTCCACTCCAGAGGGAAGCAATCCTATGAAGCACGTTCTCAGCGTCGGTCAATGCGGGTTCGATCACGGCGCGATCAGCCGCTTCTTGAGCGGTCAGTTTGACGTGGAGGTCACTCCCGCAGCGACGGCGGTCAGGGCGTTCGACCTCTTGAAAACGCAGCCGTTTGATTTGGTGCTGGTCAACCGTCAGTTTGATGCCGACGGCGATGAGGGGCTGGGTTTTGTGAAGGCTCTCAAGGCGAACGAGTCTCTTGCGACGAAGCCGGTCATGCTGATCACGAATTTTTCGAAGTACGACCAGCAGGCGGTGGCGCTCGGTGCGGTGAGCGGCTTCGGCAAAGCTGCGATCGATTCACCCGATGTCGTTCGCAAATTGGAGCCGTACCTGAAATGAAGCGACTCCTGACGCGAGTGCCAACGAACCTAACGAGGCCGTGACTTGGCCCAACGGTTCGCTCGCGTGAGGCACAGGCGGGCGGTACAACGTCGTCGCCATTTCCGATCCGTGATTTCGTCGTCACGGGTCGAGGCGGCATGAAGACTGAGACACAACGATCCCGACGGCCCTTCATCAACTTAGGAGACTTCACCGTGGACAAGACCAGTACTAAGACGGATTCCTCGAACAGCGTAGGCGTGACGCGCCGCGAGTTGCTCAAAACGTCTGGCCAGATCGTGGCGGCGTCCGCGTTGGCGGGGATCTCTCTGCCGCAATACGTCTATGCGGGTGAAACAAGCACCGTGCAACTGGCCCTCGTCGGTGCGGGTGGTCGCGGGACGGGAGCGGCTCAGAACGCACTTCAGACGAAGCTCGGACCGGTCAAGCTGGCGGCGATGGCCGACGTGTTTCCCGAGCGGCTCAAGCTGTGTCACAAGACCTTGAGCGATCAGTTCAAAGAGAAGGTCGATGTTCCTCAGGACCGCCAGTTCATCGGCTTCGATGGCTACAAGAACGCGATGGACTGCCTGAAGCCCGGCGACGTGGTGATCCTTACCACGCCGGTCGCCTTCCGCTGGGTCCATTTTGGCTACGCGATCTCCAAGGGACTGAACGTCTTCATGGAGAAGCCGACCACTGTCGATGGACCGAGTACTCGCAAGATGCTGGCCCTCTACGAAGAGTCGATGAAAAAGAACCTGAAGGTCGGCGTCGGTCTGATGTGCCGTCACTGTGAGGCACGCGGTGAACTTTGGCAGCGCATTCAAGACGGGCAACTCGGCGACATCATCACGCTGCGAGCCTACCGCTGTGCCGGTCCGACCGCGTCGGCCTTCTCCAAGAAGAAGCCCGACAACATGAGCGAGTTGATGTACCAGATCAGCCGGTTCCACTCGTTCCTGTGGCTGAGCGGCGGAGCCTTCAGCGACTTCCTGATCCACAACATTGACGAGTGCTGCTGGATGAAGAACGCGTGGCCCGTCGAAGCCAAGGGCTACGGCGGACGACACTATCGCGGCGACTACATCGATCAGAACTTCGATAGCTACACGACGGAGTACACCTTCGCCGACGGCACGAAGCTCATCATGGAAGGCCGCTGCATGGAGGGGGCGTCCACCGAGTTCGCCAGCTACGCGCACGGCAGCAAGGGTTCGGCGATCATCTCGGCGTCGGGTCACTGGCCGTCCAAGGCTCGCATCTTCAAGGGCCACAAAATGGTCGACGATGAGATCGTCTGGAAGGGCGAAGACGTGGTCAATCCGTACCAGGGCGAGTGGGAACACCTGATGAATGCCATCCGCCAGGACAAGCCGTACAACGAGGCCAAGCGCGGTGCCGAGGCGAGCCTCGTCACCTCGATGGGCCGCATGGCCTGCCACACCGGCCGCACCATCACCTACGACGAGATCCTCAACAGCGACCACGAGTTCGCCCCGAACGTCGATCAGCTCGTCATCGACGGCCCATCCCCGCTGCTCGGCGACGCCGAAGGCAAGTACCCGGTGCCGGCCCCCGGCATCAACAAGAAACGCGAGTACTAACTCACGAAAAATGAGAAGAAGGACGGGCACTCTTGCCCGTCCTTCTTTCGTTTCGGCGTGCAAGAGTAACGCGTTCAAAAGGATCAGAATCAGGTGAGCCGGGAGGCGTCAGCCCCCGGTCTCTTTCATTCAACGAAAAGAGTCCGGGGGCTGACGCCTCCCGGCTCACCACATTATGTGTGTCCGTTCTGCCAACCCTTCTCGTGGAGTCCTGCATGCCGCTCTTCCTCCAACGCCGCCGCTTCATCACTGCACTCCTGACCCTCGCCATCATGGCCAGCGTGAGCGGCCTCGCGCTCGGTTTGTTCAAACCGACCGAGACCGTCATCACCGAGATCGCACCCGGCGTCTTCTTCCGGAAGGTCGAGACCGAGCCGAAGTTCATCGGCTGCAATCAAGGTTGGATCGTGTTCGAGGATTTTGTGCTCGTCATCGAAGCCAGCTTCCCGAATCAGGCGGCAGAACTCATCAAAGAGATCCGCAAGACGACGGACAAGCCGATCAAGTACGTGTTCGACACGCACTGGCACGGCGATCACGCCGACGGCAACCCGGTCCTCATCGCCGACGGAGCTGCCGCGATCGCGTCGGAGCAAAGCCGTGAACAGTTTCTCAACAAGGGAATCGCGTCGTTCGACAAACAGAAGACAGAGAAGCCCGAGGAATACGGCAAGCTCAAGTACGGCATCCCGTCGCTGTACTTCCCCAAGAAGATGGTGATCGAGGACTCCAAACAGCGGGTCGAACTGATTCACTTCGGCCACGGCCACACCAAGGGAGACGCCGTCGCTTGGATGCCGCAGCACGGCATCCTGTTCACCGGAGACAGTTGCGTAAACGGAGCCTTCAACTACACGGGCGAGGGCGACACCGCCAGTTGGATCGCCGTCCTGACCGAGATGGCCAAGCTCCCCATCAAACGCGTCTGCCCCGGCCACGGCGAGATGTCCGACGCCACGCTCGTCACCACCCAACGCCGCTACTTCGTCGAACTCCGTCAGGCGATCCAAGAAGCCATCAACGCCAAGATGTCGCTCGACGAAATCAAGAAGTCACTCGACCTCCCTTGGTACAAAGAATGGGCCGCCGTCGATGTCAAAGA
>CAMAYU010000169.1 GCA_945862235.1 Schlesneria paludicola DSM 18645
GTTCTGACCTTTGCCTTAAGGGGAGTGGCTCGATGAGCTGGTTCGGCACGAAGGACTGGAATGTCATTGCGATCATCTTCGAACATCGCGAGCTGTATCGCGTCAACGGCAACCGCAGTAAGGGCGGCGCGGCGGTGAAGAGCCGCGACGGCGCGAAGAACCACGAACGAACCATCTTCTGGGCTGTCTTCGACCAGAAACGGGCCTTCGTCGAAGGTGAGCCCGGCAAGGGGCAGACGAGCGTCGCTCCCGAGATCGTGCAGCGGTTGCGAAAAGAACTCTCCACGAACATGACCGTCCAACAAGTCCTCGGCGTCCTCGAACGGGGTGAGTTGGCGATGGCCGCCAAGCCACTCGTTTGGGCGGGCTATCCCAAGTCTGAACAGAAGTCGATGGACGACGATTAGGTTCGTTGTACGACGGGCACTCTTGCCCGTCTTTTTCAGAAGAATGGCGACGGGCAAGAGTGCCCGGCCTACGTTCTCACCGAATAAAAAAATGGAACAACTCTGTGTCTCGACCGACTCACGCGCCGCAAGCTCTGCCCGAACCCAGCACCAAATTGGCCGAAGGCTGGCACTGCCTGCATCTCTACTACCGCGTGGACCAAGCCGCGTTGAAGCAATTGTCGGAGGCACAACTTGCCGAGGGACGAGAAGTCCTCGTCCATTTGCTTGATCCGGAACGGCCCGGTGCGCCGCAGCGGATCCAAACGTCGGTCGTCTCCGGCCACAAGGCCGATCTCGGCCTGATGGTGATGGACCCGGACCCGCTCTTGATCGACGGCATTCGGCAGGGGGTTCGTTCGAGTCCACTTGGCTCGGTGTTGATCCCGACCTACTCGTTCGTCTCGATCACGGAAATCTCCGAGTACGTGCCGACGATTGAGCAGTACTCGGAACGGCTTTGTCGCGAAGGGGTCTCGCCCGACGATCCCGCTTATGCCGCCAAGGTCGCGGCCTATAGCCAGCGGCTGCCGATGATGAACCGCCAGCGGCTCTGCCCCGATTTCCCGGCTTGGCCTGTGACCTGTTTCTATCCGATGAACAAGGCTCGACACCCGATCGCCAACTGGTTCACCGAACCGTTCAGCGTGCGATCGTCGTTGATGGCCGAACATGCGACGAGCGGGATGAAGTTCGCCGGAAAGGTCTCGCAGCTCATCACCGCTTCAACCGGCTTCGACGATTGGGAGTGGGGCGTGACGCTGTGGGGACGAAACCCCGCGTACATCAAAGACATCGTCTACACGATGCGCTTCGACACCGCCTCCGCCAAGTACGCCGAATTCGGGCCGTTCTACATCAGCTACTTGATGCCAACGGTCGAGGCCCTCGATCACCTGCAAGTGTGATCCAGCTCGCACACGCCTCTCCCTGAGAGGCTGCCCGAGAACACGGTCGGCGCAACAAATTTCGAGGCATTGTGTTGGGTGCCACGGTCGCGGTTTTGCGTGGCCGTGTCTTCGCTGCGTCCGAAGCACGGCCACGCAAAGCCATGACCGTGGCACCCCGGAAATAATTCGTTTCTTTTCGGACAGCCGCTCACGGCGTTTCGAGCGACTCAGCCTGTCGAAAAACGTAGAGCGGGCGGCTCGCCTGCTCTCTTTTCAAGAGGAACATTACAGGCGAACGGCTCGTACCACGGCTGTTTCAGCGGGCTGTTTATTTGACTGCCGGGCGTCTCGCAGGGTGGGCTGTGTCCACCACAATCGGTTGTGAAGTGGTGGGCACAGCCCACCCGACATCCGCAAAATTCAGACAGTCGAATAGGGGCCACGGCGAGGAGCACCAACGATTCGCTCGCTACGAGGCGACGACTCTCTCGCTCCGCTCTTTGCCTGTCAAATGCGCACGATCATGGACACGCGATCCCCTCACTTTGAAAAGTGATCGTGCTGACTATGCGGATCGGTTGCCGAAGCGTGATGCCGAACGGCAACAGCGGACCCGCGCGTTGCTCGTTCTTCACGTCGTCCGGCAACACGTGGCCTGCTTCGTGTCGAACCAGATTGACTGCTCGATGAGAAATCGAAGCGCTCTGACAAACGACTTCGGAACGACTTTTTTTTGCCGAGGCCTCAAGCAACGCAAACTCTTACGCGGCAAGGGTTCTGCTTCCGAATTGCGTGATGGAGGCGGGTTAACAGACTGTAAAGGCCGCGTTCGTGTGGCACGGTCCCTGCTAACGGTGTCCTTCGTCTTACCGCATCAAACACCTCCCAGACTGGCCAGTCGATCGCACGTTTGCAGTGCGAAGTAATTTACAGGCGTTGGACTGTTTCGAGACACGATCACGGGTCAATTCGGGGACCGGGATCGCGATGGATCGAACCTCACGAGCCTTCCGTTTGGCGACGGATTTCGTGCAGGAGGCACGCCTTCCCGAAAATGTTCACAACATCATTTCAAACAACTTGGGAGTTATTTCATGCTGAAGAAACTGTGGATCGATGAAGCCGGTTTGATCGTCTCGGCCGAGTTGGCCTTAGTGCTGACCATTGGCGTGCTGGCAATAGTTGTCGGCCTGAGCGAAGTCGCGGTTGCGGCCAACACCGAACTGAACGACATCTCGAATGCGATTGGTGCTCTGAACCAGTCGTACTCTTACACCGGATTCGTTGCGAAGGATTGCTACAAGGTAAAGAGTTCGGTCGCCGGTAGTTCCTTCAGCGATGGAACCGACGATTGCGATCGCAACACGAGCTGCGATTTGGTTTGCGGGACCTCGGCCAACACCTCGGAAGGCCACTGATTCGCTTCGAGTCGCCAGACTTACGATGAACAATCGGCGCACCACGATTCGGCCAGCTGGCCCGTGATGCGCCGATTTCATTCTTTGAGGTCGATCAACTCAATGATGAAGGCTACTTTTGTCGGTCACGTCAAGGATCCATTCTCGGCAATCGTGCGCCATCCACCATTTCGGTTGAGGACGCATTTGATCGACGACCGGGGACTCATTGCAGCCGGATCTTAGATCACTTTCCAAGACCGAACAGCGTCTTCAACAGTTGTGGTCCTTCTCCGCAGAGCATGATCGCGACGGCCATCAGTGATTCGCCCGCGATCAGGCCGGACGAAACGGCGACGGTGTACTTCTCGTCGGTCTTCGGAGCCTGCTTCGCTAGCACCCATGCGATCAGCGCCCCGAGGAACATCGCGATCGAGTTGAACGCGGGGATGACTCCCGCGATGCCGAGGCCCGTCGCCGAGGGGATCCAGTGGCGATGCTTCTTCGGGACGAACTCTTCCAACAGCGCGAGGATGATGCCGATCGCGCCACCGATCAGCATCGCGATTAGCGCCCCCTGCGGCAGCTTGTCGATGCCATTGCTGAGCATCTCGGCCACACCCTGCCAGACCTTGGCGGACGGAGCCGGCAACTTTTCCGTGCCGAGATCTTCGGGCTTCACGATCAGGCAATAGACCGGCACGCAGACCAGCGTCCCGGCCAGCACACCGAACAATTGCGACAACGTCTGCTTGCGGGGATTGCCCCCGAGCAAATAACCCGACTTCAAGTCGGTCAGCAGGTCGGCGGAGTGCGATGCGGCACCGGCCGTGATCGACGCGGTCATCAGGTTCGTCGTGATGAACTGTTCGGCGATCACTCGCGGCGTGATGACGGCGTATAGCAACTGCGTGATCTTGCCCATCGCACCGATTGGCGTGATGTCGGTCTCGCCCGTGGCGCGCGCGGCGACGATCGACAACAAAAACGTGACGAGAACAGCGATGATCCCCATGTACCACTGAATGCCAAACAGCATGTCGCCGAGGATCACGCAGGCCGCTCCCGAAATGAGCGTCCCGATGATGAACCACGAGCCGGGGACTTCGACTCGTTCCAACGGATCGACTTGGCCTGCGTCCCCCTTCCCGAAGATGCGGCTCAGTCCACCGAACGCCTTCAGCACCGTGCGCCACCGAAACGCGAACGAAAGCAATCCCGACGCGACCATCATTCCCGTCGCGGGCCACAGCGTCCACGAGACGATGCCGCGATAGCCCGGCTTGACGATGTCGTTCTCCAGCAGGAAGTAGCCGATGATTCCGAAGTAAATGAACGCGCCGACCAACAGCGAGATACCGACTCGAATCCCCATGATGGCTCCCGCCGCCAGCATGATGAGCGAGCCTTCCATGCCGATCGTGTACTTCTTGAGCAGCGCGCCGCCTGTCGCTCCGGGGAACAACGGAAATGCACTCGGGAAAGCGGCGGCCTCACCAAACGTCTTCAATGAGGCCATGCTCAGTTGGGCAGACATCCATTCGAGCAACGGCGCGAAGCCGTCACGCCAGAACGCCACGAACGCGCCCGCCAGTCCCGAAACGAACAACGCCCGCGCCTTGCCGAGTGCCTCCGCTCCGGCCGAGTGCATCGACTTCAAGGTCTCGGCCGTCGCGATGCCGGAGGGAAACGGCAGCCCCTCTTCGTTGATGAGCTGTCGCTTGAGCGGGATCGCCATGAACACGCCAAGCAGCGAGACTGCACACAGCCACGCCATCATTTCCCACCACAGCAGTTGCCGTCCGGTGACGAGATAGAGTGCCGGAATCGCCGACACTAAGCCCGCCGATGCCATGTAACCGGCGGCGCTGGCAGCACTCGACATCGTGTAGTTCTCTAGGATCGTGAACGGTTCCTTGCGATATGCCGGGACAATCTTCTCGAGAATGTTGAAGACCGCATACGCGATGATGCAGGCGGTGATCGTGACTCCCAAACCCCAGCCGGTCTTCAATCCGACATACAGGTTTGAGATCGACATCACGCCGCCGATCAGCATCCCGGTGACAACCGACCGCACCGTCAGTTGCTTCGCGTCGTCACCCTGATACACGTTGGCGAGCCATTCTTCGGGCGTGTACTTGCGGTGCATTGAGGATTCATTCGCCGCCGTGTTGTCCGTCTCCGTGTGATCCGGCTTCGACCGATCGTCCTCAGCATTGACTGGGGCGGTGCTGTCCGACATGGCGTCCTGCTCTCTCTAAAATGGATGCTGGGCTGATGAGTCACCGACCCGACGCGGTGGATCGTGGGTTGAATCATCGCTGCCGTTTGTAGTCCAGAACGAATCGGCCACCAAGTGGAATCAACCGGCGGGAAACGGGCGGTTGTCGCGGGAATGAGACCGAGGCGTGAGTCTCGAACGGCCCAATTTGGGAAGGTCACGCGGCGGGTTGGCGAGCCGTGTGACACATTTGTGGAATGTCGCCATTGAACCTGAGAACGGGTCACTTCAATAATCACCGCGTGGAACAGACAGTTCGCCTGAACCCGTTCCATGAAATTGGTCGAAACGGAGTCGTGGAACAAGCGACTCCACCGGGCTTGCCCCGGTGGCCCGCGGGTTGTTGCCACTACACGCCGCGCCGATTCGAGTGAATGAGCAAGTAGTGCAAAGACCTGTTTCCACCGGAACAAGCCCGGTGGGGTTCGGCTGTTTGAGAACAAGCGACGTGCCGTTCGCGGTTCTCCAACTCCAACTTTGTTCCCGTCTTCAAACGAGTGAGATGACATCATGCTTCGCCGCGTTTCCACCATCATCACGCTGAGACATTATGGCCTGCTGGTCCTGATTGGCGCAGTGAGCCTGTCCACCGCATGGGTCGCCTCATGTGACGAGCCGAACGCGAAGGCCGAGGGCAAAGCGTCGTCCATCGACGCGCTGCGCGAATACAACGGTTTGATTGGTGGCTGGCGCGGCGTGGGCCAACCGAAACGCGGCTCACAACAGGGAGCCTGGCAGGAGAAGACCGTCGCCGTGTGGGAACTGAAGCCGAAGAGTACGGGCATTCGGTGGAACGTGGAGACGGGCAAGCAGTGGAAGTCGGCGCTACTCGGCTACGACGAGAAGTCCAAGAAGTTCACGTTGAAGGCGACCTTGCTCGACGATGCGACCCGCGAATACCAAGGCCAACTCGAAGACAAGCGGCTCGTGTTGGAGTCGGTGGCCGACGCGAAGACGAACGACATTCATCGACTCACGCTGACGACCCTCAATGAAAATCGAATGACGCTGCTGTTCGAGAAGCGTCCCGAGCAGCAGTCGTTTTACTCGCGCGTGGCCGAGATCGGGTATCAGCGCGAAGGGACACGGCTCGCCGCCGCTGGCACCAGCGGCCCGGTCTGTGTCGTGACAGGCGGCCTCGGAACGATGGCCGTCATGCACAAGGGAAAGACCTATTACGTCTGCTGCACCGGCTGCCGAGATGCCTTCAACGATGACCCCGAAGGGATCCTCGCCGAGTACGAGAAGAGCAAGGCCAAGCCCGCGAAGTAAGTTCGAGCCACCCGTTGGCGGAGCGACGGGGCAACTGTAGTCCCGTCGCTCCGCCGACGGGAATGCGGAACGGGAAGTCCAGCTTTCCTTGAGCCGCACGCCTTGGCTAGACTCGGCATCGGTCGTTTTCGATTTGTGGCGACATCGTTCTGAGATCGTGGAGGCAATGATGCTGAACATCGTTGGACAACCGGTTGGTCAACAGCGTGGTCTCGGGCGACGAGGCTTTCTCACGGTGGGCGGTCTCGCGGCGGGTGGTCTTTCGCTGGCTGATTTGTTGCGGGCGCGGCAGGTTCAGGCGGCGGAGGCTCAAGGTTCTTTGGCCGGTTCCTCGTCCCCATTGCGTGTGGGGCACGGTCGTCCCAAGAGCGTCATTTTTTTCTTTCAGTCGGGAGGCGCGTCGCATCTCGACATGATCGACATGAAGCCGCAGGCGGTCCCCGAAGTGCGCGGGCCGTTCACGCCAATCGACACCAAATTACCCGGCCTCTCCGTATGCGACTTGATGCCGGGTCATGCGGCCATCGCCGACAAGCTGGCCGTGATTCGCTCGATCTCCCACCACTTGGCCGTTCACGACGATGCGACGCATTGGTTGCAGACCGGCTATCCACTGCTCAACGCCCGGCAGCAAGGGCAGCAGCATCCGTCGCAGGGTTCGATTGTCTCGGCCTTGAAGGGAAGCAACGGCGTCGGAATGCCCGCCTACGTTTGCATCCCCGAGGACTACCGCAAGCACCTCGGCTTTTACGAACACGCGGCGTTTCTCAGTTCGCGCCACAACGCACTCGATGCGGGGGGAGATCCGAGCCTCGGGAACTACAGCAGTCCAAGCTTCAGTCTCCCGGCCGATGTCACGTTGCCGCGAGTCGAAGATCGGCGCGCGTTGCATCGCCACTTGGACCGACTCGCGCGACGGGTTGAGGTCAGCCTCGAATACACCGCGCTCGACGACGTGCAGCGGCAGGCGATGGAACTCACAACCGGCTCGGCCGCCCGTCACGCCTTTGATCTGTCCGAGGAACCGACCTCGTTGCGAGACGCCTACGGTCGCCACGCCTTCGGTCAGTCCGCCCTTCTCGCACGGCGCTTGGTTGAGGCGGGCGTGTCGTTCGTCACGATCAACCTGTACGAGAAGGATGTCGATTGGTGGGACGATCACACCACGATCGAGAAGAACCTGCGAAAGCGTCTGCCACCATATGACCAAGCGGTCTCAACGTTGATCCGCGACCTCGAACAACGCGGCCAGTTGGACAACGTGCTGGTCGCGTGCTTCGGTGAATTCGGTCGCGGCCCGCGCATCGACGCCGGTGCGGGGCGAGGCCATTGGCCCGGCGCGATGTCAGCCGTGTTGGCGGGCGGTGGCATTCGAGCGGGACAGATCATCGGCTCGACCGACTCGACCGGCGCGGCTCCACTCGACCGACCGCTCGGCCCGGGCGACCTGCTCGCGAGCATCTACAAAGTTCTCGGCATCGACTCCGACAGCACGATCCGCGACCGTCAAAACCGCCCGATCCCGATCCTCGCCAGCGGCCGTCCGATTGCCGAATTGTTCTGAGAGGCGATCCGGAAATATCACTTGCCCCATCTGAGTCGAGGCAAGGACTTTGGGTGCCACGGTCACGATTTGCGTGGCCGTGGCTTCGCATCAACAATGGCACGGCCACGCAAATCGTGACCGTGGCACCCTGAAAAAAACGTTTCTTTCCGGATAGCCGCTGATCCCGCCGCGTCCTCACTCGTTGGTCTTCAGCGGCTCGCGAGTCTCGGTCGGTGACTCCGTTCGTGCGGGAACGGGAAACGTGGGTGCCAGCGGTACGTTCGGTCCCTCACCCAGCCAGAGATGCTGCCGTCCCGCCGCTTTCGGATCGACGATGGTCAGTGGTCGTTGAGCGAGGCTTTCGGTCACCGCGTCCCAATAGAGTTTGAGGCTCGTCAGACGCGGAGAGTGTTGGTACTCGGAGAGCAGCCGGTCAAAACGGTTCGCCGTGGACGAGGCCGATGTCCGGCGCTTCTCGGCCGTGACGTGAGCCTCGTTCAAACTCGCGGCCGCGCTCCCCGAGAGGAGTATCGAACCGTCGGAGCGAACCTCCAGCAGTCGCTTCCAGAGCGTCTCGTCCAGCGACCAATCGGCTCTTGCTCGTGACGAGGTCTCATCCGTCACCGCGCGCTGTGTGGCGACCAAACGGTTTGACTGTTTGAGAGATCGCAGGGCCTCTTCACCGACCGTTCCGAGCAACACGCGATCGGCATAGGCATCGGCTTCGTTGACGAGCAGTTCGCGATCTTCGAGGGCGTCGGCGACCTGACGATACGCCGGGACGACAGCCTTTGGCGGATGAACGTCGAGCCATTGCAGATCGACGATCTCGATCCCCAATGCATAGTCTTTCACCCGCCGCCGCAATTGTGCGAGCGACTGCCGTTCGAGTTCGGCGCGTCGCTCCGTCAGCAGTTCATCGAGTGAGGCTCTGGCCGCCAGATCGCGCAGCACACCTTCGGCGGCAGCACGCAGCATGTCATCCGGCCGCCGAGTCCCGCCCAACTCGAACTGCTTCAGATCGATAATGCGATACTGCACTTCGGCCGAGAGATCGACCGGCACTTCATCCGCAGTGAGCATCAGTGATTCGCCGTCCAGCGCGTCAGTATCGCGCTCGCCGTGTGAGCTGGTCCATTCGACGATGCCCGGTTCCAACAAACGCTGACTGCCGATAGCCGACTGGCCGACAGCCGTCTTCATTCTTTCCGCCGCCTGACTCCCGCCCCCTGATTCCTTTCCCCTGAACCCGATCCCCACGCTTCTGACGCGATCAACATTCTCGCGCAAGACTCGTTCGAGCGGCCACGGCCAGCGCCAGTACGGGCCTGCCGTCAGTGTCGTTTCGTAGCGCCCGAAGCGGGTCACGAGTGCGTGTTCATTCTCATTCAATACGACCACGCCGGACAAGAACCAGGCCGCGACAAGTGCCGCCGCGCACAGCTTCGCCCCGAGTTCCCGGCGTTCGATCAACCAGAAGACCCAACGCGACGGAGAGGCTACGACCGCGATCCAATCCGCCGCGCCGACGAAGGCGTTCGTGACGCGAGTCGCCTGCACACCCGACCAGCCGTCGAACCACAACAGTCTCATCGCGTTCACCATCACGGCCAGCGAAGCGGCTTCATGAAAGAGTGCTCCGCCAACCGGACTGAGCCATCCAAACGAACAGGCGAGAACACCGAGTCCATTCAACCCGAATGCGAAGAGCAAAATACTTTGCCAGATGTTCTGGACCAGCGCACGCGACAGTCTCAACAAGCCGGGCAGCGGACGCAGCGGATCGCCCAACAGAAGAATGTCGCCCGCATCGGCCGCGAGGTCCGCACCGGCTCGACCGAGGACCAGCCCCACATCGGCCGCGGCCAGTGCCGGAGCGTCGTTCGTTCCATCACCGACCATCGCCACGCAGCGCCCCGCGCGACGCGCCGCTTCAATCCACGCGGCCTTGTCGGCAGGAAGCTGCTCGGTCGCCACATGGTCGAACAGACCGAGCGATCTCACCACCGCATCGGCCGGTTGAGGCCGGTCGCCGGTGAGCAATGCGAACTGCGTGACGCCCGCCTCACGCAGTTCCTGCAAGACGCCGGCCGACTCGGGCCGCATCGTCTCGCGCACACCCATCACACCGACGACACGTCCATCCACAGCCACCACGAGCGGCGATTCGCCAGCCAACTCGCGCTGCTTCAGCAGTGAAACAACATCGTCCGAAAACGCGATCTCACCCTGAGCCAATGCACGCCGATTGCCGACGACGACGGTATGAAAGGTTGAGGGGTGAGAGTTGAGGACTGAATGTAAAGCGGAGTCTGCCGCCTGGTCCCGTCGCCCCGGCTCGGGCACCGCCGCTTCGGTGGTCGGGAGAGAGTTAGGGTGAGGGGTCTTCTCTTCACTTTGCAGAAGAGTGGACGCCGCTTGAAGTGCTTGAGCGTTCTCGCCGCTTGGCCCCCTCGCCTTAGCCCTCTCCCCCGAAGACGGGGGCGAGGGGACAAAAGAAGCACGCGCTATGAAATCGGCTGAGCGAACCTTGGCGATGACCCCCGCACCGGGGAGTGTCTCGAATTCGGCGGGGGCTGGGATCGCGAGGCCCTGTCCTTCGGCGGATCGCACGATGAGCCGGGCCAGCAGGTGTTCGCTGTGTCGTTCGGCGATAGCGGCGAGGCGCAGGATGTCGGACGGCGCGAGGTCACTTGTCGGGATGATCTCACCCAGCGCGAGCGTTCCCTGTGTCAGCGTGCCGGTTTTGTCGAAGGCAAACGTATCGACACGAGCCAGTCGTTCGAGGGCCTGCGAGCCGCGCACGACGACGCCGCGTCGAGCCAACCAGGCCAGCGCGGCCATCACCGCGCACGGCGTCGCCAACACCAGCGGGCACGGACACGCCACGACGAGGACTCCCAACGCCGGAAGCACACCGCGCGACCACGATCCCGTCCCAAGTCGCCAGCCGAACAGAGTCAACACGGCGATGGTGAGGACCGCTGGCAGGAACCACTTCGCCAGTTTGTCGGCCATCCGTTCGAGATCGGCCTTGCGTGATTGAGCCGCACCGACCTGTTGAGCCACGCGGGCGAGAGCCGTTTGATCGCCGAGTGCCTCGCTGACGACGGTCAACGCGCCGAATTGGTTCAGCGTTCCCGCAAAGACTCGATCACCGACGGCCTTGTCGATCGGAAGTGACTCGCCCGAGAACGCGCTCTGATCGACGGCCGACTTCCCCGCGACGACGCGCCCATCGACCGGCATCCGTTCACCCGGCCGCACGACGACGAAATCGCCAACCTGCACGTCCTTCACCGGCACATCGCGTTCGCGCCCATCCTGCGTCGTCAGATGAGCGACCTCGGGCTGCAACGCGAACGACTGCCGCACCGCCCACCGCGCCCGATCAACCGTGTACCCTTCGAGACTCTCGCCGATCAGCGAGATCAACACGACGAGGCCCGCTGTTTCATGCTCACCCAGCACGATGGCCGCGAGACACGCGATCGTCAGTGCGAGGTCGGCCCCGACTCGTCCCGACAGCAAGCCATCAAGAGCGTGATACAAAATCCTCGCCCCGCCCAAGACTGCCGCCAGTAGCGCGAGCCGATAGCCAAACCAAGCGTTCGGCAGCTTGGCCGCGCTCTTCGTCAGGCCGGCAATGGCGGTCGTGGAAGCGGGGGTTCCGATCGAGAGTACCCAATCGCCAATCAACAACGCGGCGACGCAAGCCGTCAGCACGTACAGCGGTGCCGACTGGTAATGAAAGTTGCTGCGAGCTTCGCCGCGCAGCGACGACGCATCACCACGCAACATCTCGCAGGTCGATTCGGGGATGTAGTGCAAGACGTGAGACCAAGAGGGACAAGGAGCAAAGGAGGCGGAGCGTTGTACGGTTTCTGTTTTCGCCAGGAAAAACTAGCCCGACGCGCAAGCAAGGGCTTCACCGTCATCGAAGGTCCAGCCCTCGCTTGCGCAGCGGGCTAGTTTGGAAATAGGCTCTGAGCGAAGTTTGCGGCTTCGTCACCACATCACGTTCGTGCCATTCTCTAGCTTGAGGACAACGAACGAGCCGGTCGAGAGAGCCGGAGCCAACTGTCGGAAGTCAGACTCGATCACGAATCGCCCGTTGCGTTGTTTGTCGAGTGTGATCGTTCCCACTTCGGACTCGTGGACGTAGACGAGCAACTCCGTGCCGGGTGGCAGCGCGACGTTCTCGATCACGATCACCAGCTTCTGTCCGTCGGGTGTCGATGTCTCCGCATGACTGCTGGTGAATGTGGCCGTTCCCTTGGCGTGCAGATTCCCACGGCAGCCGCGCAACGGAAGCTGCTTCCGATAGGTGGCGGCCTCCATCGACTGCGGCAGAACGGACAGTCCCACGGCAAGTCCCATCAATCCAAACAGAGTGGCACGCAGCAGTCGGTTCATGTGAGGTCTCAACAAAAGTGGCATCAGGCAAGTTGGTGTCAGAGAGATCACAAACACCTCGCGCGGTGCTTGATGAGACCTCTGAGCGGGGTATCGATCGACGGGTGATGAACCCCGTCCATTCTGCGAGGCAGCATAAAGTGACGTGGGGGCGCTCGCCAGACGGAGTTGCTTGCCATCTGCGGAAGGCTGGCGAAAACAACAGGCCGCGAATATGACGTGACGATGTCGGCTTGGTGATGTCCTGCGAAAGGGCCATCTGTCTTCAATTTCCTTACTCTTGATGGCATTCCCATGATTGTCTTTCGTCCAGCCCCTGTTTGCGTCGCACCTCTCCTGTTCGCATCCGCTCTGCTGTTGTCGTCCGTGACGACATGGGCTGACGAACCGAAGCCGTTTCCCGGTGTGAAGACGGAGTACCACGGGTTCGAGCGGTTTGACTTTATGGTTGATGGCCAGAAGTCGCTTGTCGTGACACCGAAGTCTGCCGCGAAAGGGCGGCCTTGGATTTGGCGGGCCGAGTTCTTCGATCATCGTCCCGAGATCGACTTGGCACTCGTCAAGCAGGGCTTTCACTTGGTCTACATGAATGTTGGCAACACGTTCGGCTGCCCCAGCGCGATGCTGCACTTCGACCAGTTCTACAACGTCCTCACCGAGCAACACGGCCTGTCGAAGAAGCCGGTGTTGGAGGGACTCAGCCGAGGCGGCTTGTACGTTTACAACTGGGGTGCGGCCCATCCCGATCAGGTCGGCGTGATCCTCGGCGACAACCCGGTCTGCGACTTCAAAAGCTGGCCGGGCGGGAAAGGAAAAGGGCCGGGGAGCGCGAACGATTGGAAGAGGCTCATCGTCGATTACGGCTTCAAGGACGAGGCCGAAGCGCTCGCCTACGACAAGAACCCAATCGACAACCTCGCCCCATTGGCCAAAGCCAAGGTGCCCCTGCTCCACATCTGCGGCGATGCGGACGAAGTGGTCCCGTATCCCGAGAACACCGTCATTTTGAAGAAGCGTTACGAGGAACTCGGCGGCAAGATGCACCTCATCGTAAAGCCCGGCTTCAAACATCACCCCCATGGCTTGGACGACCCGACGCCGGCGGTCGAGTTCATCCTGAAGGAACTGGGGTTGAAGCCATGATCCGCAGATCAACCACCGTCGTGATTCGTCGGTTTCGCTTTAGTGAGCCGGGTGCCGTAAGGCCCCGGATGTTTGCCGAGGATATGCGGGGCCTTACGGCAACCGGCTCACCAGGCTGTGTCCGTTGTTGATCCGACAGTCCTGACTTTGTTGTCCGAGCGATCTGTTTCTACTCGTCTGCCATTGCGCTGAGGTCGTTGCTGTCATGCCCGTGCCGATCTTTGTCGTCGATGCCTTCACGAACAAGCCGTTCGGTGGGAATCCCGCTGCCGTCTGCCCCTTGGAGAGTTGGCGAGACAACGCGTGGCTACAGTCCGTCGCCGCCGAGATGAATCTCGCCGAGACTGCCTTTGTCGTCGAGCGGCCTGACGGCTCGTTCGACCTCCGCTGGTTCACGCCTGAGGTCGAAGTCGAATTGTGCGGACATGCGACTCTCGCGACGGCTCATGCGCTGTGGCAGACCGGTCGCGTTCGAATCACCGACGCGCCGCTGGCCTTTCACACGCTGAGCGGCCTGCTGACGGCGCGACG
>CAMAYU010000170.1 GCA_945862235.1 Schlesneria paludicola DSM 18645
GGCGAGGTGTTTGAAGTTCACACCGTCATGAGCAAAGTGGTCGATCCCGCGAACCGGCTCAAGCACGGTGAGTACTCGGGCGGAATGATGTTCGAGCTGGGCTGCCACGTGATCGACATCGTCGTCGATCTGCTGGGCCAGCCGGAAACGGTGACGCCGTTCAAGCAACACGCTGGGTCGCAGCAGGACACTCTGAACGACAACATGCTCGCGGTGCTCTCGTACCCCCGCGCACTGGCCACCGTGAAATCATCGGGCCTCGAAGTCGATGGCGGCGCACGCCGTCACTTCGTCGTCTGCGGCACCGAAGGGACGCTCCACATCGAACCGCTCGACGCCACGAAGTCGGTGCGACTGACCCTGTCCAAGGAACGCGGCAAATACAAGAAGGGCCACCAAGACGTGCCGGTCGAACCCCTCGAACGCTACGTCGGCGACGCGGCCGATTTCGCGAAAGTCATCCGCGGCGAGAAGACTCACGACTGGTCCCCGATGCACGACTTGGCCGTTCAAGAAACGGTCCTCAAGGCGAGCGGCTGCCCGACGGATCGGTAACTTTGCGAACAACGTCACAGAATGGTTTCAGTGACTACGCAAGAGAGTTGATTCTTGAGTGTCGCTCAGCGCACAGGTTGAGAAAATGAATCTGCTGATCGCTACCGCCGGGTTTGCCGAAATCCCTGAAGCCGACGTCTGCCAGTTTGAATTCACGGTCTTCCTGTTTTCTCTCGTCCCGGCAATTCTATATTTCCTCGGCGTCGCTGTTTTTTGGGTCAGCGTGAATTGGACTGGTCTTCGACAGCAGCAAGTAAGCGTTCGAGCATTGGCTGTACTGGTCACGCTCACGTTACCCGGAATCATTTGGCTCATGTTGTTCGTTGTGTGGTCTTATTGGTGGTTCGACCAACAGGAGATCGGACAGAGCGAATTGGGGTCAGGTGGTTCAAAGTTCAGTTTTCGCGGGTCAACGACTTTGAGTATCGGAAGACGTGTGTCCGCGAAAACTGAACTTTGAACCACCTGACCCCAGCCTTTTCCGTCATCCAACGAAAACGACAAGCAATCGAAAGCCACACCATGAGCCTGTTCCAACGCGAAGACATCCTCTCCCGACTGCGAGCCAAGGTGGCCGCTGGTCAGCCGATTATTGGAGGCGGGGCGGGGACGGGGCTGTCCGCCAAGCTGGAGGAGGCGGGGGGGATCGACCTGATTGTGATCTACAACTCGGGCCGCTTCCGCATGGGGGGGCGAGGTTCTTTGGCTGGGATGATGCCCTACGGCGATGCGAACGCCATCGTGATGGACATGGCGCGTGAAGTCCTGCCTGTCGCGACCAAGACGCCCGTGCTGGCCGGTGTCTGCGGGACCGATCCGTTTCGACTGATGCCGCTGTTCTTGAAAGAGGTGCAGGCGGCGGGGTTCTCGGGCGTGCAAAACTTTCCCACGGTCGGCCTGTTCGACGGCAACTTCCGCGTGGGCCTCGAAGAGACCGGGATGGGCTACGGGTTGGAAGTCGACATGATCCGGATGGCTCGCGAGTTGGGGCTGCTCACCACGCCGTACTGCTTCAATGACGATGAGGCGACCGCGATGGCGAAGGCGGGAGCCGACATCCTGATCCCGCACATGGGTCTGACGACGAAGGGGATGATCGGTGCGACCTCGGCCGTGACGCTCGAAGAGGCGGCCATTCGTTGTCAGTCGATGCACGACGCGGCCAAGCGTGTGAAGCCCGACATCTTGGTTCTCTGCCACGGCGGCCCGATCGCCGAACCCGAGGACGCTCAATACATCCTCGACCACACCGAGGGGATCGTCGGCTTCTACGGAGCCAGCTCGATGGAACGCCTCCCCGTCGAACCGGCCATCACCAACCGCATGCGTGAATTCGCCGCGATCAAGTTTCGATAAGAAAGTGACACCTCGCGCGGCGGAGAGCGAAAGGTTTCTGAGCGGAGAGTGAGAGTTTTCTGAGCGGGGCTGACGCCGCCCCGCTCAGAGGTCTCGTCAGGGACCGCGCGAGGTGTCCGCTGCCACTCACTTGGGATCGGGCAGCACGAGCCGGGTGCGGGGATGATTGGCATATGTCCAGCCGGTCGGCTGGTAAGCGATGGCGAGTTCGGGAGTCTCGAAACGCGGACCGCCTTGGGCGAGGCTGTGCATCAGGCGATCGAGCGTTCCCGTTGTGAGGAGCGTTCGTTCGACGGGATAGACCGCTTGGCCCGAGTGAACGGTTTCTTCAAACGCTTTGAGGAGCTGTGCGAAGTGACCGAACGGGCGTTCGTTTTGGAGACTGATCCAGGTGGCGACCGGCTTGTCTCGCCCCTTCACTTGGGCGGCGAACGCGAACTCGGGCGCGAGTGCTCCGATCATGATGACGGCCGATTTCAGGCCGTCCTTATGTTCGAGCAGATACACTGCCGCTTCCTTCTGCTTGACCCAATCGGGATGCGACGAGGGGGATTTCGGGAGCGTGGCCAAGGCGGCTTTGAAGAGGTCCACCGACCACCGGCCTTCGTCCGCCGCGCGGTAGATCGCGTCGCCTCGCAGAGCCTGCACGGCGACGATCCCCGACTCACCGCCGCGCCGCCGTTCGATCATCGCCTGATGGGCTTCGAGCGCGTGAATGCCATAGATTTCGAGGCCGCTGTAACCGACGGTCACGGCGTGTTCGAGTTCCTCGGATCGATCGAGTTCCAGTGTGGGGAACCGCCACGCGACTGGGACCGATGATCCGGCCAGGAACGGAATCTTTCGCTCGCGCGCCAGGTCGTACATGAACTTCGCGTCGCTCCAGTTGTACGCGAGGTGCTTGTCATTGAAGACCGGCACGACTTTGCCTCCGAGTTGAAACGCGGCTGCGATCCCCTCGAAAAACCGCCGCCGCGGATACATCTGCTGCTTGGTGTCGGGCGTGTACGGATAGTCGCCGTGTTCGCCGATGCTCAACACGCCCGCGACTTGAACGCGATCGGTCCCCAGCGTGATCGCCTCATCAATCGTGCGAGCGATTTGGAATCCATGTTTGTCCGCCATCTTGCGGCCCATGTCCTTGTCATCCACCTCGTCGATGTACATCGAGACGAGCTTGAGATCGGGACCAACTCCACCCGTCTGCTGCCAGCCTTCAAGAATCTTGCCGACGATGACATCGGTGTGGCTGTAGTCGCGATAGACGGTGACGACCGCCGCGACGGGGAGCTGCGGTCGCTCGGCCGCGTGCAGGCAAGTCTCTCTGGCTCGTGTCGGCCAAAGCGCCGCGGCCGTTCCGGCTGCGGCGAGGTTCAAAAACTGACGGCGGTCGAGGACGTGTGACATGGTGGGATGAAACTCGCGGAGCGGATGGCGTATCGAAGAACGTAGGGTAAGCGTTTCGCTTGCCTGTCATTGCTGTCAGAAAAGGGGCAAGCGAGACGCTTACCCTACGAGCTTCGACGATCGCCAGAGCTCGTTTTGAGTAGGACCTTCATCGCCGTCCACGTTCAAACACATAGTCGAGCGACGCTTTCACGTCGAGCCGACGAAAGGTCAGTTGGCTGGTGGGATCGTGGACCTCAGTCCCGGTCTTTTGCAGGATGGCCAGCATTGCCGCAGCGCGGTTCGGGCCGTCCTGCTTCCAGTCGTAGCCCGATTTGTCGATCGCCTCACGCAAGAGCAGAACGGCACCGCAGACGATGGCGTTCGACGACGAGGTCGCTGACGCCGGGACGACCAGATCGAGCTTGGCGTGTCGGTCGAGGTGGACCTCATCTTTGCCGGGCTTCACCGCGCCGATGGCGAAGCAGTGGGGCTGACACGCGGGCCACGAGATTCCTTTTGTGAAGTTGTGATTGCCCGCCGGTGCGCTGACCCAGATGCCGAGTGCGCGGAGTCGTTTGAGTTTCGCGTCGATCTCGGTGGCGACCGGTTCGGCATGTTCGAGGTCATCGACGGGGGCGAGGTTGATGGCCGTGATGCGATGCTGTTCGTGATGGTCGATCACCCACTGCAGCCCCGCCGCGAGCGTCTTGCTGTCCGAGACAGTGCAGTGACAACACTCGAGCGCCCGCACGACGGCCACCTGATTATTGAACGCGACGCCTCGCTTCCCTTTGTAGTTCACCGACGAAGGAATCCCGATCGTCGAACCGTGATACCCGCGACCTTCGTGCTTGGGGTCGTCGTCTCCATCGACGCTGTCGTACGAAACACGCACCTTGGGAAGTTCGCCGTCGGACTGAGACCACTCGGGCATCGACAACTTGCAGCCATCATCGAGCAGCGCGAGCGTCTGCCCTTTGCCAAACGTGAGCTTGTCCGCGTAAGCCTCCCACACATCAGTCACACGCGCGTGTTGGAAGGCGACCGGATCGGCTGGCTCCGCACCGCGAGCAGTCGATCCAAGTCCCAACAAGACGAGCAACCCAATCAAGACGAACGGTGATTGCATGAGTCGCTCCGGAGCTTGCATTGTGAAAGACCATCACGGCAGTAGATCAGCCACCTTGACCGAAGCTTTGGGTTTGGCGAGCGGCTTCACTACGGCATCGGCCTCGTACACGGTGACCTCGTCGTAGCGGGCCGCTCCCGAACGCGGTCGCTTCGGCTGCCGGTGAACGATCAGCTGGCGATGGACTAGGTCGATGACCCAATACTCGGGGATCAGGGCCTTCGCGTAGGTGGCCGCTTTTCCTCCGAGGTCAAACCGCAGGGTGGTGTCACTCACTTCGATGACCAGTTCGGCCGTTGTCGGGTGGTCGGTCCATTCGCGCGGTCCGCCAAACACCACGGCGATGTCGGGTTCTGGTTCGGAGATGTCCGAGAGCTTTAGGGAGAGTTGATTACGAAGCCAGTAGCCACGTCCGAATGCGGCTTCGAGTGCTGCTCGAGTCAGATCGATTCCAGCCGCGTGCGGATGCTTCTGCGGACTCATTTCGATGATGCTCCCTTCGATGAGCTGGACACGCTGCCCAAGAAAAAACCCCTCGTCGCCCAGCCGGTGGTACTCCGCACTAGTCCACTTGAACGGTTGCGGCTCCTCGTCTGGCAGTGGCCGTTGTCGTAGCACGGGCTTCGGAGGCCCCCCCTTTGAACGCGGTGCTTTCTTCAGTGTCGCTGTCATTGCATTCCCTCCCACTGTTGTCGTCCCACTTCCGCCACGCGTGCATCCTCCCACGCTTCGAGCGGGCTGTAGCGCGGGTGCTTCGAGTCCTTGTAGGGGTCGTTGTGTTTTGTGTTGTAGCAAGCGATGAAGGCCCAACGCGGGTGTTCGCTTTTGTTCTGGTCGGAGCGGTGAAGCGTGTTCGCGTGGAAGAAGATTGCGGCACCCGGTTCGAGTTCGCAGTAGACCAGTTCGAGTCGCTCCCGTGCGGCGGCGACTCGTTCGGGATCGGCTCCCGTTTGATCGCCGACCTTGCCGTGGTCCATCCGCCCGAGCAGGTGCGACCGCTTGAGGACTTGCAGGCAGCCGTTCTCTTTCGTCGCGCGATCGACGGCGATCATGCAGCTCCCCATGTCGGGGAAGAGGCAACCATTGCTGTACCAGTAGCCGTAATCCTGATGCCACGCCCATGCGCCGCCGACGCGGGCCTCCTTCAGAATCATCTTGTGATGGTAGTGATAGACCTCGTCGCCGAGCAGTTGTTCCATCGCGACGACGATCCGCCGACTGCGAACGATCGCGCCGTAGATTGTGTCGTCGGGCAAGTCGTTCCGCACGACCAGCTTCACCGCGCCCCCTTCGCCATCCGCGCGACTTCCCGCGTCGCGTTCGAGGGCATGGTCCGCCTTGGCAATGTTGCGGAGCAGTTCGATCTCATCCGCATCGAGCAGACTCGACACGACGATATAGCCGTCCTCGTGAAAGCGGGTGAGTTGTTCGGAGGTGAGCGTCAGTGTCGTCATGAGATGCCTCAAGTCTGGCGTGGTTCAAGGGACGGCGTGTTTGAAGGTCCGTCATCTTCTCTTGTCCCCTCGCCCCGGCTTTGCGGGGAGAGGGTTAGAGTGAGGGGGCTTCTCTGCGGTTGTCACTTCGCCCCAAACGATGCCTCAAACCTTGCCCGCCAACTGCAACAGCAACTGTTCGAGCTGCAATCGTTCGGGGAGTCGGCTCCCTCCCTTGAGGCCCGCTTCGGTTTCTAAGAGGACGTTCAGAATCCGTTCGGCTTTCGCGCGGCCGATGCGGCGGAGGTAGGCCGAGCTGGCACCGACTGCTTGAGGGAAGACTCCCGCGTCGCGCAGGGCTTGGTCGAGTTGTCGTGACCGCGAGAGATCGGTCGCCTGTGCGAACTTCTTGAAGACATACGAAATCCCGCCGAGCAGCTTCGGTCCCGCTTCACCCGCGACGAGCAACTGATCGAGTGCGTCGATTGCAAATGCCAGATCACCGTCGCGCACGGCATCGGTCATCGCCCACGTCGTCTCGGTACGCCAGCCACCGACCAGCGTCTGCACGTCCTTCAGTTCGATCTTACCTCCAGCCCCGACATACGACGCGAGCTTGTTCAACTCCTGATCGAGCAGTCCGAGGTCTTCACCCACGAGCTCGATCAGCAGTGCCGCAGCATCCCGCGCGAGCGTTTGGTGGTACGAGTCGCGGGCCGTGTCGAGCAACCACTTGGAGAGTTGTGCCCCTTTCAGTTCGGAGCACTCGACATCGAGGCCCTCTTTCGCGACGAGCTTCGCCAGCCGAGTCGTCTTCGGCCACGTCTTCACGTCGAGGACCAGCACCGATTTCTTGGCGGGCTTCTCGACGTACTTCTCTAGCGACGCGCGGTGCTTCGTGACGAACTCATCCGCGTCCTCAACGACCACCAACCGACGGTCACTCCACATCGAGATCGTTCGCAACTCGTCCGTGACTGATTGCAGATCGGTCTCCTTCCCGATGAACTTCGTCAGCGACGTGTCCTCGTCGCCGAGGACGATCTGCTTGATGATCGCCAGCGCCGCCTGCTTCAAATGCCGCTGCCCTCCCGACAACACGGCGACGGGAGGGACTTCAGTGGGAGACTGCTTGAGGAACTCGACGGCGTGCATGGTGGGGTGATCGCGATGGAAAACGGAGCACACGGAGCCTAGGCCCGTCAGTGCGATTAGACCTCAAGCTAGCGATCCCACCGGGCTTGCTCCGGTGGCTCGCGGGTTTTTGCACTACTCGCTTCACGGATTCCAATGAAGCGAAAGTAGTGCAAAAACCGGAATCCACCGGGGCAAGCCCGGTGCGGTTCGGTTGATACAGGATTAGACCAACCCGCACGGGCAAACTCCACGCGACGTGGCCTCGGTATCACGGCTCCGCGAATTTCAAACATAGAGTGGGACCCACGCCGCTTCGCCGCGCTGGCCCACCAAGATTTCGAGTGTTTGGATGTTGGTGGGCCGGCGCTCGAGGCGAGCTGGTCCCACCCTACATTTTTTGCTTGGCCCGTTCGATTTCGTTCTCACGCCACGCCTCGGCGTATGCGCGGAAGCCGGAGCGAGTCATGTCTGCCCCAGCTTTCAGTGCCGTGACCAACGATTCCGATTGGAGCGATGTCCCGGAGACTCGCACGAGATGAGCGGCCTGCGCGGCGACCGCATCGTCGTACTTCGACAGGCTGGCGATCAGCTTCTTCCAGTCGCCGCGTGCGTCGGTGACGAGACGTTCCGCATAGTCGCGAGCCGATGAGCGGCGGCCGTCTCCGTCCACATCGAGCCACACCGCGCCGCTGCATCCGATGACTTGTCCCTTCCAATCGGGCGAGGTCGGTTGATAGGGCTTCGCGGTACGCCAGTGGAGTCCGTCGATTCCCGGTCCCGTGGCGATGGCGACCAGATGGACATCGTGTTGAAACGTTGGAGTCTCCCAGTGGGCGACGAACTTCACTCCGGCAGGCAGAGTCGGATCGGGTGACTCAGAAATCGAGGCCGAACGGATCAAGCGGCCGTTCGCAAACAGATCGACTCGGTCGGCGCGAGACCAGTGTGGTGCGAGGACGCGCACTTCGATCCTCACGTTCTCATCGCCCGTCGCCACCGTGTCGCCCGAGTGGTACTTGTCGTTCACCGTGATCTCGGTGAGCAACCCGTAGCTCACCATCACGCGCCCTTGCACGAAGTTGGCGACCGCTTCATCCACGTTGATCTTCGCTACATCGCTGTCATCGCAGCGGATGTACGTGCGCCCCTGACCGACGAAGTGCCGCCCGACATCGTGTGAGTCACTGCTTCCAACCGGCGTCACGTTCAATCCACGATTGAGTAGCCCCATCCAGTCGTGGAACAACCGCAGTGGCTCCGATTGCGTGGCTCCCGAGTTCACGACTTCCATCGCGTTGAACCGCAGTGGCCAACCGTCGAGGTTCTCGCCGACAACCGCGTTGTGATACCGAGGCCCAAACGGACGGACGCTGCTGTGCAGGTCGCGGGCATGGTTCAGGATGGCGACTTTCACGCCGGGCTTTGAGTTCGAGTCGATTGAAGAACCCCTCACCCCCGGCCCCGCTCCCCGCAAAGCCGGGGCGAGGGGTGAGGAATCGGACAGATTCTCGATGTCCTCGAACAGCAGCTTCCAGTCGGTCTGTTTGTGATCGACCACGCGCGACCCGGCGGCGATGGGAAAGATGTTGAAGTGCCCGCGCGGTGTCGTCACTTCGTTCCCCATCACCGGCGTGAAGTATGGCCGCACGCCCAGCTTGGTGGCGGCCTCTTCGTAGTCGATGTGTTTGTTGTGATCGGTGGCAATCGGCAGCTCGATCCCTTCTCCCGCGAGCGTGATCATTCGCTCGTTGATCGTCGCGTCGCCGTGTCCCGAATGAGTCAGCGTGTGAACGTGCGTGTCACAGGCGACGAAGCCCTTCGTCGGAACCTCACGCGAAATCTGGAGTCGTGTTTCCAATGTCTCTCCTGCTGCGACGGTCACTTCAGTCCGAGCGAGCGAGTACTCGAAGCCGCGTCCGGCGAGGATCGTGTACCGGCCGGCAGGGACTCCTAGCGTCGCGCGGCCCGTGGAAGTGAACGCCATCCCCGGCCGTACGGCCTGAAGATCGTTGGACTCGGCCCCGAGCGACTGCATCGCACCGCGATCATTCAGCACCGTGATGCGGCAAGGCACCGGAGTCTTGGCGTGCGCATCGAACACCAGCACGTCGAGCGTCGCTTCACGGAGTGCCTCACGCACCGGACGACTGATGATCTCGATCTCCCCGACACGAATGTCATCCGACGCCGCTTTGCTTCCGGCGGGAGGCTCGATTCGCAGCGTGTTCTCTCCCTCAACCAGCCCACCCGCCGAAACGGCAAACGTCACCACCATGTCGTTCTCATCGACCGTCAGCGCCCCCAGCGTCTTGCCGTTGAGCAACACGTTCCACGCCTGCTTCACATCCTGCTGCCTCACGAACAACGTCTGCTCGGCATCGTTCTTCGTCGAAGCAAACGTCACGTCGAGCCGCTGTCCGTGAGCAGCCTCCGGAAACTCCGACCACTCGCGCTCAACCCCGCTTCGCAAATGGACGAGCTTCGGTTCGAGGACTCGATGCTGCGCAGACGCATCATCCATCCAGAAGAGTTGTGCCGACAATGCGAACAGTCCCACCACACGAATCACAGACATGGCTCTCTCTCTCGATACTCACGCGTTCGTCCCGCGTGTGTTGCTGCGGCGTTGGCGCATCTTGGCGGCGATGCGGTTGAGGACGGTGTTGGCGCGTCGTTCGCCGTCGGCACTTCCTTTATTCAAGGCGGCTTGGGCCGCCATGAGGACGTTCTTGACGGTGCGATGGTGCATCTCGAAGTCGATGACTGCCTGCTTGAGGCCGGGGAATAGCCGACGCGGTTCGACGTACTGTTGGATGATGTCCGCGAACCGGTGTCGTTGTCCGGCACCGCTGATGATGCCGGTGTCGATCTGTTTGATGGACTTCGCCAAGACGGCGGACGCATCGCGCAGCCAGCGGCGCGCGTCCTGCCAGTCTTTCTTGTCGGCGTTGTCCGCCGCGAGATGCTCTTCCGGTTTGAGGTCGCGGTTGAGTGACGCGAGCTTGCTCGTTGCCTGTTCGAGTTGACCTCGGACGCGCCGGACATCGGTCTCCATGTGTTGAATGGTTTGCCATAGTGAGGCGATCGCCTCAAACATCGGGGCGGGGTCTTCACCGGCCAGCAGATCGCCGACTTGAGCGGCCACCGGCTGAGCCGCCTCATACGAGAATCCGGACGAGTCCAACATCGGTGCCAGCATCGGCATCGCGCCGACATCGCCCGACCACAGGATGATCGCCGGATCGACTCCTGCGGGCGGAGGCAGCAGCGGGACATCAAGGAGTGGAGCGGTCTGCTCGTTCAGCGGATAGAACTGACCCAACAAGGTCCACCCCTGAAGCAGACCGATCCCCGTCGCACAGGCCATCAGCCGCACCGTGATCGGCAGCGAACCGCCCGCCGCCTGCCACGCCTCCACCGGGATCTGCAACGCCACCGAGTTCACCGCCTGCGGCTTGAACCACCCCCAAACCGCCAGCGTCCCATCGGCCGTCAACGGGACCGGCTCCCACCCCACAGAAGGTTGTCTGATCGCAAACGACATTGGGCTGCGTCCCCTTGGAATGGCGAGTTGAAGTCGGGTGCGTGGAGTCGTCAGAACGCACCGGGATTGCGAGGTCGGCGACGATACATGCGGCGTTCCTCTGCAGCCGGGTGGAGCGTTTCGCGAAACCCGGGGGCGTTCGTCCAACGCGACTCCAGCTCCGGCCACCCCGCCGCGACAGCGGTCGCGGAGTCTTCGTGCGAGGCATTCATGAAGATCTAGTGCGGGGCGAGATGGTCGTCGAAAGGCCCGAGCACTGTAGCGAGTTCTCTCTCCGCCATGAATCGCACCTCGACTGACATCACGAGCGGACGGTCGAAGTCACTCGCGCCCCTATTTCCGAGCGAGTTCGTCTTGCAGGGTCCGTCCGGTGAAGCCGGCTTCAAACGCGTGCAGGCCGAATCGTTGAGACAACTCCTGGCAGACTCGCACACCGCGAACGCTGTTGCCGCGGGGGTCGAGCAAGGGGGAGAAAATGCCGATGCCGAACTTGCCCGGCACGACGGCGACAATTCCTCCGCTCACCCCACTCTTGGCGGGAATGCCGACTCGATAGGCCCACTCGCCAGCGTAATCGTACATGCCGCACGACAGCATGATGCTCAGCAGATCCTTCACGTACTCGGCCTTGAGCGCGCGTTCCTTTGTGAAGGGATTCACGCCCCCGTTGGCCAGCGTCGCCCCCATGACGGCCAAATCGTGGCAATTCACCAAGACGGAGCACTGTTGAAAATAGAGCTCCAGCGTTTCCTCGACCCGATCGCGGACCATGCCGAAGTTGAGCATCAAGTGGGCCATCGCGCGATTGCGATGTCCCGTGGCCCGTTCCGACAGGAAGACCGTGTTGTCGATATGCACCGAACGTCCCGCGAAGCGACTGAACATCTCCAACAGCCGCGTCACTCGCTGAGGAAAATCGCGGCCTTCCACCAGATCGGCGGTCGCGATGGCCCCAGAGTTCACCAGTGGATTGAACGGCCGATTGGATCGCTCATCGAGCACGATGGAGTTGAAGGCTTCCCCCGTCGGCTCCACGCTGACCTTCGTGAGCACATGCTCGCGACCGTGATCCTCAAGCGCCATTCCGAAGACGAACGGCTTGGAGACCGACTGAATACTGAAAAGTTGCTGATGGTTGCCGACTTCCACCACCTGCCCATCGACGCTGACGATGCTGATCGCGAACCAGTTGGGGTCGGCCTTGGCCAGTTCCGGAATGTACGTGGCGACTGCCCCTTCCTGGACTGCGGAGTACTTGGCATGCAGGCCGTTCAGGATGTCGCGGAGAGGTGCCACCGCTGACTTCATCTTGGTGATGAGCGACTGCAGGTCCGAGATGTTTGCAGAGTTGTCCACAGTCTTTAGCCCTCACGCTGTTCCTGATCGGCAATGGTCGCCCGTTGGAAACTACGAAAGCAATCGCTTGGCGATCTTCATCAGTTCCAACGTCAGTGGATGATCGGGGAACCGCAGGGCGAAGAGGCCGCTGCTCGCCAAGGTCGCCATTTCGATGCTGAGCGGCAGCATCGCCAGCACGGGTGCGCCATACGCCGACTCGACCTGCTGCAACAGAAACTCGCGGTCCATCCCGGCCGGTATCTTGTTCAAGATAATGAACATCTCGCGGACATCGAGTTTACGGGCGAGTTCGGCGGTGATCGCCGTCCCCTGAAAATCCTGACTGTCCGGACGCATCACCAACAGCAGGCGGTCCGAGACGGCGATCGACAGCAACGTTTCTTCGTTGACGCCGGGATGAGTGTCGATGAGCAGGTAGTCGAGATCGAGTGCGCTAACCAACTCGTGAATGCCGTCGTTGAGCTTCCCGATGTCGTATCCCCCGCGAAGAATCTGCGCAATTTCCCCGGTGTTCACGCTGGAGGGAATCAGAAACAGTCGCGGACGCGCCGCCGACTCATCGAATCTTCCAATCGCTGCGGCAGTGACATCATAAGCGGCTTCCTCAATGCGGCAGCGTCCCCAGAGATAATCGTTGAGTGCCAGTTTCACGTCGGAGGGCTTCAACGCAAAGATGACATGGACGCCGGGTGACTGAATGTCCGTATCGATCACTCCGACCCGGTTCCCGGCCTTTGCCAGCAATGCCGACAGATTGGCCGTGAGATTCGACTTCCCGGTTCCCCCGCGAAACGAATGAATGGAAATGATCTGGGACAACGAAGGACTCCGCGAGCGGGCGATGTGACGAAGACAATGAAATCCGCAACTCCAGCGGATAAAGACGATTCCCTAGTCGGGGTTTGCGCCGGATTTTCGGGGCTGTCGAATGCGTTGCAGGTTTTCGCTGAGGTTTTGGAAAAAGTCCCCGTTCGCAATCTCATCGACTTCGCGCATCAACTGGGTGCGGTCGAGTTGCAGGAACGGGTGATTGTTTGGATCGATTGACAGGGTCTGTCCCGAATCGGGAGCGGTCGTTGCTTGGGAATCCCGACTGAAACGCATCGAGCAGCCATTCGGCCCCAGTCGAAAGACACACCCATCAAAGAGTTCAACAAGGGCAACCCGTCGTTCGTTCACCAGCAACTGCTGAGAACTGATCGCCACGACCTGCCAGACACCATCCACATTCTGCAGATAAGCATGAGCCCGTGACACGTACGGACTGGCTACGGCGACATCACAGTCCAAGGCGCGTCCGAGGACGATTTCCGTCTGTCCCGTGAATCGCCAAGTCTGGAGCGGCTGGCCCGTTGCGGTGTCTAAGAGATCCAAGACGACCGCGTGATCCTGAACCGAAGGCATGCCCATGCTGACGTGCTCGTGCGCAATTTGATTTAGAAGTGACAATCAAAGCGGGGCAACTTCTATGCCGTATAGCGGTCGATATCCATTCTGACGATGTCCGTGGAAACAGCCCGAGATCCGTTCAAATGATTGCTCATCGTATTCGCATTCGGTGCATCTTTCGTGAGCATTTGGATTACGTGTCGCCTAGAAAAAAAGGGGTTGAGGAATCTCTGAAATGTCATCGATGCCATTACCATCGCATCTCCGCGATGCGGTGGCAGGATTACCTTGATGATCGAACATGATCTCTCACCTTTGATTGGAGTCCCGAGCCGTGCCGCACATCCATCGCGAACAAGCCCGCAAGTACGCCTGCGATTTTCGTGACGAGCCGCTGTTACCCTTGTTCCCGATCTCAGAGGCTATCCGGAAAGAAAAGGCTTGTTTTCAGGGTGCCACGGTCACGGCTTTGCGTGGCCGTGCTTCGATCGTAGCGAAGCCA
>CAMAYU010000171.1 GCA_945862235.1 Schlesneria paludicola DSM 18645
CGGAGCTTCGCCGTGGCCGTGCGAGATTGAGTTGGCTGTTTCCCCGCCACACGGCCACGTCGAAGACTCCGTGACCGTGGCACCCAACACACAAGTGAAACAAGGCGATGGCCCTGTCAGTCTCGCGTTTCCAACTGCCGCAGGCGCTCTTGAAGCTGTCGCGCTTCATCCTGTTTGCCGCAGAGAACGGCGGCACGCAGCAGGGGCGTCACCAGTCGTCGGTCCTGAGTTCCCTCGTGAGCGAAGGGGCTGAGCCGGTCATAGGCTTCGGCGGGGCGCTTCAAGTAGAGCAGCAGCTCGGCTTCGAGGACCGCGCAGTCGAGACTCAGCGGGGCGAGTTCCGACGCGCGACGTGACGCGACGAGAGCCGCTTCAGGGCGGCCTCGGCCTCGCTCGATCTTGGCCAAGAGTCGGTTGCCCGCGACGCTCTTGGGGAACCGCTGCACGAACCACTCCACATGCGGCAACGCCTCGTCAACACGTCCCGCCAGTTCGTAGGCATACGCCAGATTGAGATGAGCTTGTGGCAACTCGTTGTCCAGGCGAAGAGCCGCTTCCAGCGGTTCGATCATTTCAGCATGTCGTTTGAGATCGTCGTTCGCTTCGGCGATCAACAAACAGACCGCCACGTTGTCAGGCTTCAACTTTCGGGCGCGATGAGCATGTTCCAACGACCGCTCGTACTCGGCAGCGCGGTAGTAAATTTCGGCCAGCGTCTGTTGTACGCCCGCATCGTCGGGCAACGCCGCTTCGAGCAACTTCAACGGCGCGAGCGCATCGTAGTCCCGCTCCTGCTCGACCGAGATCGCCGCGACATGCCGCGCTGCTGCGAGTGACTCGCGACTGTTCGCAGCGATCAACCGCAGCTCGCGCAAGGCACCTGTGGGATCGCGACGACGCAGCAACAGGGCGAGTTCCAAACGCGCGGTGGCATCGCCCGGCCGCCGCTCCAAATGACGGCGGTAAGCCGCGACAGCCGGTTCGACCGGAGACTCGTTCGCCAATTTCCGCGCGAGTGCCAAGTCACGATGCTGTTGCCAGTCCGCGAATCCGCGACCGAATAACACTCCGCACCAAACGGACAACGCGACGACAACGACCCACGCCACGGTCTGTGACCAGCGTCGTGGCGTCGCGTGTCTGCTCAGTCGTGGTTCGTCGGTCGTCATGCGGTTTCGTTTTCAGGGTTTCCCCTCGCCCCGGCATTGCGGGGAGAGGGGCCGGGGGTGAGGGGGCCTTGGGTCGTCTCTCGATTCGGCTTCTTTCAGCGTGACTGTTGAAAAAACACCGGACAAGCCCGGTGGGGCGGTTTTTCAACAGCCTCTCAACGTGGCGGGCGCGCAACCGGACGCCCCGTTCCTTCCACGATTGTCGTCGTGTGTCCCGTGACTGGCGCCGGAAACAACTCCCGCGTGCCGGTCGGCCAGCGGACCTCAATCGAATCGACGGCCGTTTGATCGCCGAGGCCGAAGTGAAGTCGAGGAGCATCGCAGGAAAGATAACTTGAGGACGCCATACGATCGCGTCGCCAAGCCTTTCGCCCCGCGCGCACGATCACGCTGGCTCCGATCGCGTCGCGGTTGGACTCCGTGCCGCGCAGTTCAATCGCAAGCCAATGACCCGACGGCTGACTCGTGTTGCGCAGCAGGGCGGCTGGACCGTTGAGTCGCACGATGGCCAAGTCCTCGCGACCATCGTCGTCAAAGTCGGCCACTGCCGACCCGCGCGCCACGGTCGGCTGTTGAAAGAACGCACCCGCTGTTTGGCTCGCATCGTCAAAACGTCGGCCGTCGCGATTGAGGAAGAGCTGGGACAACTGCGCGAATCTCTCACCGGGGTGCATTTGCAGCGGAACGTCATCGTGGACATGCCCATTCGCGACGAACAGGTCGAGCCAGCCATCGTTGTCGAAATCGGCGAGGTTCGTGCCGAAGCCGAGTCGCTGACGACTGGGAGCCGCCAGTGCGACCTCCTCGGTCACGTCGAGGAACAGCAAGTTTCCCTCGTTGCGATACAGCGTGTTGGTCTCGTTGAAGTAATTGGTGACGAACAGTTCGGAACGCAGATCGCCATCGACATCACCGACCGCGATCCCCATTCCCGCCTCGGCCGCCCCGTACCGGTTCAAGGCGACGCCCGCCAACAACCCGCGTTCTTCGAGACTTCCGTTCGGGGTTCTCGTCCACAGATCATTCGGCGAGCTGTCGTTGGCGACATAGATTTCGGAGGCACCGTCATCGTCCAAGTCCAGCGCGACGCAACCGAGTCCCTGACGCAACGGCCCCCTCGCGAAGCCCGTCTTCGCCGAGACATCTTCAAACGTGCCATCACCGCGACTGCGATACAGGCTGTCGCCGTCTCCGGACAGGTGTCGCGGGTTGCAACTGAGGGGCATCGCTCGCCCACGGAATTGAGCCGCACAGAGCGGGTACTTTCCTTGGGGGATCGCGATGTACCGGACATAGATCAGATCGAGATGCCCGTCCTGATCGAAGTCGGTCCAGCAGCAGCCGGTCCCGAATCCGCTCGAAACGATCCCCGCAGCATTTGTGCGATCAGTGAACGAACCGTCGCCGTTGTTCTCGTACAGCGCGGCGGTCAACAACCCGGTGACGAAGACATCCGCGAAGCCATCGTGGTTGAAGTCGGCGATCGTCAGGCCAAAGGCATACGTCGCGCCGTGCAGTCTGGCCGCTGTCGAACAATCCGCGAACTGTCCACGTTCACCGCGCCAAACTCGCAACGCAGGGGGCGAGTCTGGCGGCAACGGTGATGGAACCGGCGTGCCCTGACAAAACATCAGGTCGAGTTGCCCGTCGCGATCAAAGTCGGCCCACCCGACCCCCGAACCCATGAAGAGGTGCAGATGCCGTTCGGGCGAGATCGGTGAGATGTGTCCAAATGCGAGTACCGATTCGCCCGCCTCTTCAAAAGAGGGAGTTGCAGCACCGACAAGCTCCGTGCTGCAACTCAGCAATACGCATATGGCGAACGAATCGAAGAGGAACTGCCGCATGTTCGACGCCCCCCGTACGAATACGTGGCTGCACACTGTATGTGGCAGGCCAACTCCTGCTGCACGACTCCCATTGGCAAGGGATCACACGGCGACTATTTCAGAGTCGGATCCGTCAACGTCCCGATGGCCGTCGTCATGGCGGTGACAGCATCCTTCATCGCTTGGGGAGTCGGTGTTCCCTTCGCCCCTTCAATGACAGCCTTGTACGCTTCAACCGCCTTTGTCTTGGCCGCTTCCCGTGCAGGAGACTTGAACTGCGAAGGAATTGGCTCGGCTTCAAACTTCGCCAGCAGTTCGGCCAGTTTCGGATCGGACGCTCCCTTCTGGTGACCGGCCACATCACCCATGTGCGCGGGCATGATGACAGACCTCGCAACCTCCGGGTCTTGCAAAGCCTTCAACGCAGGCCACGTCACGACCGCCGCGGGCTTGGAAAGGTGTGCCGTTGGGCTACCGCAACCGACACACGCGAGCAAGATTCCCAAACAAATCGAACGACAATTCAACACGGTGCAGGCTCCAAGCTTTGAGAGAAAAATGGCGAGGTCGAACATCAGGCCGCGCGGGGAATACGAACGCGGCATCGGAGGCCATCTGGCTCCGATGCCGCGCCGTGAATCGTTCTGTCACAGTGCGTTCGTCTGGGCGAAGCACACTAAATCAACAGGTTTAGAAGTCGGAGACCGACTCACCGCCCTTGGCACTTCCCACCGCGCGCCATGTGCGGAGATCGACGTTAGTGGAAGCGAACTTCACCGCACCATCGGCCATCAGCACATGGGCACCGCCGGTGTGAGCACTGGAAACCGGGCGCGCTCCGCCGATCGACCAGTAGTCGGTGTCGTTCCAGTCAATTTCGTCACGGATGGTGCTGTTCGGGCCGCGAGCGGTATCCGCACCGCACCACCCCGATTCCTCGTACCAACGGTGGCAACGCGTTCCGGCCTGATCGTAGTTGCCGCAGAGGTTCCAAAAGGCTTTGCCGCGGAAGACCTCGCCCGCCAAGATTGTATTGCTGGTGCCGTCGCTGATTTCCGCGATGCGACGCCCTTGGTACGACAACGCTCCCGTGTGATCACCATGACTGAGTCCCGTGGCACCGCAGGTCGATTGCACCGGCGGGATCGGGGCACCTCGTCCGTCCGAAACCAATCCGGCATAGTTCGTTCCCCCTTGGTTACCGACGATCGGATCGGTGGGATCCGAAGGGCAGAGGTAGCCGGGAATCAGTTTCTTACGGAAATTCGCATTGATGGTGTTGGTCAGCGTGCGGCATTCGACCCACTCGTCGAAGTTCACTGAACTGTACAGCGGAGTTTGATCGATGTACGGCAGGATCATGACGCGCCAGCTCAAGCCGTTGCCCGAGATCCACGACTGACACTGAGTCATGTTCGGGTCATAGACCTTGGCTTGAGGGAACCGATTGTGCGTGTCGTGGTAGTTGTGCAGTGCCAACCCCACCTGCTTGAGATGGTTCTTGCACTGAGTCCGACGGGCTGACTCGCGAGCTTGCTGCACCGCTGGCAGCAGCAATGCGATCAACACCGCAATAATGGCGATCACCACCAGTAACTCGATCAACGTGAAGGCCCACCGCCGTGAACGGGTGCGCCGACCTCGCAAGAGACTCGAAATTCGATTCATCACGACACTCCTTAAAAACCCACAAAAACGACACAAGCAGGAACCGATCAGATCACTCCGCAACTGCGGAAATCATTTAGCGGAGAATGCTGATTCAATGAGACGCGGGCGTCAACCCGGTGATGTTCTGAACGCCGTAGTCATGGCGTCTTTCCGAGTCGTCGAGTCGGTTCAAACGCTTCATGGTAGATTTATCGGTACGCCACCGAGGTACGCCGCATTGATAATGGCTGAAGTCACACGGCCACGGCTGAGGCATTAGCGAGCCGCTCACGCAAGGAGGTGAGCGGGATCATCCGGTGCGATATGTTTCGCCATCATCGACCACAGTTTGTGTGCAGCGTTCAGAAAGTGATCGTGCCGTCGCTCCCCACCCATCAGCGTCTCCGTCCGAAGCCGGTTCGTCGGCGATTTCGAATTGCCGCGATCACAGTTTTGTTCTGCCTAGTAACGGTCCTTGCCGCGTGGATGTTTCTAAAACCTTCGCGTGCGGAACTGGAGCTGGCTGTCGTCGAGGCCATTCATCGAAACGAACTGGAACGAGCGGAGGCGACGTTGCTTCGCATCACTCCACGAGATCGCGACGTGTTGCAGTTGCTGGCCGATGTTGCTTTTCGGCGGGGGCATCGGCGCGACTGCTTGCTGTGGTTGGAGCGACTGGCGGAAACATCCTCTCGTCCGGCGGAAGGCTTTTCGGGTGTCGGTGCCCGTGCGTTTGAGTTCCACCGGCCCGCTGATGCCGAGCGTCTGTATCGTCGCGCCATGACCGCGGCTCCCACTTTGGCCGAGCCGTATTCCAGACTCGCGCGGTTGTACTTGGTCTGGCAGCGTGATCCGGAACTGCGGCGTCTTGTGGCGGAGGCCGATGCTGCGCGCGTTTCTCTGCTCGACGATCCCGCACTGTTGTGGTTGTGGGTCACGGGGGCGGATGTCGATTGGCAGGCCGATGAATCGTCGTTGTGGCTGGAGGCCGCCGCAGCCGAGCAACCCGACGATCCGTATGTTGTCGCTGCGCTGGTTCGAGTGAAGCTCAAGTCGAAACAAGTGGAAGACGCTCGGGGATTGATCGAACGAAGCTCACCGGCGGCCTCAACGACGTGGCCGATGGCGTTGGCGCGGGCCAGCGTGGAATTGGAGGCAGGTCGTCCCGATGCAGCGCTGGCGGTTTTGAATCAACTCGACACGGCGACCGATCAAATGGCTGAAGTGTGGCTCGTGCGGGGGCGAGTCTGGTTGGCGTGCGGTGACGTGGCTGCGGCGTTCGCGGCGTTCGAGCAAGCCGGGCGTGTCGATCCCTGTTGCGTGCTGGCGCTGTATCACGGTGGCCGCTTGCTGGCTCAATTGGGGAAGCCGGACGAATCGGAACGACAGCTCCGCACTGCCGCCCAGACGGATGAATTGGTGCGTCGGTGCCTCCAACTCCTGCAAGCCACTCACCCCGATGTCGATGACCTTCGCGCGGTTGCCGCTTTGGCGACGGACCTCGGTCATGACCGATGGGCGCAGCTTGTTTGTCAGCTCGCGGAGCGACGCGCCGGTCCCCTCGTGTGGCCCGCCAACGTCGCCGCGATTCAGTCGAGACCATTCGCCCCTCTGACTGTTCCGCAGAGTGATGCCGTCTCCTCGGTGCCGTTACAGCGGCGAGTTCTTGCGGCGGCTCGACACGCGGAACCTTCCGGCACTCTGGTTGGTGAGGTTCCTGCCGCTTCCGTTCGCTTCACGGAAGTGACGCAACAACTTGGACTCCGGTTCGTCTACGAGTACGGTCACTCTGCCGAGCGATGGTTGATGGAGACGCTCGGTGGTGGAGTCGCGGTGCTGGACTACGATCTCGACGGCTGGCCCGACGTGTACTTCGCTCAGGGGGGGGCATTGCCCGCGGGAGTCGAGACTGCCGGGACTCACGGTGCTCTGTTCAGAAACGTACGTGCGATGAATCTGGTCGATGTGACAGCCGCGTCCAACGCGATCCGTCTCGGCTATGCACACGGCTGTGCCGTTGGCGACGTGAACGCCGATGGCTTCGCCGATCTGCTCCTCTGTTGCTACGGCGGTTTGACGTTGCTGACCAATCAAGGGGACGGCACCTGGCGCGAGACGACGGTTGAGGCGGGACTCGCCAACGAACGTTGGAATACGAGTGCCGCGTTCACGGACCTCGATCGGGACGGAGATCTCGATCTCTACGTCGCGGGCTATTGTCACGCTCCCTCAACGAGCGGTCTCAAAGCGTGTCGCGAGGCGGGCCATTTCGCGCCGTGTCGTCCCAATGCGTATCCGCCCGAACCGGACGCGCTGTTCGAGAATCTCGGCGATGGCCAATTTGCAGACCGCTCGGAATCGTCGGGGTTGCACGCAACGGACGGTTACGGACTCGGAGTGATCGCGGCCGATTTCGATGACGACGGCAGACCGGAAGTGTTTGTCGGCAACGACACCACGCAGAACTTTCTCTGGCAGAGCCGCGCGGACTCCGTGAACGGCACTCCACCGAGTGTCGAACGCAAACTGCCGTTTTTGGAAGATCGAGGCTTGGTCGCGGGTGTGGCTCTCGACGGTTCCGGCCGCGCGGAAGCGTGCATGGGGATCGCGTGCGGAGACCTCGACGGCGATCAACGGCTCGATCTGTTCGTCACCAATTTCTTCGATGAGACCTGCACGCTTTATCAAAACTTGGGCGGACTGCAGTTCGAGGATCAGACCGACCAGCGCGGTCTGACGAATGCCGGGCGACGGTTGATGGGTTGGGGCTGCCAGTTCCTCGACGCTGACAACGATGGTTGGTTGGACCTCGTGATCGCGAACGGCCTCTTGCACGACACACCGCAACTCCCGCAGTTCTATCGCAACCGAGGCGGTCGCTTTACCGAGCAGTCCTCACAGGCGGGGACCTACTTCGCGCAGCCCAAGCTCGGACGTTCCATCGCCACGGGGGACTTCAATTGCGATGGGCGCGTCGATGTTGTGGTGAGTCATCAAACCGAGCCAGCCACGGTGCTCCGCAACGACAGCCACGCGGGCCGCTTCATCTCACTGAAACTGATCGGTACGAAGTCCGCTCGCGACGCCACCGGAGCGGTGGTACGAGCCAAGATCGGCGACCGCGTACTCGTGAGACTCGTTTCGACACAGGGCGGCTATCTCTCCGCCAACTCGCCCGAGATCGTGATCGGTCTGGGTGACGCGACCGCGGTTGATGAACTTCAGATCGCTTGGCCCAGCGGGGCGCGCGAACAGTTGCAACTCATCCCCGCAGGGCAACGGCTGCTCGTGCGAGAAGGGTTCACGTTCCCGATCCGCCTCTCTCCGGAGCAGTAATGACGCCGCACAAGTGTGGATGTGTTCCCTTGCCGACTGCCCACTCCCCGACTGCCTCCGCTCACCCCTTGTAACTCGACTCTCGCCGTTGGCATCCGATATAACCGTGGCTCAACGGGAGCGTTCGCCAGTCGTGCGAGCGACCGCGGTGGTTCTAGGGTTTGTCCCCCAAGGAGAGAGTCAATGAAAAAGAGTCTGTTTGCGTTTGCCGCGTTGGTTGTGGCGTCGTTCGGTCTCGCGATCGCCGCTGAGAAGGTGCAGTCCGGTTTGGACAAGGGAGCTTCGGTTCCTCCGTTCTACGTGAAGGACGTGACCGGCCCCGCGAAGGATGGCGATGAACTGTGCTACCGCTGCCGCTTCGGTGGTCAGCCTGTCGTGACAATCTTCGCGAAGGAGATGACCGACGAAGTCGCCGCTCTGACGAAGGAACTCGACGGCGTGGTCGCCAAGAATCGCGATCAAAAGATGGCGGGCTTCGTCGTCCTGATGACCAACGATGCCAAGAAGGGGTCGGCTTCGCTGAAGGCTGCCGCCGAGAAGAACAAGATCGAGCAACTGCCGCTGACGACGTTCGACGGAACCGAAGGCCCTAAGGGCTACAAGATCAACCCCAAGGCCGATGTCACCGTCATGATGTGGGTCGAAGGCAAGGTTAAGGTCAGCCAAGGCTTCAGCAAGGGCGAGCTGAACAAGGACGCGATCTCGAAGGTCTCGGCCGAAACGAAGCAAATCCTCGAGTAGTTTGACTGGTCAGTTGAGTCACTGACTCGATGAGATGGATGACACAGACAAGCACCCCACGTTTGGCAACGAACGCGGGGTGCGGTCGTTCGTGAGATGAAGTCCGGCCTATATCTCGCGCGGCCAGTGATGAGACATTTAAGCGAGGCGGCGTCAGCCCCCCCCCCCGGTTCTTGGGCGTAAGCCCTCTTGGGAAGAATCGGGGGGCTGACGCCCAATGGCACTCACTTTGTTATTCACTCCGTGAGCGGCACGGCGCTAGCCGCCGGTTCTTTGCTTGGAAACACAACTCCGTTTACCGGCGGCTAGCGCCGTGCCGCTCAAAGTGAGTGCCATTGGGCCGACGCCGCCCCGCTCAGTAAGGCCGCAGTTTGTGTCGCTTGTTTAGCCGGACTTCCAGACTCACGAACCTCGAAAGATTTTTCAAATGGATTTCGGACTCAAAGACAAAGTGGTCCTCGTGACCGGTGGGGCAAAAGGGATTGGCCTGGGCGTCGCACAGGTGTTAGCGCGGGAAGGGGCGATCGCGGCGATTGTGGGTCGCAATGCCGAGGACAACGCGGCGGCCGTCCGATCCGTGGTTGAAGTAGGAGGCCGGGCGTGGTCGGTTGCGGCCGAGTTGACTCGCCCCGGCGAATGTCAGCGCGCGGTGGAGGCGACTGTCGCTGAGTTTGGTCGGATCGACGGACTCGTTAACAACGCGGGGATCAACGATGGCGTGAGCCTCGAAGCGGGAGACGCCGAGCGGTTCGTCGAGTCGCTCCGCAAGAACCTGCTGCACTACTACGAGATCGCCCACTTCGCCTTGCCCGAGTTGAAGAAGTCACGCGGTGCCATCGTGAACATCGGCTCGAAAGTGGCCGAGACCGGACAGGGAGGAACGTCGGCCTATGCGGCGGCCAATGGCGGACGGAACTCACTCACCCGCGAATGGGCAGTCGAACTGGCGAAGTACAGCATCCGCGTCAACGCGGTGATCGTGGCCGAATGCTGGACGCCGATGTACGAGACGTGGCTCGGCTCGGTCGAAGACCCCGCCGCCACACGCCGCCAGATCGAAAACCGCATCCCGTTCGAGAACCGCATGACCACCTGCGAAGAGATCGCCAACATGACCGTCTTCTTGCTGTCGCCCAGATCGAGTCACACGACCGGCCAACTGATCCATGTCGATGGCGGCTACACCCACTTGGATCGAGCCGTGATCCGCGAGTAACAGGTGGAGGCATTACTAAGGATCGACGCATCAATCACTGTCGCGAATTGTGAGTTGTCGGGCGCCACGGTCACGGAGTCCTCGGCGCGGCCGTGCGACGATGAAGAAGGGGCAACCTCCCACTCGGCCACGTCGAGGACTCCGTGACCGTGGCCGCCGATGTACGACGGTCGTTGATGTGCCGCTCCTAAGCCGGATGAGGTCACGTTCACGCGATCAGGCCCTGTTTGACCTCGCCCTCGACATCGGTCAGGCGGAAGTCGCGGCCTTGGAAGCGAAAGGTCAGCTTGGTGTGGTCGATGCCGAGGAGACGCAGGATCGTGGCGTTCCAGTCGTGGACGGGGACGCCGTCTTTCACGACGTTGTAGCCGAAGTCGTCGGTCTCACCGAACGTGATGCCGGGCTTCGAGCCGCCCCCCGCCATCCACATGCTGTAACAACGACCGTGGTGATCGCGGCCGTAGTTGTTTTCGGTGAGTGCCCCTTGGCTGTAGACCGTTCGGCCGAATTCGCCGCCCCAGATGACGAGCGTGTCTTCGAGCAGCCCACGTGCTTTCAAGTCTTTTACGAGAGCGGCCGACGGTTGATCGACATCTTTGCACTGACCGCGAATCTGGCCGGGCAGCCCACCGTGTTGGTCCCAGCCGCGGTGCATCAGCTGAATGAACCTCACGCCCCGTTCGGCCATGCGCCGGGCGAGCAGACAGTTGCGAGCGAAGCCGCCATCCACGCCGCTATCGTTGATGCCATACATGTCGATCGTTTCCTTGGTCTCCTTCGAGAGGTCGGTCAGGTCGGGGACTGAGGTCTGCATCCGATAGGCCATCTCGTACTGAGCGATGCGGGTGTCGATCTCGGGATCGCCGAAGGATTCTTTCGCGATCTCATTCAGTTGGCCAACCTTGTCGAGCATCCGGCGTCTCACCGCGCCGTCGATGCCAGGCGGGTTCGACAAGTACAGCACGGGGTCATCGCCCGAACGGAACCGCACTCCTTGATGCTCGGTCGGAATGAAGCCGCTTCCCCACAGGCGCGAGAAGATCGGCTGGTCGGTCTTGTTCCCGCTCCCCTGCGAGATCATCACGATGAACGCGGGGAGGTTGTCGTTCGCGCGGCCGAGTCCGTAACTGAGCCACGCTCCCAAACTCGGACGACCCGGTTGTTGCGAGCCGGTCTGCAAGAACGTCGTGGCCGGATCGTGGTTGATCGCTTCCGTGTTGAGCGATCGGCAGATGGCAATGTCATCGGTGATGGACGCAGTGTGAGGAAGCAGGTCGCTCACCCACGAGCCGCTTTGTCCGTGCTGCTTAAAGTTGAAAATCGACGGAGCGACGGGGAGCGTCTTCTGCCCCGAGGTCATGCCGGTAATCCGTTGTCCCATGCGAATCGACGCGGGGAGTTCTGTTCCGCGTTTGTCTGCCAGGCCCGGTTTGTGATCGAACAGATCGAGTTGCGAAGGACCGCCCGACATGAAGAGGTAGATGACTCGCTTGGCCTTCGCGGGGAAGTGCGTCCCTTCGAGGATGCCTTTCCCGGACGCGGCGATGGGTGCCGCCAATCCTTCACGTCCGAGCAACGCAGCGAGCGCGGCCGTACCGATTCCCGCGGCCGTTCTCCCGAAGAAGTGGCGACGCGTGAGTTGTTCGATGAGCGAGCGACTCGTTGGAGATGTTTCGTTCGAGGGGATGTTGTGCGGCGTAAACATCGGGTGGACCTCTTAGGGCATTCGACGAATCAGCAAAGGATCGCGAGCAGGGTAATGGTCTTGGCACATGAGTTCCAGAATGGCACGGCGGCTTTTGATGCGGCCGTGAGTCGTCATCGTGATTGTGTCACGAATCACTCGAATCTGTCTGCGGCGTGCGAATCTTGGTGGACCTTGACGCCTGAGACAGGAATCTCCGAATCGTGCAAGAGGACTCGCCAAAGATTCTTCAGATTTGGGAGGGTTTGGGCCGATTCTACTTGGGAGACGGTTCACAGCGGTGCGAACGGGCACACATCGGATGGCGATTGATCCGATGTGAGCGCGTAGCACCGCCTAGAACGGTCTCGGGGGGGCAGGACAACTTAGATTGGACTCGGCGCACGGCATGATGCTTTGCGTCGGACCACTCGTTCGGCCACCCACGGATTTCTCGATACAGGGATCGAATCGAGGAGCCGCCGAGAACTTGTTTTCGTGACGACCGTGCCAGAGGAACGAGCAGGCGAACAATCGCCCGCAAGGACATCAGGTGCGAGGCAACACCTGCCGGTGAAGCCTCCGCCTGACAATCTAAAGGCACGGATTGCCGCGTGAACGAGTTTGAGGGTGAAGATCCGGAGGGTCGCGACGCCCTTCAGAGTGTGAATCAATCTAGGTGATTGGAGAGCCCGCGATGAGAACGATCTTCACTACTGGTCAGGTAGCAAAGATCTGCAAGGTTGCGCCCCGCACTGTCAGCAAATGGTTCGACTCCGGTCGGCTGCGCGGTTACCGCATCCCCGGATCACAGGACCGACGCATCCCCCGAGAGCACTTAATCCGGTTCCTTAAGGAACACGGAATGCCTTTGGGGGAACTCGAAGATGAGGCGATGGGTAAGCTTCTGCTTGTTGGCGTAGACGTCAACGTGCGAAGCCAGCTCATGGACCTCATGCCGACCGGAGACTACAAAACAGAGTCTGCGGCCAGTGGCTTCGAGGCAGGGATTCAGGCCGAGTCCCTGCATCCCGACTGCATCGTGATCGACTTTGGAATGGGTCGTCACGAAGCTTCGCTGATTGCGGCAAACTTGCGGAAAAATACCGACTATGCAGACGCCGTGTTGGTCGCGCTGTTGAGCGACGACGATACGGCCAGCGGTTTCGACCGCACTCCGTTCAACGAAACGTTCCGGAAACCATTCGACGCAGCTCTGCTCGCCGAACGTATCCGCACGCTGGTTGGCCGGAAAAAACAACTTGCTTGAAAACGGAGTGGTTTCGTCGAGCAACCCGGCTCCATGATGGAGGCGATGCTCGGCAACGAACGCTCAGTTCAGACGGCTGATCCGCCGCGCTACCATGAGGGAACCGCGTCGGTGCCAGTCGTCTCAACATTCCGAACGAGGCGTCGATTTTCGACGCCTCGTTTCATTCTTTGACGTTTCCGACAGAAGTGGTGAGCCGGGCGGCGTAAGCCCTCGAACTCTTGAGATTGCAGCTAAGAATCCGGAGGCTTACGCCCAATGGCACTCCTGAGGAACAAGACCTCTGCTTGCCTTCTCTGTGCCTCTGCGCCTCGGTGGTAAAATCCTCTTCCGGGAACGTCATCGAAGAAGGTTTACCACCGAGACGCAGAGGCACAGAGAAAGTGAACTGAGAGAAGAGGTGGACGGGGCATCTAGGCCATTCTGGCCACCGTTCCTCACTCACGAGTGCCCCTCACGGGAGCGGAATAACTACTTTAGAACCGATCGAGTAGCGGAGCGGCGCAAGCCGCCCGGTTTTGTCGAGTTTGCACTCACTTCAACCGGACGGCTCGCGCCGTACCGCTACTAAGGAACAGGGTCGCAATAACTTCCCGATCAGCCGCAGCCTGTTTCACTTCGGGAAGTTATTGCGCTCCCGTTCCTAACTCTCGTCGTACCAGTCGTGTCCGTGTTTTTCTCGGGCGACTTTATGAGCGTCTCGGGTGACTTTTTGTGTCACTCGGGCGGCTCCTTGAGCGTGTCGGACGACTTCCTGAGTCCCTCGGGTCACTTTTT
>CAMAYU010000172.1 GCA_945862235.1 Schlesneria paludicola DSM 18645
CTGATCGGGCTGCATGCCTACGGACTGGTGGGGCAACTCGTGATCGCGACGGTTGGCTCGCTGGTGTTGCTGTATCTGTTGAAGAAGTTCGGGAAGAAGTGACTGCTGTTGGAACGAGAGGCTCGCGCTGAGGTTCCGAGTTCGCCCAGCGTTCGAAATCCTTTGTGATGAGCAGCCAAGGGGATCAAGGCTCCTTGCTCACGCTGCGGGTTGGTGTGGATGCGGGTGCGTGGTGAGGGTGTTGCGGGTCGGGCAAGGTTCAGCAGGCTCGATGGTTGTCGGGGTTAAATCACAATTCGTCGGCGGCGCGACTTGTTTCCGTGCTGGTGAGTTCATTCTTGCGCCAGACTCACTCCGATAGCTTACTCCGGTGAGTTTCCTCGACCTGTGCGTCTCAGTTGTTGTGATCGGCCAAGTTTGCCCGTTTGCGAGAAATAGGGGCAAACAGCGCGAGTCGCTCGTGGGGAGTGATGGTCCGTTCAGGGCGATGAAACTTCCGTTGATCGTTGGTCAGCGTGGTGGCTCGCGAACGTGAGAGGCATCTCAGTCTCCTTCGCGGACATATTGGCGACAGCATTTTGGAGGCGTCTATCGTGGCAAGAATTTTTGGACAACCACGTACGATGATGATTTGCTCGTTGAGTCTGGTGCTGGCCGGTTGTGTTTGCGGAGTGACGCTGGCGGCTGGCGGTGGTGCCGGATCGAGTTCCGCGCCGGTCACCGTGGTTCAAAACTTGCCCATCGCCAAAGGGGCTGGTGGTTCGGCTCCCGCATCGGCCCTCCCCTTGTCGCCCGAGCTGAACGCCGGGTTCGCCGGGATCGAAGATTCGCAACGATTCGGTCCTGCCAGTGCCCAGATTGCGGCGGGACCGACGCACGTCGTTCAAGCAATTAACTCGCTGTTCCGAATTTCGGACAAGACCGGCGTGGCAGTGGCGCCGGTCGATCCACGAGTTCTGTTCGACGCTTTCTACGTGGCCAATCCCAGCTACACCATCTATCCAGAGCGTTCGGCTCCGCTGGGGCCAACTGCGATCTACGATCATTTTTCCAGCCGGTTTGTCATCGTGTGGGGAGCGGTCAACGACTCCGGGTCCGAGAGTTCGTTGTTGATTCAGGTCTCTTTGACATCGAATCCGACTCAGGGCTGGCGGCTGTTCACGCTCCGCTCCGATGTGGACGGAATCGCTGGCACTATCACTGACACTGACGCTCTCAGCGATTCGTTGACCGTCGGATTCGACAATACGAACCTCTATTTCACGACCAATCAATTGTCACCCTCAGGCGCGTTCCGCTTCGCGAAGATTCGGGTTGCGGCAAAGCACCAGTTTTATAATCCCACTGCCAATCCGATTCGGTTTCACGATTTAGTGAACGTGCTGGACGCCAACGCGGTGCTCGCCTCTTCGATTCGTCCCTGCGTGACTTTTGGAGTTCCCGGTCGAGAGTTCTTGGTCAGTGCTCCCGTCGCCGCTGGTGACAACCTGACGCTCTATTCGGTGACCGGAACTTGGCCAAACGCCACGCAAACCCCGCCGCTGTTAAAGGTCGAAGCCAAGGTTCCATTCAACGCTTGGATGGCTCCATCCAAGATGAGTCAGCCAGCTTCTGCGGTTCTGCTGGACGGTGGAGACGGACGCCTGCTGAATGCGGTGTACCGCAACGGAGTCGTCTATACAGGTCATAGTATTCGAGCCAAGGGCTTCACATGCGCGGCGGGGATTAAGTCCATCAATGTCGCCACCAAAACAAAGGTGTTGGACGAGGTTTTGGGTGCCACCGGCGAGTTCTACTCGTTCCCGGCCGTCACTGCGGATGCAGTGAACAATGTCTACACGGTGTTCAATCGCAGTTCCAAAGGCGCGTTCGCTGAATGTCGCTATGCCCTGAAAAAATCAACTGAATCAACCTTCGAGATCAGCAAGCAGTTGAAAGGCGGCACCTCCAAGTCCATCCAATTTGGTGGAGCGTGGGGTAAGTCCAACGGCATCGCCCTCGATCCAACGCTCAACGGGGGAGTCTGGGTCAGCAGTATGTTTGCTCAGACCACGCCTAGCCTGAGCTTCACGTTCGGCACTTGGGTCGGAAACTTTGGCCAACAGGGGCCGGTTCCCGTTGGACCGCAAGTTGTCGCCACCTATGACGACCTCGCCAAGACGCTGACTCTGACCGGTGACGCGAGTGCCAACGAGATCGCCGTCAGTTACGCCTCAGGGGTGGTGACGATTGTTGCGCAACCGGGCACGCAAGTGAACGGCCAGCCTGATGTGAAATTTGCCGTGAGTACTGGTCCAATCATTGTGATGGCTGATTTGGGAGCAGGACATGATGTGGTCACATTCACGGGAATAAACAGTTCAACCATGAACGTGATACTGGGGCTGGGAGACGACCAGATCACGATCCGGCTCTCAACGGTTTCCACGGTCTTCGTCGATGGTGGACTCGGGGCTGACATCTTGCTCACACCCAGCAGTCGCTTCACGAAAAAGACGTTCCTCAGTTTCCCCTGACCCGCCCGTTTTCAACCGTGACGTGCTGTATCCTTGAGTTCGTGCTGTCGTGAGGCACTGGGGTGTGACAGGAACTTCGGGGCAGGCGGGACATCGCTTGTCTCGACAGTCGGAACGGCTTCCTCTTCGGTCGAGAGATGCAGGCTGGCGGGAAGGTTTTCGGGAGCATCGGTCACGCGTCGGATATTGGCTCCTACAAGATTCAGCTTTTGTTCGAGCCGGTCGTAGCCGCGATCAAGATGATAGATGCGGCGGATGACCGATTCGCCGTCCGCAGCCAGAGCCGCGAGTAACAACGCGGCACTGGCTCGCAGGTCTGAAGCCATCACGCACGCACCGCTCAGCCGTGCTACGCCGCTGATGATTCCACAGGCTCCCTCGCGCCGCACGTTCGCTCCCATGCGCATCAGCTCGGGCAGGTGCATGAAGCGGTCGGGAAACACCTTGTCGGTGACAACGCTGATTCCATCGGCCATCGCCAGCAGCGCGGTGAGCTGCGCTTGCACGTCGGTTGGAATGCCGGGATACGGGAGCGCGGTCACGTCGATCGGTCGTGGCGCTGTGTTCATCGAGACGCGTGCCCGCGTGCCATGCAGCTCGACGGTCGCTCCCGCCGCGCGTAGGCTGTCGATGACAGCCGACAGATGTTCGGGACGAATATTGGCGACTTCCAGTTCACCGCGCGTGATCGCTCCCGCGACCAGCAACGTGGCCGCTTCGATCCGGTCGGGAATGACTTCGTGTTCGACGGCGCTCAATTCCTGAACGCCTTCGATCTTCAGCAGCGGTGTACCGAGTCCCTCGATCTTCGCACCCATGGCGTTGAGAAAGTTGCCGAGATCAACGACCTCGGGTTCGCAGGCCGCAGCGGAAATGGTCGTCGTTCCCTCGGCGAAGACCGCTGCCGACATGACATTGCAGGTGCCTGTGACCGTGCTGCCGAAGGAGCCGCCGAGATAGATGTCGGCCCCGCGCAAAACGTCAGCCCGCGCGAAAACGTATCCGCGTTCAATCCTGATTTCGGCCCCGAGTGCTCGCAGTCCCTTGAGGTGCAGGTCGATCGGCCGATGCCCGATGTTGCAGCCGCCGGGGAGCGAGACACATGCACGGCGACGACGGCCGAGCATCGGTCCCAACACGCAGACGCTGGCTCTCATGCGGCGAACCAGTTCGTAATCAGCGAAGCAAGGCTGATCGTCGGTCACGGTCAGTTCGAGTGCCCCGCCCGCACGACGTTCGACCGTCATGCCGAGCGATCGCAGCACTTGCGACAGTGTCGAGACATCGACGAGTTCCGGCACGCCGTGCAGCACGGTCGTCCCTGTTGCCGCTAGCGTCGCAGCCATGATCGGCAGCGCCGCGTTCTTGGCTCCGCCCACCGTCACCGTACCGCGTAAGGGCTGTCCGCCTCGAATCACCAGCATGTCCATCCGTGGACCCTCTCACAAAAAAACGGAGTCGCTTCACAGGCATCCCGCCCTGATCGGGCGGTATTGGACCAGCGAGGCATCAACCCGGCAAGACAAGTCTGCCAAGGAGCAGTGCCCAGCAAGAAGATGTCGCTGCGGCAACTCCCTTGGGTATAGTGCCGCCGCAATTGGAACGAGAGCATTCCAGTCAGAGAGTTGAACCGCCATTTCAAGGAGACACCGCATGAATCCCTCATTTGGAAATCGACGCCGCTTCTTGGGAGTGACAGCTGCTGCGGGAGTCGGTTCGTGGCTGACGCCGCTGTTGTTTGGAGACGACTCGCCCGCTGAGCGATCCGGTCGGCCGCGCGTTACCACGCCGCGAGCGACTTCGGGTGACACGGCCAGCGAACCAAATTGGGACGAGCGGCTGACGATCACCGTCGGGCAGAAGGAGGGCGATTTGATCGGCTCGTCGCACAAGGTGTTGCAGGCGGCGGTCGATTACGTCGCGCGGCTCGGCGGCGGGACGGTGAAGGTGCTGCCGGGAACTTATTCGTTACGCGGGTCGGTTCATCTGCGTTCGGGCGTGAGACTGATTGGCTCGGGCGACGAGACGATCCTCACCAAACCCGCGTCGGTCTCGACGAAGCTGGCTCTCGATTCGGACTGGTACGACCAGGAGATCACGCTCGTCTATGCGAAGGGTTTTGAAGTCGGCGACAGCGTGGCGCTGACGACGAAGAATCCGCACAACGGCGGCACCGAGGTCCTCAAGCGGACGCTGGTCGCCCGTTCGGGAAACCGCTTCAAACTGGATCGAGCCCTGCGGCAGAACTTCTGGACGACGGGCGACCCGACCTGCGCGACGCTCTTCCCGCTCGTGACGAGCGAAGAGACCGAGAACCTCGTCATCGAGCAGCTCGCGTTCGACGGCAACGGCAAGAACAACGAGAACTTCAACGGCAACTACGGCGGCTGCATCTTCCTGCAGGACGTGAGCAACGTGCTGATCCGGAAGGTCACGGCGAGAAATTACAACGGCGACGGCATCAGTTGGCAGATCTGCCATGACGTGACGGTCGAGGACTGTCACAGTCACGACCACGCGGGGCTGGGCCTGCATCCGGGATCGGGTTCGCAGCGGCCCGTCATGCGGCGGAACAAACTCGAACGCTGCCAGATCGGCCTGTTCTTCTGCTGGGGCGTGAAATTCGGACTGGCCGAGGAGAACACGATCCTCGACATCAAAGGGCAGGGGATCTCGATCGGCCACCGCGACACCGACAACCTCGTCCGCAAGAACCTCGTCCGCAACAGCGGTCAGACCGGCATCCTATTCCGCCCCGAGCGAGGTGCGTCGTTCTGCGGCCACCGCAACGTCATCGAGCAGAACATCGTCGAGAACAGCGGCCCCGCCGATGGCGTCGCGATCGACGTGCAGGGCGGCACCGAACAAGTGACGCTCCGTCAGAATGAGATCAAGGAATCTCGCGATCCCGCCCAGCGCATCGGCATCCGGCTCGGTAAAGAGACGAAAGAGATCACACTCATCAACAATTCGTTCGCCGGGTTGATGAAGGATGTCGCGCAGGTGTGACAGCCCGTAGTCCGGACTACGGGCCGGATTTGCCATCCGCTCAGTGCGTTGTTTGCACCGGAGTTGCGACTGAGACAATTCCAATCGAGTCGAGCAACATTTCGACTTCACTGCGTTCAATCAATCCGAACGCCGTGAACGGCTCCGCAAGATGGCCCGAGCAGATATCCGCTAGTTCGAGGGCGCACTTCAATCCGCAGAGGTACGGGGCCATGCCGCTGCCACCGACGTTGTAGATGCGGGCGAGAGCGACGACTTCGGACTGAAGGCGGTCGATTGTCGGTTGATCGCGGCGCGAGGCGGCTTCGTACAGGTCGACGAACAGACGCGGATGCAGATTCGCGCCACCGGTCACTCCGCCGTCGCTGCCGAGCAACACCGACTCGGCCATCAACTGCTCTGGTCCCATCAGGATCGTCCAGTCAGGTCGGGCCTCGCGCAACGTGAGGGCACGGCGGAAGTAGGACATGTCGCCTGAACTGTCCTTCAGGCCGACAACGTTCGCATGACGGGCGAGTACTTCGACCATCTCGAACGCCAGCGTCGCCTTCACGCATGACGGCATGTTGTAGAGAAACAGCGGCAGCGACGATTCGTCGGCCAGACACGACAGAAACGTGAGTATTGGTGGCTGCTCGGCCGGGAAGTAATACGGCGGAGCGGCCACGACGGCGGCGGCACCTGCGTCGCGCGAGAACTTCGCCAGCTCGATGGCTTCAACGAGTGACGTGTCGGTGATGCCAACGAGGACCGGCACGCGACCGGCGACGAGTTCGCACGTTTTCTCAATCAACTCGTACCGCAGGCGATAGCTGAGACTCGGCCCCTCGCCCGTGGTGCCGAGGATGAACAGACCGGACACACCGCCCGTGAGCAGATGCTCGACGAGGCGGCTCAACCCGTAATGGTCCAGTTCATCACGACCATGCAGCGGCGTGACCATCGGCGGAACGATCCCCTTGAGCGGTCGAGGCAGCGTGACGACGGGCATGAGTGGGGCGTCCTAAATGGTGGAACGTGATTCGACGGATGGCGTGTCTCTCCGGCAGTGCATCGGCAGCGTAAACAATCTTCTTCCGCAAAACCTGCCGTTGCGACGGGAGCTCATGCGGAAATGTGGCGGCATACGAATTCTCGCGAGCAGACCGACTGCTCCGAAGATGCCACGGGCGAGACTTCGCGCGTCACCTCCAAGTAGAACGGTTTCTCGTGCGGATGCGTGCTGAAAAATTGTTGTACTGGCCTCGAGGGCGGCAGGTCACTTCAGCACGCATTCCCCGGGCGCCCCCAGTATTTCATTTTGTTGACACATTCACCACATGCTTGCATCGATGGAAGAGTGGCTTACTATCCGGCCCGTCCTTGTCCTCGGCGGTTGCCGAGTGAGTTTTTGTGTTGATCGTTTCATCACGTTCATCGTGTTAGGAGTTTGCATGGTCCCAAGTAAGAATTGGGAAAAGGAACGATGTCGGCTGAAGTTCTTGTCGTGATGGAGTTCTACGACGCAGACCAAACGCAACGAAATGCGTTTGCAGCCCAGTTCAGTGCGAGGCGTTGGAAACACCATCCGGCGCTCGCAAATGCTTACTTCACGGAGTTTGAGGATGGATACGAAGACGAAGCGATGGTTGCGGTGAGTGAGCTCGACATGGGTCGAGCAGCTCAGATCGCCGGAATGGAACGGTGGGACGCTACGTGCATCGTGGGCGAACCCGGCTGGCTCCCTGAGACCGCTTGTTGTGCCTGAGAGTTCGATGTGAATCGAGTTCCCTGAGTTTTTGAAATGACGAAGGCCGGATGACTTGCGAGTCATCCGGCCTTCGTTTTTTTGGGGCATAAGCTCAGGCGAGCCGCCTGAGCTACGGGTTGCAGCCAGCCCGATCACTTCGCGTATTCGACCACGCGCGTCTCACGCAGCACGGTGACTTTGACTTCGCCGGGATAGGTCAGATTGGCTTCGATCGCCGCTGCCATGTCGCGACAGAGACGTGCGGCTTCGCGATCGTTGATTTCCTGCGGATTCACCACCACGCGAATCTCGCGACCGGCTTGGACCGCGAATGCTTGTTCGACGCCGGGGAAGCCACAGACCAGCGTTTCGAGTTCTTCCAAGCGGCGGACATATTTTTCGAGCGTCTCGCGCCGCGCTCCCGGTCTCGAAGCGGAACACGCATCGGCGGCGGCGACCAGCACCGTGTAGATGTAGTCCGGTCGGATGTCGTCGTGATGGCCGAGCGCCGCGTGAACGACCTCGCCCTTCTCGCCGTAGCGTTTGAGCAACTCGGCTCCGACTGCCGGATGACCGCCCTCCATCTCGTGATCGGCCGCTTTGCCAAGGTCATGCAGGAACCCGCAACGTCGTGCGAGGTTGCCATTCAATCCCAATTGTTCGGCCATCAAGCCGGTCAGGTGCGCGACCTCAATTGAGTGACGCAGCACGTTCTGGCTGTAACTCGTCCGGAAGTGCAATCGGCCCATGAAGTCGAGCAGTTTTTCATGCAGATTCGGCACGTCGGCCTCTTGCGCCGCTTCGGTTCCTTGGCGACGGATGAACGCTTCCATCTCCTTCTGTGTTTCCAACACGACTTCGTCGATGCGCGTCGGATGGATGCGGCCATCTTGAATCAGTTTGACCAGCGCCTGCTTGGCCGTTTCTCGTCGCACGCTGTCGAACGCCGAGACCACCACGACGCCGGGCGTGTCATCGACAATGACATCGACGCCGGTCGCCTTCTCGAACGCGCGGATGTTGCGCCCCTCGCGGCCGATGATCCGACCTTTCATCTCGTCGCTCGGGATGTCGATCGTGGAGACCGTCGATTCGGACGTGTGTGCCGACGCATAGCGTTGGATCGACATGCCGATGATTTCGCGAGCCATTCGCTCGGACTGCTGCTTCAGATCGGCTTCCTGCTTCAGGATCAGCGCGCCGGTTTCGTTCTTCAGTTCGCGCTCAAGCTGTCCGAGCAAGAGGTCGGTCGCAGTCTTCTGGTCGAGACCACTGATTTTGTACAGCTGTTCCTGCGCCTGCTTGGCACTCTTATCGAGTTCCTTCTCTTTCGCATCGACGACTTTGTTTCGCTCGACCAGCTTCTGCTGAGTCGTTTCGAGCATCCGCTCTTTTTTGGCGATGTCGTCCTGTTGTTCCTTGAGACTCGCCCCTCGCTTGTCGAGTTGACGCTCTTGGTTTCGCAGTTCGTCGCGTGCGACATTCAGCTCCTTGTCAGCTGCCTCGCGCCGTCGCAACCCCTCTTCTTTCGCGGTCAGCTCGGCGGTCTTGACGAGGTTCTCGCCCTCACGCTTAGCCTGCGCGACGATCTCGTCGCGCGTCTTGAATGCCGTTCCGCGAATGGTTCGCTCGGCGATAAAGCCGACTGCACCGCCCAAGATCAAACCCAGCACGGCCCCGATCAGATACTCCATTGCTCGACTCCCGAATGTCTGTTCCGGAGACGCCAACTCACCACCGCGCGCGGAGGGAGCATGGTCAACAGAGGCACCGTCAAACCTGGGCACGAAGCCACAGACCGACTGCTGGAGCGAGTGGTTGTCGAGAGAGAAGATCAGTTGCGATGAGTGGCACGCGATGGAAGAGAAGCCATCACGAGAGAGGCCGACGAACGCCAAGCAACCCATGTCAGGAGCAATCGGTTCGCAAGCAGCCCATTTGCAAGCAGCCCGTTTGCAAGCAGCCGGTCCCCACGGGGATTCACTCCCCACCAGCGGGCGACACTTGCCAGCCAAGAGGCGTCGCACGAATTGACTCGTTTGCGCAGCGCAACCCGATCCGTTACCAGCAAAGCTGGAACGATGGAGCAGACACGGCGCAGAGCTTCGTGAACACGGCCGATCAGCCACGCCACCAAGCAGAGCAACTCGCCGAGGAAGGAAAACATCCTGGCTCTTTCACACAACAAATCATCACGCAGGAAAATGTCAGTGCGTCTCGAATGAGGGCACCTTCAACAAACCATTCGGCTCCGAGCCCCCATTGACCCGGCGATCTCACGGAGAAGTGTTCTTGACGAAAACGTCCCGAAGGATCGGCGGGCATGGTATCAGGTGACGCCACCCATGCAACTCAGCCCCTCAACGCACTTTGCTACCTGAGGAAAAACGTAGAGTAAGCGTCTCGCTTGCCCGTCAATGGCATTGGAGAAGCGGCAAGCGAGACGCTTACCCGCCCTGATTTCAACAGGCTCTTAATCCCTCTTTGCGCGTTGCGGTCGTCCAAGCGTGTTTGTGATATTCTCCGCCCCGCTTGATGGATCGTTGCCGACGGCCCCCCCTGCTTGTTGAATGGATACAACTCAATGACCGAACCGACTGTCCCCGAAGCCCCCCTTTCTGCGGGCGACGTTCTCGCGGCTGTGCCCGAGACGCCGACGGCGGTCCCTACGAACAGCGGTCCTTCCAAGAAGCCACCTGTCCTCGACGGCAAAGTCTGGGTCGGCTTCGATCTCGGCGGGACAAAGATGAGTGCAGTGTTGTTTGATCGCAAGTTTGATGCGATCGCGCGGCGCAAGAAGAAGACACGCGGAGCCGATGGCGTGGAGGCGGGACTCGAACGAATTCGATCGGCGATCGACAAGCTGCTCGAAGAGTCACAAGTTCCGCGCGATCGTTTGGGCGGGATCGGCATTGGCTGTCCAGGGCCACTCGATCTCGATGAAGGAGTGATTCTCGAACTTCCCAACCTCGGTTGGAAAAATGTACCGCTGAAGAAGCTGCTTGAGAAAGAATTCGGTTGTCCGGTCTTCCTCAGCAACGATGTCGATGCGGGGGTTTATGGCGAGTACCGTTTCGGCGCGGCGGTCGGCGCGAGAACGGTTCTCGGTGTCTTTCCTGGCACGGGGATTGGCGGCGGGTTGGTCTACAATGACAGCATTTATCGCGGAAAACGAACGAGTTGCATGGAGATCGGTCACGTCTTGGTTGTGCCCGACGGCCCGTTGTGCGGCTGTGGGCGACGCGGTTGTCTGGAAACCGTGGCCAGCCGTTTGGCGATGTCGGCCGAGATCGCGAAGGCGGCCTATCGCGGGCAGGCTCCCAATATTCTGCGGATCGCCGGCACGGACCTCGCCAACATTCGCAGCGGCACGATCAAGGAGGCCATTGAGAAAGGGGACGAGGTCGTCGATCAAATCGTGCGTGATGGCGCAAGACATCTTGGGACCGCGATCGCGGGTGCGGTGAACCTGCTGCTTCCGGATGTCATTGTACTTGGCGGTGGTCTGGTGGAAGCATTGCCAAAGCTGTATTTGGATGAAGTCGGCAAGACGATTATCAAACACATCATGCCCTCGTTTCAAAAGACCTACGAGTTGAAAGTCGCCAAGCTCGGCGACGACGCCGGTGCGATGGGAGCCGCCGCGTGGGCCAGACGCTGCGCCGAGCAATAGGGAGTGAGACGATGCCAGCCGACACCGACACCACCACCACTCGCAATCCGAACGCTCGCCCTGCGGCGGTGATCGACATTGGGACCACATCGATCCGGATGGCGATCGCCGAGATCGACGATCTCGCCAACGTGCGGCTCCTTTCGGCGCTGTCGCAGGCGGTGACGCTCGGCAAGGACACGTTTACGCGCGGGTCGATCGAGAAGAACACGATTGAAGAGTGCGTGCGCGTTCTCAAGAGTTACAAACGTGTCCTCGCCGAGTACGGAATCGAACGGCCCGAGCAGGTCCGCGTGGTGGCAACGAGTGCCGTGCGTGAGGCGCTCAACAGGCTCGGTTTTCTCGACCGCATCTACACGGCGACCGGCATTCAAGTTGTGCCGATCGACGAAGCGGAAGTGAACCGGATTACATACCTCGGCATCCAACCCCTGCTGCGACTCGACCCGCAGTTGGCAGGCGCGCGCACCGTCATTACCGAGGTCGGCGGCGGCAGCACCGAGCTGCTGCAAGTCCAGAATGCCGACGTGTTGTTCGCCCACACGTACCGACTCGGCTCGCTGCGTCTCCGCGAAACGATCGAAGCGTATCAGTCGTCCCAAGTCGCCACACGGCGATTGATGGAGACGCAAATCCAGCGTGTGATCGATCAAATCTTGCAGCAGGTCCCCCCCGAACAGGCTCAGGAAATGGTGACGCTTGGCGGCGACATGCGATTCGCCGCCGGACAGATCATTCCCGAATGGGACCCGGACAAGCTCACTCGCATCCCGCTGAGTGACCTCGAAGAACTGACGGACACCGTGCTGTCGCTCAACGAAGACAAGCTCGTTCACAAGTATCACATCACGTTCCCCGATGCCGGTACGTTGGGTCCGGCTCTGCTCGCGTACGTCATGCTGGCGAGGGCGTTCGAGTTGAAGCAGGTCATCGTCGCGAGCATCAATTTGCGCGACGGGCTGCTCAAAGAGATGGCGACGCGCGGCGGCTGGAACGAAGACTTCAGCAACCAAGTCATCCGTTCGGCAATCGACCTCGGCCGCAAGTTCGACTTCGACGAACCTCATGCCCGACAAGTCTCGAAGCTGTGCAAGATCCTGTTCCAAGGACTGCGCGACGAACACCAACTGGCCCCGCGTTTCGAGTTGCTCCTCTGCGTCGCCGCGTTGCTGCACGAGATCGGACAGTTCATCAGCACCGGCAGCTACCACAAACACACGATGTATCTGATCCAACACAGCGAGCTGTTCGGGCTGAGTCGCGCCGACGTGCAACTCGTCGCGCTCACGGCCCGCTATCACAGACGCTCGTCTCCGAAACCCATTCACACGGTCTTCACCACGCTCAACCGAGACCAGCGGATCGCCGTCGTGAAGATGGCCGCGATGCTCCGCATTGCCGACGCATTGGAAGCCTCACGCGGCCAGCGACTGCACGAACTGAAGTTCTCGCGCGAAGGAGGCCGCCTCGTGATTGCGATCCCGCAAGTCGAAGACCTCAGTCTCGAACAACTCGCCCTCAAACAATCCGGCTCACTGTTTGAGGAGACCTTCGGAATGCCGGTGCTACTGAGGAAAGTTCGATAAGTAGACCCGCTCAAGAATTTCAGTAGGTGAGCCGGGTGGCGTCAGCCCAATGGCACTCTATGAATGAAGAGTCCGGGGGCTGACGCCACCCGGCTCACCTGTACAACTTGCTCGACGGATCTATTTAGGCGAGCGGTGTGGCGTCAATTCAATGGCACTCACTTTGGGCCGAATGTAGAAGACACTCTCTGAGTGCCCTAGTTTCTGCCCGCCTTGCAGAGGACACAGTACTCGCTGAGTGCTGGCGACATTCAGCATGAGTGCCATTGGCCGTCAGCTCCTTTCAAACAACAACCGTGCCCTAGCAACCGAGGAACCCGCGTTGACTACCGGTGAGCAGAATCCCGGCCAGCCTTCATCGCCGCTCATCATTGCGCGGCGATTGGCGATGGCGTTTGATGCTGAGCGTGTCGTGATTCGAGAGGTCACGTGTAGCGTACAGGCGGGGGAGTTCGTCGCGATCCTGGGACCTTCTGGTTGCGGCAAATCGACATTGTTGAGGCTCATCGCGGGACTGATGCCTCATACGGCGGGTGAACTGACGGTGGCGGGACAAGCGCCCGCCGTCGCGCGCCGGTCGTCGCAGAATGTGGCGTTCGTCTTTCAAGAACCGAACCTGCTGCCGTGGCGCACCGTCGCCGACAACATCGGCCTGCCGCTCGAACTGCGGGGCGTCGCACGCGACGAACTCAAACAGCAGGTGGAGCGAAGTCTGTCTCTGATCGGCCTCACTCCGGAAGACGCCCTCAAACAGCCGCGCGCGCTGTCGGGTGGGATGCGGATGCGAGTCTCACTCGCGCGGGCCTTGGTCACGCAGCCGGATGTGCTGCTCCTCGACGAGCCTTTCGCGGCGCTCGATGACGTGCTGCGGCAACAGCTCAACGAGGAGCTGGTGCGGATCTGGATGGCCCGCCATTGGACGGGACTGTTCGTGACGCACAACGTGGCGGAAGCGGTGTTCCTCGCGCAACGGGTCCTCGTGATGAGCCAGCGGCCAGGAACGATTGTGGCCGACGTGCGCGTGCCGTTCGGCTATCCGCGCGAACCGGCGTTGCGAGCCACGCCCGATTTCGCGCGGCTGTGTGGCGAGTTATCGGCAACGCTGCGCGAGTCGTTTCACCCCATTTCGTAGCTCAGGCGGCCCGCCT
>CAMAYU010000173.1 GCA_945862235.1 Schlesneria paludicola DSM 18645
TCCCGACCTGCTATGCAACCGACATGCCTCACTACGACAAGAACCCACTCAACACACGCAACCCCAAGCCCCCTAACGAGTCAGACGCAACAACTACCGCGAACAGACACCGGAAAACCTTGTAAGAATGTGGGTAAGTTCAAGCGCTCCAACCCCGGCCACCCTCACATCATCCCGAAAAACAAGACCTGACCGGACACTAGAACTCCGCGCATTACACTTCAGCATCCCATGAGTTCACCGAATCGAGCTGAACTACTCGGCATCGTCTGTAACAACGGCTGCGTGGATTGACGCCAGTTCATTTGTGCCAGCTCTGGCATCGCAGTTGCTTTTGGAATGAGCGTCTCTGAATCATGCGGCGTCGTGGATGATCCGCTGTTGGAAATGCCATCTCGTGGGGAGCGTGCGAGTGAATTCCCGATTTTTGCGATGTTCGGCTTGGATGGTCTGTCTCGCCCTGGGCATGACGGGTTGTCAGCGGACGGAGAGCCCCCAGTTTGCCGCCGCTCCTAAGCTCGGCGAACTGTCCGTGGGACTGCAAACTGCTGCGCAGGCCGAACTGGTGAAGTACACCGGCTCTTTCCAGCAGCCACTTCTCGTGGCGGAGAAAGATGCCCCCGCAGTGGATCTCACCCGGGGGCAGGCGGTCTACCAAGAACGTTGTGTGCAATGTCACGGCGTCAGTGGTGACGGAGCGGGGCCAGCTGCGAAATACATGTACCCGAAGCCTCGCGATTATCGCCGTGGAATGTTTAAGTTCATTTCGGCTTCTTACGGACATCGCCCGGTTCGCGAGGACTTGGTTCGAACGGTGCGGCAGGGGATTCGCGGTACGTCGATGCCCGGCTTCAACCTGTTGCACGATCGCGATCTCCAGGCCGTGGTCGATTACGTCGTGATGTTGTCTCGGCGCGGCGAGCTGGAGGAACAGCTGATTGACCTGGCCGAGTCCGAACAGGAGGTCGATCCCGAATTGGTGAAGGCCGACCTCGTGACCACGGTCTTACGCCGGTGGAATGACGCCGAGGAGAATGAGGTTCAGCCGCTCAAGTCCGCACCAAAGTTTACGACAACTCATGTCGAACGGGGCAAGCGGGCGTTCCTCACGAAGGGCTGCTCGAAGTGCCACGGCGAAGACGGACGAGGGCAGACGCTGGATAACCGGGGCAACGACGTCTGGGGGCATCCCACACGGGCCGCCGACCTGACTTCGGGCATGTTGCATGGTGGGACGCGGCCACTCGACATTTATCGGCGCATCTATTCCGGGATCAACGGCACTCCGATGCCAAGCTTCGCGAATGCTCTGCGAGATGAGCCGGACACGATCTGGGATCTGGTGGCCTACGTGCTGAGCGTGTCGAGTCGCCGCCGTGAAGGCCAGAGTCCCACACCCGGTCCCATCCGACCCTATGTGCCAGTCGCGACAGAGCCCGCGCCACAACCAGCCCAGTGAATCCACGCGATTGAGATGCCTTCAGGGAACTCACGACGATGACCGTTGACCAACACAAGCTGCAAGAACTGACTGAACTCCACGAACGCATGCAGCGGCTGGAGTCGGACTTGGCGACCGAAGAGACCCTCGGACAGTGGCCTCCGAAAGGTTTCTATCTGGAGTACTACGCCACGACCGGCTTTCTGCTGGGCATCTTTGGCGCGATGGCCAGTCTGCTGGCGAACATCATCGGAGCACCGATTGCCGGGAAAAGTCCGCTGGAGTTGATCCGCGTCTACCTGACATTTCCTCTGGGGGCACGGGCGCTGGAACTGGCATCACAGCAGACGGATGTCTACGTGATTGGCGACGGTGTCATGCTGGCCATCGGCTGTTGCCTGTACCTCGCCACCGGCATGTTGCTGGGTGTGCCGTTCTTCATCGCTCTGGCACGGTTGACGATCGGGAAATCGACTGCGTACCGGCTGTTGGTGGCCACCGTCCTGTCGCTGGTGCTGTGGTTAGTCAATTTCTATGGAATTCTCGTCTGGCTGCAGCCGGCACTTCTCGGCGGCAACTGGATCACAGACCCCGCCATTCTGCCGATTTGGGTCGCGGCGGTGACGCATCTCATCTTCGGCTGGACGTTGGCATTGGCTTATCCGCTGGGTCGGTTCCAACCGTACCTGCAACCGTCAACAGGTGACTGAAGAGTGAAGCCGCCAGCGCTCCCGGCTTCGAGGTTCCAACCGAGTCTGTTTCTGTTTCTGTATTCAACGATCGCATGGAATGAATATGACTTCATCGCTAACTGTGTCCGACGCCGAACTGCCGCGGCATGAAGATTTGGTCGAGGAGCGTCTCGTCCTGTGGTACTTCGTGGCGGCGCTGACCTTCATGGTGATCTCCATGACGGCCGGCGTGCTGATGGGGTTGCAGTTGATCCGGCACAATCCGCTGCCAGCCATCGAACTGTTCTCGCCCGGCCGCTGGCGGATGGTGCATACGAATGCCATCGCCTACGGGTTCATCGCCAATGCCTTCCTGGGGATCATGCACTGGATCATTCCTCGGTTGACGCTGCGGCCCGTACTCAGCCGGCCGTTGTCGTACGTGATCTTCGGTGCGTGGCAGTTTGTCGTGCTGGCAACCGCTGTCGGAATACTGCTCGGTGAAGCGCAAGGGGTGGAGTGGGGCGAGACCCCGGTATGGATCGACCCGCTCGCGCTCGTCGGACTGCTCTTGGTGGCGATCAACTTCGGCGCTCCAATCATTCAGGTCCGCGGGCCGATGTATGTGACGCTGTGGTACTACCTCGCCGCACTGGTCTGGACGTTTCTGACGTACGCGATGGGCAATTTTGTCCCCGAGTACTTCGTCTGCGGTTCCAGCGCGGGCGCGGTGGGTGGGTTGTTCATTCACGACTTGGTCGGGCTGTTCGTCACGCCGCTGGGCTGGGGCATGATGTACTACTTCGTGCCGATTCTGCTCAAGCGGCCGATGTGGAGCCACGGGCTGTCGCTGGTCGGGTTCTGGGGACTGGCGTTCTTCTACCCGTTACAGGGGATTCACCACTTCCTGTACACGCCGATACCCATGTTCCTGCAATACGGGGCGGTGCTGTCCACGATCGCGCTGGAGTTGGTAGTGCTGACCGTCATCATCAACTTCGTCGGCACGCTGCGGGGGACCGGTGGGGAAGTGCTTCGCAACTTGCCGCTGCGTTACTTCTACACGGGCATCGCCTTCTACTTCCTGACCTGCCTGCAATGCGCATTGCAAACCACGTTGACGTTTCAGGCATTGATTCACTTCACCGATTGGGTCGTCGGTCACGCGCACATGGTGATGTTCGGCGTCTTCAGCATGTGGCAGCTTGGTGCGATGACATACCTCGTGCCCCGGATTCTGAAGACCGACTGGTACAACCCCGAGTGGTGCGAATGGCACTTCTGGGGATCGGCTGGTGGACTGATGTTGATGTCTGGCGACCTGATCCTCTGTGGGCTGTTCCAAGGCTGGTCGTGGGCCGCCCTGCAACCGTGGGAGTCCTCGGTGCAGGTCTCGATTCCATTCTGGTCCGTGCGCATTGTCGCGGGTCTGGTGATGTTCGCCGTGCAATTGCTGTTTATTTACAACTTTTTCAAGACGTGGCAGAAGTCGCGGGCAGTTGCCGCGTCGGTGTGACAATTGAAGACCCCTCACCCTAACCCTCTCCCCGCAGAGCCGGGGCGAGGGGACCAGAACAAACTTCCGTCGCCTGACAACAAGGAATCGCATCCATGTTCGAAAAGAAGTCCGGCATTCTGTTGATCGCCGGAGTTGGGTTCTTCGCGTTCGCGTTTCTGTCGAACGCCGTGATCCCCATTCTGATGTACCGCCACTTGCCTGAGAAAACGGTGAAGCAGGTGGTCAACGGAAACGTGCGTTATCAATTTGAAGACTTGGCGCAGCGCTATCCAGCCGCGTTTGAGAAGGCATACGGTCAACCTCCCGCCGACCCGCAACAGGCTGGTGAGTGGTACGACGAGAAATGTGCCGAAGCCTTGGAAGTGGGCCGCAAGGTCTACATCGGCGAAGGGTGCTGGCATTGTCACAGCCAGTTCGTGCGGCCGGTGTCCAACGAAGACCGCCGCTGGGGGCCGGTCTCCCAATCGTGGGAGTATCAGAACCGCCTACAACGACCGGTGATGTTCGGTACGCGCCGCGTCGGCCCCGATTTGAGTCGCGAAGGAGGCCGCCGGTCAAATGATTGGCATGCGGTGCATTTCTTCAAGCCGGACATGCTGTCTCCCAAATCGCCGATGCCGCAATACCCGTGGCTGTTCGACGGCACTCCGGATCAACCGAACACTCGCGGCCTGGCCTTGATGACGTATGTGCAATGGCTCGGCTCGTGGCTGGAGAGCTATCCGTACTACGAGGACTACGCGCCGACGCCCATCAAGAACATTGTCGCTACCGAGTAGTGTCTCCCGCAGTTCATCGCTTGTGAGATTGTCCATGACTCCGCATCGCACCCACTGGTTGACCTGGCTGTTCGCAGCACTCGTGCTGATTCCCACGATCTTGGGGTTCGGCAACAAGTTTCTGGACCTTTGGCTGGTGATGCAGGGGGACGAGGAAGGCGCGTTCGCTGCGACGCCGATCGTCAACTATCTGCTCGCCACCGCTGGCTTCTTCTGCCTGCTGCTGTGGTCTGCGTTTCAGGGTGCGTTCCACGATCTCGATCAACCGAGCCGGACGATGTTCGACAACGAACAACGTTTGGACCAACGATCGACACCGCCGACCTCAGCCTGATGGCATTGCCCTGTACCGCCTCCCGTGGCTTAAACCTTCAAGGACAATTGAATGACGACGACGCCTCCTGCCACGCCCGAGAAAGAACTGAAGTATCACACCTACGTCAGTAACGTCATTCCGTGGTACGTCCGATTTATGTGGCTTGTATTTTGGGTCTTCGCGGCGGGTTACGTGATTCGATATTTTCTGCCCGCCATCCAGACGGAACTGCTGACTCCTCCATGAACGCCACGACTAGTCCGTCGCCGTCCGTCAGCATCTCAACGGCATGCCGCTATTGCAGCCTGCCCGTGACGGGGACCGTGCTGCCGGGCGACGAGGCCTACTGTTGCTTCGGTTGCCGTTTTGCCGCAGCAGTGACCGGTTCAACGGGCGATCAGGGGGAAGCGCGTTGGATGGCGACCGCGCTGGGGCTGTCTGTCTTCTGCACGATGAATGTCGTGATGTTGACGATGGCCTTGTGGAGTTATGCCGCGTTGCCGCAGTCGGCATTTGAAGTGGGATTGGCGGACTTCCTGCGATACGGTGCGCTGTTGTTCACTGCGCCGGTTCTGTTGTTGCTTGGGAGGCCGCTCGCGATCAACGCTTTTGAGCAATTGCGTCGCAAGTCACTGTCCACCGACTTGCTGTTGCTAACCGGTGTCGTCGCGGCGTATGCGGTCTCAGTCGTTTCGACGATCCGTTCGAGCGGACATGTGTATTACGAAGTCGCCTGCGTGATTCTCGTACTCGTCACGCTCGGTCGCTGGTTGGAGGCAACGGGGCGGTTGCAGGCATCCGCGGCGCTGGACGATCTGGAGCGGTTGATCCCCGACACCATCCGCTGTGTTGATTCTGCCGGTGTGACTGCGATGACACCGCGCGATGATGTGACCGTGGGACAATCCGTTCGCGTACTCCCCGGCGAACGCATTCCGGTCGATGGCCGGGTCACGCGCGGTCGCGGTGTTGTCGATGAACAGTTTTTCACCGGAGAGTGCGTGGCCGTCGAGAAACAGTTCGGTGACTCGGTGCTCGGCGGCAGCCTCAACCTGGAAGGGGATCTGGTTCTTGAAGTCACGGCCCCCGCTTCTGCCGGTGCGCTCGGTCGGTTGGTTGATGCGGTGCGCTCGGCCCGATTGAAAAGAGGCCGATATCAAATCTTGGCCGACCAGTGGTCGCAGTGGTTCTTTCCAGTCATCGCCGCAGTGTCGCTGATGACGTTCGTGGTTCACGGGCTGCGGTCGGACTGGGAGACCGGATTATTGACGGCGTTGTCGGTGGTCCTCATTGCCTGTCCGTGCGCGTTGGCGTTGGCCACGCCGCTGGCAATCTGGGCGGCGCTCGCCACGGCAGCTCGGCGAGGCGTCCTATTCCGCAGCGGCGAAGCACTCGAACGCCTGTCGGGGATTCGCGCGATCCGCTGGGACAAAACTGGTACGCTCACCACCGGGTCGCCCAGCGTCCGCGGTTTGCTGTGCGAGGATGAATCCGAGCAGTCCGTCGTGGAAGGCCTCGCCGCCGATTTGGTGGCTGGTTCGACACACATCTACTCCGCAGCCATCCGACGTCATCTCGAAGAAACGACGTGTTCGTCGAAGCTCCCTGAGATAGTGACCGTAATGGGGCGGGGACTACGGATGGACTTGCCGAAACAGGGCCACATCTCACTCGGTTCGTTGTCGTTTATGACCGATAGTGGACTGACCTTTGGTCCGCTGTTGTCCGCGATGCTGTCGCGGGAAAACCTTGCTGATGCCGCGTGCGTGCTGATCGGGTGGGAAGGCCGGATTCGGGGCGCGTTCGTGTTGGATGAGGCGCTGCGTCCCGAAGCTGCTGCTGCGGTCGAGTCCTGCCGCGACCTCAATCTCGATCTCGCCGTCTTGACGGGCGATCGTCGTGAACGAGCTTGGCGATGGCAGCAGGAACTGCATCTGCCCGTCATGGCCGGGTTGCTACCGGAACAGAAACTCACGGAGATCCGCCGTGCCCACGAGCAGTTCGGTAGCGTGGCGATGGTGGGGGATGGTCTGAACGATGCCCCGGCTCTGGCCGCCGCCGACATCGGCATCGCCATGGGTTGCGGGGCCGATGTCACCCGTGACTCAGCCGATGTCTGTCTGTTGCCCAACGATTTGCGACTGGTGCCGTGGGCCATTCATTTCTCGCGGAGAACCATCTCCACGATCCGACAGAATCTCGGCTGGTCCTTTGGCTACAACAGTCTCGGCGTAATTGTCGCCGCGTGCGGTTGGTTGCATCCCGCCGTCGCTGCGGTGCTGATGGTCGTCAGCAGTTTGTTTGTGCTGGGGAATTCACTCAGGCTGCGCGCTGATGCCAGCGAAGCGGCGAGTGCCGTCGATGAACGATCGGATTCCTCAACAACGACAAACGCGGAGTCGTCCCAATCCGTTGTGGACGCTGCCAGCGTCCGTCGTCTCAACCCGTCAAGGACTGATACCGACGCTGGCAGCGTCGGCCACGATGAGGTCGTGTCATGATGTTGCCTTGGTGGCTGATTGTGTTTGGTGGGCTGCTCGGTTCGTCGCACTGCGTTGGCATGTGCGGCGGGTTTGCCGTGATGCTGGGCATCAACCGGTCGTCGCTGCAAGAAAACCTAAAAGGTCAGTTGGTGTTCAGCCTCGGCCGGCTGGCGAGCTACACGACACTTGGTGGCATCGCAGGTTATGCCGGGCGGACACTGGCCGACCGGGTGCCGGTGCTCGTCAACGTGCCTGCGGCGCTGTCGCTGCTGGCGGGGCTGTTCCTCGTGTGGGAAGGACTGCACGCCACGGGGCTGCTGCGTCGCCGCAATGCAGCGGCACTCGGAGCGGGCTGTCTCTTTGGTTCGCTGTTTTCGACATTGCTCAAACATCCCGCGCTGCGGAATGCGTTTTCGGCGGGCGTGTTTACGGGCCTGTTGCCATGCGGATTGGTCTACGCCTTCGTCTCCCTCGCCGCGAGTTCGGGCGACCTGCTGCAAGGAGCGCTGATCATGCTGGCCTTCGGGGCCGGGACCGTGCCGCTCATGGTGCTGACGGGTACCGGTGCCATGTTGTTGGGAGCAGCGGCTCGTAAACGGCTCTGGCGTGCTGCGGCGTGGTCAGTCGTCATCACCGGACTGCTCACCGTCGGCCGAGGAGTCTCCTATCTACGCTCGACCGAGACACCACCAGCCGAGCGTTGTCCCTTTTGCACGCAGTCGCCGACGTCTCTCTCGTCCGTGTTGCTGCCGCAGCAGCCCCGTCAATCCCGTCGATGAGCACTGCCGCATACCACCTATTCTGAAACTTCGTTCCACAATGATCTCAGACGACGACGATCCACTACCCGCACCGCCGCCGCCTCGCCCCACAGCATCCGCTCTGCGGACATCGTTTTGGACCCGGCACAAGACGTTGATCAACTTCTGGCTCGACGTCGTCCTGCTAATTCTGTTTTTGATCCAAGCTTGGCTGCTGACAGTCCTCGCCGTCGTGTTTCCGAGAGGCGGAGTGGGTTGGACGATCTGGGGAGCCACATTCTCAGACTGGCTGGATGGCCTGTTCACCACGTTCTGCACATTCGCTGTCGCGGTGGTGGTCCATGTGATGCTGCATTGGCCATGGATCTGCGGCACGGTCGCGACACGGCTCTTGGGTCGAAAGGCGGGAAAAGACGACGGTTCACTGACCCTGATCGGCGTCGGATTCCTGATCTTGGTGTTTCACGCCTTCGGAGCCGCTGTTCTGGCCGCGAAGGTCTTTCTGGTGAACGGCTCTTGACCATTTCCACGCCTGCATCCCCACCATCCATCAGACGGTTGGTGGTGTGAGGGCCTCCACCGCAGCTTGAAGATCGTCGGACGCAACAAGCCGTGTGCGTCCGAGTTTTTGTTCCATCTCGACGATCTTCGCCGTGCTTGGACATCTCGGCCTCAACGCGGTGGCCTTACTCGACGGTGCGACAGCATGCGTATGGCGGCGACTCCCAGACATTCGTTCGAGCCGACGCTTTGGGTTTGAGTCACGTAGGGTGTGTGGAGTCTTCGTAACACACCACTTCGCGATCCCGACGATGGTGTGTTACGAAGACTCCACACACCCTACGAAACTGACTAACGGGAAGGCCCCGGAGAGTTGGCATCGGTTCTGTGAACGGCTTGAGACGGGGAAGCCTTTGGGCCGGTGGAGAACCGCCAGCGGTCAGCCGGTTGGCCCCCGGAGTCGGCCTCTTTCCGGCTGCTTGGCGACTTGTGACCACCCAAGTGATTTGACGTAAGTGGTCGAAAAGAGGCGCGAAAACGACGGTTGGCGGCCTTCCAAACCCTGTTGGAATCACGGCCACTTATCCGTTTGGCCTTCCAAACCATCTGGGAAGCTCGGTAACCAAAGTTGGCGAGCTTCCGAACCCTTTCGGAATCACGGCCACTTATCCGTCCGGCAGTCCGAGATGGTTTGGAAGCTCGCCAACCGTGGTGTTTGTTGCTCCGAAGCCTCTCGGAAGGCCACCAACCCTCGTTGGCAGCCATCCGAAGTCAGGTTTTCTGTTTGGTGAAAAGTAGTTAGATCAAACAGTCCATTTTCACGCTTCGGACACTTACGTCAAATGTTCCCTGTTGTGAGCGGGTCTCCCGATACCGCACCGTTTTGACCGAAGGTCTGCTTGGACGAGAGGAGACCAATGAAGAGCGGCGAGTTGTGTGGCCCGCTCTGAGTCCTCGAAGGGCGTGGCCAGAACCTCAAGTGGCAATGACCATGCCCTTCCCCCAAAGCGTCAGGGCGTGCCAGCCCGCCGTTGTTCCGCTTGGACTTGGCCGCCCGTCCGCTCATGCTTGACCGTCCGATTCAGATTTCGTAAGTTTTGAAGCACGCAGCACGCTACTCACGATGGTTTCGCCGGAGCGTCGGTCAGGGCTTGGTTCTTGTCCCTGGTGTTGATCATCGCCGCCGTTTAGCGAGTGCTCGCGGCATTCCATGCCCACTCTATTCATGTTTGTGTGAGCGATAGCACATCTCCTGATGGCCGGACTAACGCCAAGTCTGTTGCCAACGAGGTGCAGCGCCATGTTTCGTCGTCGGGCTTTCACGCTCATTGAGCTTTTGGTTGTGATCGCGATCATCGCGGTCCTCATCGCCCTCCTGCTGCCCGCCGTGCAGCAGGCCCGTGAGGCAGCGCGGCGGACGCAATGCCGGAACAACCTCAAACAGATGGGCCTCGCCCTCCATAACTACCACGACGTCCACAATGGGTTTCCACCGGGAATTGTGTCGCGATTGGCCAATCCCGCGTGGGTCATGCCTGCGGGAGCCTGCAACGCCGCACCGGACGATCTGGGTGCGGGTTGGAGCTTCTTTGCGCGGATGCTGCCTTATCTGGAGCAGGGAAACTTTCACAGCACGATCGACTTCGATCTGCCGCTGACTGACCCCGTCAATGCGGGCGGGCGACGGAAGATCGTCAGCGCCTTCCGGTGTCCAAGTGATGCTGGGCCGCCGTCGATCCAGATTTACGACTGCGGTTCGCCACCCTCCGTTTCAAATACGCCCACGGTTCTGACGGACGGGGGCGGGACCAGCTACGTTGGCAATCTCGGCGGCGGGAAGACCGGTGGTGATCCCAACTACGGTTGCTACGAGTACCAGCCGTTCAATGGCATATTCCATCGCAATGTGAGTATCCGCGCCGCGGATGTCACGGATGGCCTGTCCAATACCCTTGGAATCGGCGAACGCCACGGCAGCTTCGTACAGAGTGCCTGGGCGGGCATCGTTGCCGGCCAGGAGGTGATCTACAACTCCGCAACTCGTCCGCTCCCTTACAACCCCGCTTTGCCTCCCTGCCAGAACTGGCGACCCACAATTACCGCTGTTGTTGTCCACAGCAGGCAGTACACGCTGAATGCTCCGAACGGCAGTCCGGCCAGCTACTACTCGCCCCACGTGGGGGGCGGCAACTTCCTGCTCATGGACGGCTCGACGCGCACCATCAGCGCCAGCATCGATCTGTCGATCATGCGCGGACTTTCCACGCGCAACAATCAGGAGGTCATCGGGGAATTCTGAAGTCACGTAGGGTGTGTGGAGTCTTCGGAACACATCACTTCGCGATCCCGACGATGGTGTGTTCCGAAGACTCCACACACCCTACGAAACTTCAGCGCGATCGCAGTTCGGCGAGACGCTGCTTGAGTTCCGCGATTTGACGCGGATGGTAGAGAGGACGGGCTCCTGCATTGGTCATCGCAATTCCGACCGGCTCGATGAGTCTTCGCTTACGATATTCAGCAATTCTGGTCAGCCCCGAGACCTTTGCGAACTGTTTCTCGCTCAGCAGCCCTTCGGAGCTGTCGAGCGTGATCCCCAGTTGCTTCTTCAACTCGTCAATCTGGCGTGGATCATAGAAAACGCTGACTCCAGGACCAGCCATCGCACGACCAACAGGCTCAATGAGCCCTCGCTCGCGATAAGTCGCGATTTTTGTCAGCCCAGAAATTGTCGCGAACTCGGTCTCGTTCAGCAGACCATCTGTGTTGTCCAGTGTGATCCCCAGTTTCTTCTTCAAGTCGCGAACCTGACTGGGATTGTAGAACGGACTCATGCATCCACCTGCTGTCATCGCGTACCCGACCGGCTTGATGAGTCCTTGGTCGCGATACTTCGCGATCCGGCTCAGCCCGGAGGTCTTTGCGAACTGTTTCTCGTTCAACAGCCCTTTTGTGCTTTCTAGCGTGATCCCGAGCTTCTTCTTCAACTCCCCGATCTGACGCGGATGGTAGAAGGTGCTGATTCCTCCGCTGGCCATCGCCCGCCCCACCGGGCTAATGAGCCCTTGGTCGCGATACTTCGCGATCATTGCCAGCCCAGCGGCCTTTATGAACTGACTCTCGTTCAGCAGTCCCTCTGTGCTGTCCAGCGTAATCCCCAACTTCTTTTTCAAATCGCCAACCTGACGGGGATCGTAAAAGTAGGTGAGATGCGTTTCGGAAATTGCTTTGCCAACTGGCTCGATGAGTCCTTGGTCGCGATACTTCGCGATCTGACTCAGCCCTGAAGTCTTTTCCAACTGTGTTTCGCTCAGCAGTCCTTCTGTGCTGTCCAGCGTGATCCCCAACGTCTTATTCAAGTCGCCAACCTGACGGGGATCGTAGAACGGACTGACCCCTGCGTTGGTCATCGCATACCCAACCGGATTGATGAGCCCACGCTTGCGGTATTCAGCAATTTTGGTGAGTCCAGATGCCTGTCTGAACTCGTTCTCGTTCAACAGTCCGTCGATGCTTTTCAGCGTGACTCCGAGCGCCTTCTTCAACGTCTCAATCTGGTCCGGGTGGTAGAAGGCGCTGACTGCGGGGCCGGCTATCGCATACCCAACAGGCTTGATGAGCCCTTGGTCGCGATATTTCGCGATCGCGCTCAGCCCCGAGTTTTTGGCGAACTGACTCTCATTCAGCAATCCTTCGGTGCTGTCCAGTGTGATCCCCAGTCTCTTTTTCAATTCGATCATCTGTACCGGATGATAAAAGGCACTGGCGTTTCCCCCCGGTGTCATCGCATGACCAACCGGCTTGATGAGTTCACGCTTGCGATAATCAGAAATTTTTGTGAGTGCCGAGACCTTTGCGAACGCTTTCTCGCTCAGCAATCCTTGCGTGTTGTCGAGTGTGATCCCTAATTGCTTTTTCAGCTCGCCAATCTGTTGGGATTGGTAGAAAGCGCTGACTCGCCCACCCTTCGTCATCGCAAAACCTGCGGACTCAATAAGTCCTTGCTTGCGATAGTCGGCGATTTTGGACAGCCCCGAGACATTGATGAACTCTTTCTCGTTCATCAGCCCGTCGGTGCTGTCCAGCGTAATTCCCAGTTGCTTCTTCAATCCGTCAATCTGTTTAGGGTCATAGAAAAAACTGACTCCAGCACCAGCCATCGCCCGACCAACGGGCTTGATTAGCCCTCGCTTGCGATAGTCGCCGGTCTTGGTCAGCCCCGACAGCTTGATGAACTCCGCCTCGTTCAACAAACCTTCGGTGCGGTCGAGAGTCTCGCCGTCTACTCGCCAGCAGAAGCCGACCTTGTCGAGTTGAGATTGTCGCGCGGCCGAGAGGTGGCCGTTTCGCTTCAAGGCTCGGACATGATCGACCCATAAGCCCAACTCGGTCCACGGGGCGGGGGCGGATTGGGGGACTCGCGGGTGGCGGTGCTGTTTCTGGTAGGCCACGAGCAATTGAACCATCTCGTCCCACGGGCGGGCGAGGCGGTCCAGGCAGCGGGTGGCGATGGCTCGACGCAGCTTGTCGAGCGTCAGCGTGGGGCCGAGAACCTCAACTCGTTCGCGCAGCCGCGAGTCGTTGAAACCTTTCGTGAGCCGACGCTCCGCCTGCATCTGGTGGATGATGTCGTCGAGTACTTCGTCCTGTTCTTGCAGGGCCTGCAACACGGCCCAGACTTCGTCGAACTCGGCCCGCGCGACGGCGGCGTCCAACGATTCGCCCTTGGTCTGTTCCACGTACAGTGGGATCAGGATGTAGCCGGTCGTCTTGCCTGTCTCTCGTGACGTCCGCATCGCTCGGCCGACGGCCTGCACGATGTCTACCTTGCTCCGCTTGGGAGTCAGGAAGGCGACCATGTCCACGGTCGGCACGTCGATCCCTTCCGTCAGGCAGCGCGCGTTCGACATGACCGCCTGCCGAGCCGCTTTGAACTCGCTCATCAAAGCATCACGGGCGGCGGTGGACATGGCTCCGTTCACGTGCAACGCAGCAAAATCGGGAAGGTGAGTGCCAATTCCTTCGCTCCCCCTGCTGGTGAATGATCTTGCCGAGGCCACGTTGCGATGGAACGTGAAAATCTTCTTGAGCCGGTGTTCGCCCACGGCCTGAGCCAGCGCAATTTGATTGGCGACTTGCGGTGCTTTCACTTCGTCGCCGCTGATGAG
>CAMAYU010000174.1 GCA_945862235.1 Schlesneria paludicola DSM 18645
CCGCGCGTGTTTGGCCGCGACTCGTCGCCAAGTTCGATGCCCTCCGAGCGCACAAGCTGGCGAAGTCGTTCACGGGACCGAAGTACGGCTACGAATACGGCGAGTGGGAGTTGAAGCTGGTCGAAGCCGCAAACCTCGCGGTCTATCGCGAGACCGTGCGGGGCGTGAGTGACCTCATGGCACAGCACCAACTTCCCGGCTTCATGCTCACGTTGCCGGGCCACCCCTCGACGAAGCACTTCGCCCCGCGACTCGATCCGATCATGCCAGTCTGGCGCGACGCGGGCGTCCCCGCCTTCAACGTGCTGCCCACGTTCGTCGCTCGGTACGGTGAAGTCGCCGAGGCCGGAACCGACTCCATCGCGTGGGGCATCAACCCCGCCGATGGCCACCCCGGCCCACGCGCGTGCCGGTTCCTCGCGCGACAAGCGGTGACGATTGTGGAGCAGCATTTTGCGGAGCGGCTCGGCCGACGAGACCACGTTCGCTCGCTCCCGTTGAATCTGAACGATGTCCTGCCCAGCGACCTCCTATTGCGAGTCACAACGGGCGACGCTCAGCCAACGACCTCTCATGAAGACCATCCGGTCGAGGGGATCAAACATCCGAATGGCTCGTCCTCATGGAAGCTGCTCTACCCGAGCGACGACGCGCGCCTGCCATTCATGCCTGCCGGAGTCCCCTCCGTCTTGTTGGCCCTCCGTCAACCGGTATCACTCAGTTCGATCCGGCTCGATGGCGGTCTCGCGATGCACTCGGCCCAGCTCTGGATTGAAACGCGACCGCAGGCCGGCGCCGATGACGGTGACAGTCACGAGCATTCGGCAAACGACGATCCGTTCGAGTGGCTCGATCTCGGAGTCGTCACGGAAGCGAAGTCGTTCGGTTGGATGGTCCCTGATTTGGGGGCGACTCGTGTCGTCTCAGCATTGCGTTTGCGAGGCGACTTCAATGCCAGTGATCGCGGCGTGACGCTCACGCTCGTACCGAAAGCCGTCGTCAAAGGAACCACGCCATGACGACGCGGATTCTTGGCATCTCAGCCTACTACCACGACTCGGCGGCGGCGTTGATTGAGGACGGGCGGATCGTCGGCGCGGCTCAAGAGGAGCGATTCACGCGGGTAAAGGGAGACTCCGCGTTCCCGCATCAGGCGATCGGTTGGTGCCTTGATGAAGCGGGCGTGGCGTTGGACGGGGTCGATCACGTCGTCTTCTATGAGCAGCCGTTGGTGAAGTTTGAGCGGCTGCTTGTCACGGCGCTGACGACCGCGCCGCGCGGGTTGCGCGGGTTCCTTGCCGCGATGCCCGATTGGCTCACGCGAAAGCTGTGGCTCGAGCGCGAGATCGCTCGCGAACTGGGGCTGCGTCGTCGCGTTTGGTTTGTCGATCACCATCGGTCACACGCGGCGAGTGCCTTCTATCCGTCTCCGTTCGAGACAGCGGCGATCCTCACGATTGATGGCGTGGGCGAGTGGTCTACGGCGACGTGGGGCGTCGGCCGCGCAAACCGGATCGAGCTGCGCGAAGAACTGCGGTTTCCGAATTCACTCGGGTTGCTCTACTCAGCGTTCACCTACTACTGCGGCTTCAAGATCAACAGCGGCGAGTACAAGCTGATGGGGCTGGCTCCGTACGGCAGGCCGATTTACGCGAGTCGCATCTTGGAGCAAGTCGTTCATCTGCGTGATGACGGCGCGATGCTGCTCAATCAAAAGTTCTTCAACTATGCGACGGGACTGACGACGACGAGCGACGCCTTTCATGAACTGTTCGAGGGACCGCCGCGTCAGCCCGAGTCGCCGGTGACGCAGCGCGACATGGACCTCGCCGCCAGCATCCAGCACGTCACGAATGAGTCACTGCTGAGGATGGGTCGCCACGTCCAACAGCAGACGGGTGAGAGGCAAATCGTGCTGGCGGGCGGCGTCGCGCTCAACTGTGTCGCCACGGGATTGCTCGCGTCGTCGCAGACGTTCGAGCAAGTCTGGACTCAACCGGCCGCAGGCGATGCGGGGGGAGCTCTCGGCGCGGCCCTCTCGTTCTGGCATCACGAACTCGGACAACCTCGCGTCGTCCAGCAGCCCGATGCGATGCGCGGCGCGTTCCTCGGCCCGAGCATTCCCTCACATGGGGACTCCGACGACGCGCTGCTGCGCAGACTCGGAGCCGTGTGGGAGTCACTCGCTGACGTGCCACTTCAACAACGGATCGCGGATGAGATCGCAGCGGGCCGGATCGTCGCGGTCGCTCGCGGCCCGATGGAATTCGGCCCACGAGCACTCGGTGGCCGCTCAATCCTCGGCGACGCGCGCGATCCCGAGATGCAGTCTCGCATGAATTTGAAGATCAAGTTCCGCGAGAGCTTTCGCCCGTTCGCCCCGATGGTTCTGGTGGAAGACGCCGCGCAGTACTTCGACGTGACGCAAGAGAGTCCGTACATGTTGCTCGTCTATCCGGTGACGGCGGCACGCAGGACGGGGCTTGGCACGAGCAGCGACGCCGTGTTTCCCACACGTCCTCGCGAGGGCAGCGCGTCAATCACAGTCGCGAATGGTGAGTTGCTGGGTGCCACGGTCACGGAGTCTGCGACGTGGCCGTGTAACGGTGGAACACGCTCTCGCCACTCTCACGGCCACATCGCAGACTCCGTGACCGTGGCACCCACAAAGTTGACAGTAACTGAGGCACCGACCCTGAGTGATCCGAGCGACAACAGCGTGAGCGATACGCTGGAGACTCCGGTCTCGGGTCAGCCATTCGGCATCGAGCTGCTCAAGATTCCACGTTCGGACATCCCCGCCGTGACGCACGTCGATTACTCGGCCCGTGTGCAGTCGATTGATCCCGTGCGGAACCCGTTCATTCACGGAGTCCTCACGCGGTTCAAGTCGCTCACCGGATGCAGCGTGATCGTGAACACCAGCTTCAACGTGCGTGGCGAGCCCATCGTGAATACCGCCGAGGACGCCTATCGCTGCTTCATGGCGACCGAGATTGACTGCCTCGTCGTCGGCAACCGGTTCCTCACTCGAACCACTCAACCTCATCCACCGCTGGATGACGCGGCTCGGGAACAGTGGTTGAAACGGTTCGAGCTGGATTGAACAGGAACGGTGCTCGGTGTTGGTTTTGAAACGCCGCACGGGTGCGGGGCTGGCAGCCAATGGCACTGACTTTAGACCACCGGAATCGCAAATCAGCCGGAACGCGCTCGGGTCGGGTTCTCGATGATTTAGGACCGGCGCAACAATCACTGTCCCATCGTGGTGGACGCTGCCAGCATCCGAGCCGACGCTGACAGCGTCGGCCACGACAGTGATTGCTGCGCCGATTCTGAGCTGAACCGGACGCGAGCGTGTTCCGGCTGATGATCTAAAGCCAGTGCCATTGGGCTAGCGCTGTGCCGCTCACAGAGTGCGAAAGTGAGTGCCAACAGGCTGACGTCGCCCGGCTCGGAAGTCTGTTTCAAGTTGGCGTGAGGTAAAAGAGAACCCGGCCGAGTGGGCCGGGTTCTCTTTCGATGAGGCGGCGGCGAGCGGTTGTGTGCCCCCCGGCCACAACCACTCGCGCCACACGCTCACCGTCCCCCTGCTCCAAGAAAACTGAATAGCCCTTTTTTGTTGGCTCCTACCTTGCGGTCATCGACTTTCACGTCCACGACCGGCGGCGCATCAATGCTGAGCGCGAGCTGGTTGATGCTCTTGGTCAGCCGCGATTTCGGCGACTGCGTGATGAGTGGCACGCCGTTGTTTCGAGCCTCGACCATCGTGCTGTATTCGTTCGGGATTTCGGCATAGATCGCATGACCCAGGGTGTCGAGAGCTTTGCTCAGACTGATCGCGTTGTCGTCCAGGCCCATGCGGTTGATGACGACTTTCACCTTCTCATACAGCCCCGTGCGACGTTTGAAGTACTGCAACAGCCGGACGGCGTTTCGCAGTGACGGCAGGTCTAATTGCGTGACGACGAGGATCACGTCCGAGACTTCCATCGCCGCCTGATCGAGCTGGTTGAAGGACTTACTGAGGTCGATCACGAGGTGCGAGAAAGTCGCTTTCAGCAGCGAGATGACGCGCCGCATTTCGTCTGGACCGATCGGCGGCAGGTCTTCCATTTCGATCGGACGCGGGAGCAAGAACGCGCCGCAGTCGTGCTTGGTGAGGGATCGTTTGAGTAGCGAGTAATCGAGTCGCGTGATGTTGTCGGCCACGTCTTGAATCGTGTAGTCGGGAATGATGTCGAGCCAGACATCGGCGTCGCCGAGCGCCAGATCAAGATCAATGATGGCCACGCTGCGACCGGGATGTTGCGCGAAGCAGCAACCCAAGTTGATGGCCAACGACGTGCAGCCGATTCCGCCCGAGACGCCCGCCACGCTGATGATCTGGCTGGTGCGAACGGGTCCGTCCGCGCCACCCGATTTGTTGACGATTTGTCGGATTCGTTCCAAGGCGCCGAGGAATTCTTCGAGCTTCAGGGGACTCGGCAAAAATTCTTTCGCGCCCAAGCGAACGGCCTGCAGGATCAGGCTTCCTTCCTGCGAACTGCTCAACACGAGAATCTGGCACGCAGGAAGCTCCTGATGAATGGCTCCCACCAGTTCGAGCGCCCGCTGCGGATTGGCGTCGAGCGTCACCAACGCGATGTCGGGCTGAGACTGCTGCAACACATCTTTGAACACTTCATAGCGAGAACATTCCGCTTCCAACCAAACCGAGTCGATGCCGAGCAACAGCGTCTTGAGCGCGTTGCGCGAAACGTCGCTCGGATCGACCAGCGCGACCCGGATGACGTTTTTCATATTGAAGTCCTCTTTCCAACAGCCATTCGGACGTATTCGTTTAACCGCGTGAGCAACGCCCCGCGTGTCGAGGATGGACGGTTTCCAAGTCGGTTAGGATCGGCACACCGATCACCGTCGAGGTTTGTCTGCGTGGATGTGGTGAGCCGGGTGCCGTAAGGCCCCGGACGCGTTGTCGAAGAATCCGGGGCCTTACGGCACCCGGCTTACCAAACTCCAACAGTCATTACGGGTCTGTCCTTAACGCGCGGAACGTTACGAACGAGTTGAAACGACGGAGACCGTGATTTGCGAAACTCAAAACTTTATTGGCGGGAGCGGCTTGGAACTGGCTGGCTTCTGGCCTGATGCTCGTTGAACTTGGTTATCGGATTTGGATGTCTCGGAGCTGTAACCCGCCTGTGCGGTGGTGTTGCCCGAGGTTGTTCGTCCACCCGCGATTTGACTGGCGGGAGTGACGGGTCTGGAACTACTTGGCCAACGCGATTTCGCGGGTGATCGTGACGCAGAAGCGGGGTCCACACTGGGCTCAACACCGGGGGGAACAATCAGATCGGGATTCGAGTGCAGCGGTACCGAACCGGGAGCGATTGTCGGTGACATGGCCGGCCCCGGTGAGATCGTGCTGCCGGGCCAAGGCGTGCCCGTCTGAACTTTGACCGAGAACGAAGGGTCGCTGTCGGGACATTCGGCGGCGGTCGGTTCGGGAACTTCGAGCAAGCCGCTGCCGTAGAGTTCGCGATCCGTGGGGAACGTCGTCGTGCGGCCAGGGCCGAGCGGCGGGAACTGATCGGGAGAAATCGGACTGACGTACTCGGGCGTGATCATCACGATCAACTCGACTTCAGAATGATCGAACCGCTTTTTACTGAAGGCGGCTCCAATGAGAGGCAACTCACCGAAGAATGGCACTTTGTGAGTTGAGGCGTTGATGCGGGTCGAGATCAAGCCACCGAGTACCAGCGTTTCGCCGAAGTTCATTTCGACCGTCGATTGGACTTTGCGGCGCGTCAAACCGGGGACGAACGTGCCGACCAAGGTGACGCCGTTGGCCACGTCTTTCTCACTGACTTCGGCGGAGACTTGCTGTCGCAGTCGAGTCGGGCTGATGACGATCGGCAGCGCTTCGAGAATGACACCGAACTCGCGCCATTCAATCGTGATCGTGCCGAGGCTCTGCGGAACCGGGATCGGGAACTCACCGCCGTTGTCGAGTCGAGCCGCTTCGCCACTGCGCGTGACAAGAACCGGTTCAGCTTGAATCTTGAGCAGGCCCTCTTCTTTCAACGCTTGGAGAAAGCCTTGGAAGCCGAAGTTCTGACCGGTGATCCCGGCCGAGACCGATGGCGCGTTCAACGCACTGGGCCCAATCGTGGCGATCGGGGGACCTCCCAGCGGTGCCGTTAGCGACGTGAGCGCCGCAATCGGACCGGGTGTGCTGGCCAAAGCGATGCTGTTGGAGGCCACGGCGAAGTTCATTCCGAAGGTGCGGAGCTTCGACCGCTGAACTTCCATGATCTTCACCCGCAGTTGAACTTCCTGCGGCCCACCGACACGGATCTGGTTCACGACCTCGGGGCCGTACAATTTCGCGATTTCCGAGATGCTGGCGATCTGTTGAGCCTCCGTGACCCAGCCGCGCAGCAGGATGTTACCCCCTTTTAATACGGACGCCTGGATGGCTGAGTTTGGAAACGCACGGTCGAGAACTGTTTGCAGGAGTCGTGCGTCACCCGTGACGAACACGTCGATCGAGTACGTTTGTCCCGACTTATCGGTGACGGTCATCGAAGTCACGCCCTGTTCCAGTCCCTGCACGCGGAGGACTTGTTGGTTGAGCGCCTTCACGTCGAGGACCTTCGGATCGAAGCCGTCCACTCGCGTGATCCACTCCTTGAACTCGATGTTCTTGGCTCCACGCTCGATGACCTCGAGTTTCGTCGTGGGAGACACGATGCGCACGGCATCGCCAATTGGCGCACGTGGCGTGGGAGCGGCTTGGGGTTGCTGGGCGAGGACCGCGCGGGGCGGAGCCTGCAACCAAAGTGTGCCTGCCAAAGCCGCGACGAACAGTCCGCGCGTGGCCTTCCGAAAGTGGGTCATACCAATTCGCATCCGTGCATCCCCCTCGACATCGTGGGCAACACCGTTGCCCGCGATTTCCGTGACTGACGCCGGTCAACTGCCTGCGGCAGTGACCTTGATCCGTCGTTTGCCTGTCATTTGAAAACTGACCCGCCTATGAACCTGCACAACTTCCCCTGCGGATCTACTTAGATCACCACCGTGAAACGGTTGTTCACTCGACTGTTGCTGGAACGTAATTGGGGAGAGAGCACTTCGCCGCCAAATGAACCGGCACGTCGGACGCGATCGCACCGGAATGCACAAAGCCGCACAGCACCACGGTCGAAAGAATTCGACGCGCGATCGTACGGCTCAGTGTGGTTTGATTGGGCATCTTGGTTCCTCCTCCGTGAGGGATTGTTGTTTTGTTGCGACATCCGATCGCAATGGTGTGACTTCACGTCACGGTTGAACGGTGATCGGTTCCGCAGTGACAGGTTCGGCGCTGGTACTGGTTGGCGTATCGTTGGTCTCAGGGGAACTTGTCGGTCTTTTGCTGGAACGCTGTTTCAGTGTGGGCTTCGGTTCCGAACCGCTTTCGCCGGATTGTTTGGCTTCGGGCTTGGTGTCGCTCGTGAATAACTTCAGCAGCGGAATGGACCAGCTCTGGGTGGCATTCAAGGACGATGGCAATTTCACGGGAGTCGGTTCATCAGGCAGAGAGATCTCCTGCACTTCACGTTTGTCTCCTTGGAAGATCTCGATTTTCCAAATCTGCTTTGACGGCTGGTCACCCACTTCCGACACGGCGGGATTGGTCTCACCCTTCACCAGTCTGCGGATCGCACTTTTCGGTTTGGAAGTAGAAGGGGTTGAGGTTAGCGTCGAGGAAACGGTGCTAATGGATTTACTGCTAGTCGGTTCTTCGGCATCGCCGAGCATCTGGTTCGACAACATCGTCATCGCTTCTTCGGTCAGGTCACCCGCATCGGCGAGTGTCTTGTCGGTCTTGCCTCGCAGCGCCAATTGAATCGAACCGTTGCTTTTCTTGAAGGCGAGTTGGAGCAATTTTCCTTGGATTGGAAACACGAGGAACGAAACGTTTTTGGCTTCCTTGGCGGTTCCGCCCGCTACGGTGGGAGCGGACTCTGTGCCGGCAATCTGGTCATCGACGGCGATGACTTTCAGACATTGAAGGACGGGCTGAATTCGAAGTTCCTTCTGTCCATTTTTTAACGCGTACTCAATGGCGGCTGAGACATCGACATAAGCTCCAGGTTTGAGCAACCCGCTGTGTGTCTGAGTTCCGTTGACCGGCATGGTTTGAACGGTCATCCCTTCAGGGATTTGTACTTCGAGACCGAAGTCTCCCTTCTTGCCGAGTTCCGTCACCAGAATGGGTTGACCGGGACCGACTCGATGTTTGAGCGATCGTTCTGCAAACTCTTCTTCCTTGGTGATCGCTCCTTCAGGCAAGGAGTCGATCGGCCATTCCTTGAATCCGACGTTCGATTTGTCGAGTGGCATACCGGGGCCGATTTCGGCCTTGGCAATCAGGATGTTGGTCTTGGCTGTCGCAGCCTTGTTGCCGGACATCATTTGTTGGACGCCCAGCATCGCCACCAAGCCACACCCGGCAGCAACGGCAAGCAGGATCAATTTGTTGGGTTTCATCTCTGCGGCTCCGCAAGGAAGTTGTCGTGTTCGAGGTGCCTTCGTTCGCGCCGTCCCACTTGCGCGAGATTTGCGAACAGGCAGTCGTTGCTCATGGGAGAGCAATTCATTTCAAGTCACCTCGGTCCGATCGATCTTCCGCAGATTACTCCGCACCTACTCATTCATGATCGACCGACAGAAGTCAAACTCTTCAGCCTTTAACGAGGATGTCGATTACAACGCTTGGACTGCCGACGCTGGCGAAAGCGAAGTTTGCACGGGAGGCCCGTCGTATTGGACTCAACTTGAGCCGAGTTGGCTCTGTTGACTAAATACGTAGCCCGATGCGGACCTCCGTCGGCGATTCTTGCCGACCAGCTCGCTTTGCCACCGCCGCGCTCGAAGGAAGCCTCGCATTGAGACTGTCCGAGCGGGCAGTGAGTGTGTTCGGGAACAGGATCGCATTTCAAAACTAGCCCGCCGCGCAAGCGAGGGCAAACTGTCGTAGAAAGTGAAGCCCTCGCTTGCGCGGTGGGCTAGTGATGAACTTCGCCATACAAAGTTGCGCCGACCACTGGTCAGTTCTGGACGTTCGAGCAGCCCGAAGGTCGGAACCTGCGGGCTGAGTCGCGGAGTTCGTACTCGACACCAATCAGATCAGGCCTGCGTAGACGAAGTACGCGATCGACCCGATGCAGATCGGAATGCCGTAGGGCAGCAGATACATGGTCGGCTTGCGCTCTTTCGCCCGAGCGAAGAGCACGCTGGGATTCTTGATCGTCATGATCTCGTAGGCGATGTGGATGGCCTGTCGGTAGTGGTGCATCACGCGCCCGCTAAACAGGACCATCACGACGGCCATCACGGCACCGACGACCACGGTCACGGCGAAGGCCCAGCAGGTCGTGACCGCACCGAGCCAAGCACCGATGCCCGCCATCAGCTTCACGTCGCCCGCACCCATCCCGCCGACCGCATACAGCGGCAGCAGACAGAGCAAGCCCCAGCCAATGCCGCTCAGACTGTCACCCGCACCGCTCCAACCGCTGACCACCGAGTGATACAGGAGGCCGGACAACACCATCGGGAACGTGATCCAGTTCGGAACCTTCAGCTGTTTGCCGTCGATATACGCAGCAACGATCAAGATGACCGAGACCAGCTTGACTTCCCAATTCGACTGCAAGAACTGCTGCCAGTCCATGATTTCAACACCTTTCAAATGGAGTGAGGGTGACTGCCACGCGGGCCTCCTGCCCGCCTGTTTGCGTCCGTAACACTACGGCTCGCTTTCCATATTTGGCCTGCAACCGAACGATCAGTTGCTCCGCAATCCCGCGGCCAGGTTCACCAAACAAACCAACAGCGTCACAGCGCCGGTGGTCCACTGGAGAAACTGGCTACCGGACAATTCGCACCAAAATGGAAACATCAAAAATCCTCTCGCGACAACTCGGTCGCGGTTCGTCAGAAAAAAGGACACCCCGCCGGAGATTGCTCTCCGGCGGAATGTGTGTCTCATCCGCCGCAATTACAGCCATCGAATTACAGAAGACCGGCATTGGCGGCCGAGAACTTGGCGTCGGCGTTGGTTCCGATGCTACGCACCGTACCAATGCAAACGACCACAATCAGGGCGAGCATGACCGCGTACTCGACGGCGGTTGGCCCATCTTCCGAAATCAAAAAGTCCTTAACACTGTTCATTAACTTGTTCATGGAATCCCTCTCTCTCGTGTTGGAATCGCCTGCGTCTCGCACCGAAACACGGGCGAATTTCAAAGTACGAACGAATCTGTGCCGCACTCAGGTTTACAACAGATCGGCATTGGCGGCCGCGAACTTGGCGTTGGTGTTGGTGCCGATGCTGCCCACCGTACTAAAGCAAACGACCACGATCAGGGCGAGCATGACCGCGTACTCGACGGCGGTTGGACCATCTTCCGAAACCAAAAAGTCCTTAACACTCGTCATCAACTTGTTCATGGAATCCCTCTCACGTGGGGCTGGGTCGCGTCTCGCACCGAAACGCGGACAAACTTGGAAGTACGGTCGAAGCCGAGCAACACTCAGGCTTACAACAGTCCGGCATTGGCGGCCGCGAACTTGGCATTGGCATTGGTTCCGATGCTGCGCACCGTACCAATGCAAACGACCACGATCAGGGCGAGCATGACCGCGTACTCAACGGCGGTTGGTCCATCTTCCGAAACCAAAAAGTCCTTAACGCTGTTCATGAACTTGTTCATCGAATCCCTCTCTCTGTTTGACACAGCCGCGTCCCGCACCAGAGACGCCAGCCACTATGAAATGAGACACCCGTGTAATCGTCGCTACAACGCGCGGTCACGAACGTCCCTGCACCCTCTCGGAGTAAGAACTTGGTGTCGAGCGAACTCGGCAGAACGGAGAGCGTTCGCTCATCGTCCCGCAGTGAACTTGGCCGACATCTGAGCCTAGGTCACGAATCGCGTGCGTCAAATTTTCTCTGACCAGAATTTTCCAACCGCGACGAATCAGGAAATCACGCGGCGGTGGTTCATCCCCTCCAGGCACAACTCCGGACCAAAGCCAGACTCTGAAAACGAAATGACCGCGAGCGGCAAGTGCCGGTCGCGGTCGCAATCAATCTCACAATGTGAAGAAACAACGAGATCGACGATGCGTTGTCCCTCAACCTCGACTCGTTATCAGCCTTGGGAGTTCAGACTCAAAAACGAAAGACTGGAATAGTTGCCCGACCCGCTTTTGGCCGGCTACGGATCACTTCACGACCAAGGCTGCTGCGGACCGCATCCCGTCGCACTGACCGCCACGATTGGTGCAATCGTTGTCATTGCGCGAGGCGCTACGATCGCGATGGTCCGAATTGGGAGGCGGTCTTAGCAGAGGATTCTCAATTTCCCTGCGACGTGGCGGGGGACTAGGCGCTAGTCTAGTGAAGCGAGATGGTGACGCCGTGCCTCATCGACGGTACTGGGATTCCTCAGAATGCTTCCCGCAAATCATTCCGACGAACTCAATGTTGACGTTTCCGACAGAAGTGGTGAGCCGGGCGGCGTCAGCCCAATGCCGCTCACGTAGTGAATGACAAAGTGAGTGCCATTGGGCGTCAGCCCCTGGATTCTTGCGATCGCAGTTAAGAGTCCGGGGGCTGATGCCGCCCGGCTCACCTGATTCGGACTGTTCATCAGTCACGTCAAAAGTTCTTACGCGGCTGGCGTGTGCGATGTCGCGAGTGGGCTTCCGGTCTTGATTGCTTCCCGTTGCTGAGCCTTTTGTATTGCAGGTGAATTGATGAGCGGAACTCTGGCTGAAGCCCCCTCAACGGACGAAGAGCTGCTCGTACCGGAGCCGTCTCACGGACCGGACTTGTCGGTGCTGGAAGATCACACGCCTCTCTATCTACGCAGTCCGCGGGCGATGGCGGGGCTGACGCTGACGATCGGGCTGGTCTTCCTTTTCTTCTGCTTCCGACCGCTGTGGCACACCGATGTGTGGGGGCATCTCGCGTATGGCCGCTTGATTTGGCAAACGCAGTCGCTGCCAATCCATGAACCGTTGATGCCGCTCGCGAAGGGGATGCGGTTCGTCGATACCGCGTGGCTCAGCCAGTTGATCGGCTGGGGAGCGATCAGCCGTTGGGGAGTGCCAGGCTTACAGGGACTCTACGCACTGTCGGTCTCACTCTGTGCGGGCCTGCTGGCGTGGCGAGCGTATCGTTCGAGTCGCAATGGCTGGTTTGGGCTGGCTGCAGTGATGGTGTTTCTGGTGGTGGGCTGGAGCCAGTTGATGGTGCAGCGGCCGCAGTTGGCTGGTTTGGTCTGCTTCATCGCATTGTTGACGATCTGCACGAGTCGCCGGCCGCGACCGATCGAATGGCTGCTCGTCCCCCTGTTGTTTGCCGCGTGGGCCAATGTGCATGCTTCGTTCCTCATGGGACTGGCGTTGCTCGGGTGTTGTGTGGTCGGTCGCGTGGTCGATCTGCTGCGTCGCACGGGTTCGATTCAGCGCGTCCTGCGTGATGACCGTGTTCGTCGCAGTTTCCTGTTGTTGGAACTCGCGGCTGCGGCCGTGTTGCTCAATCCGTATGGGATCGAACTCTATGCCGAGGCCTTGCGGTTCTCATCGAATGAGAACCTCCAAGAGCTGACCGAGTGGAGTCCGCTCAGTCTGCGAGAGGGGCAGGGACAGATGTTCGCCGCCGTGGCCGTACTGCTGGCGATGCTCTTCCGCTGGACACCGCGTCGCGTTCAGACATGGGAAGTACTGGCCTTGGTCGTCTTCGGCGCGGGGGCCTTGTGGAGCAACCGGCTGATCGTCTGGTGGGCACCGGTGGCCGCATGTCTTGTCGCGTTGCATGGCTACTCGGCATGGCGGGCTGCGTGCCGCCAACCGCTCATCCCCGCAGTGGCTCCGCGAGCTGGCAAGTGGTCGGTCGTGACGGTCGGCTTGGTGTTCATCAGCTTCGGATACAGCCCACTGGGCGTGAAAGTGATGCACGGGAAGAACCCGGCCTTGAAGAAGGCGGTCTCGACGTACACGCCGATCGCAACTGTCGAGTACCTCAAAGAGAACCCGCCACAGGGTCTGGTCTTCAACACCTACGAATGGGGCGACTTCCTGCAATGGAGCGGCCCACCGGGAATGAAAGTCTTCGTCAACTCGCACGCGCACCTCGTGCCGCGCGACATCTGGCAGGCGTACATGCAGGTGATCGAACAGCGAGCCGGATGGGAAGAAATCTTCGATCGCTACGGAGTGAACACGATCGTCCTCGACAAGGACTATCGCGAACCGCTCATCAAGAAGATGAAGGAAGACGACAAGTGGAAGGTCGGCCTAGAGCGAGATGGGCAGGTGGTGTTCGTGCGCAAGAAGCCGATTTGAGAGGGGCTGTTCTCCAGAATGATTCGTAGGGCAGTTTGCCTCTTGGGCGTAAGCCCTCTACCTCGATATCCGAGCGGGGCGGCGTCAGCCCCCTGGTTCTTCGCTACAACGACGAAGAGTTGATGTCCAAGAAAACCGGGGGGCTGACGCCGCCC
>CAMAYU010000175.1 GCA_945862235.1 Schlesneria paludicola DSM 18645
AAGACTCGACGCACCCTACAGCTACTGCATCCATTTTGGACCAGCGCTGATTTGAGCGGTAGAAACGTTTTTCAAACGGCAGTGAAACATGCGAAATTTAAGTCGGCTTTGTTCTTCAGTTCAATGTGTCGCGCTGTTTGCATGCGCGATCACAGCAACCGCGCTCGGCGTTTTTTCACCGAGCAGTGCCGTGGCACAAGACGTTGAGGTGATGGTCATCCCACTGTCCAACCACGCGGATGGTGATGCTGCGCCCGATGGAAGTGGATTCGTTCTCTTGGCGTCGAGTTCCCAACCGAGCCGTTACGGCGTTGTAATCACGTCAGACAGTGGTATTTCATCGGCGGAGATCACTATTGGTCAAGATGGGACATTCACCACCATCTCACAGGAAGGAGACAGCGGATACGATCTCGATGCTCCGGTTGCATTGACTCGCAATGGAAACATCGCCCTTGCCGTAGCCGTCAAGCCTCGTGCAGTACAGGCTGCGGGCGCACCCACCGTACCGGGCGCTGCTTCCGGCAGTTGGCTGGATAACTACGCGAACTGGTTCAATGGAACTTTCGGCACTGGATGGAGCAACACCGTTGGCGGCGTAATCACGAGCGTTGCCCCGATTCCCCCAAACGCCAGCGACGCAGCGATTTTGACCGGCACGGTCATCGTATCCGTACCGCTCGGAGTCGGTGCCGTTGTTGGCGCTGAAGTAGTTCTTGGTGTCGGCACTTATGGCGCAGCGACAACTGTAGCGACAACCTTACCGTTTGGAGGCCCTGCTGTTGTCTTGGAAATGCGAGCTGCGTATGTCGAAATGATTGCACTCGCTCGAATGATGGGTAACCCTGACCTTGCACTTCGTTTGGCAGCAGAACTTGAACGCATGGAGATTCTATTCCTTCGAGCCTACCCCGGTCTTTTCTGAGGACATGCAGTCTTTTGTGAACGACGAGCGCCTCATTAATAAGGAAAACTAATGTCCATATCCATTCTCCTCGATATAGTCGAAGACCTCGCTGGCGACCAGTACAGCGCCATGGGAGATTCTGCGTTTGCGACATTGAACTGTCTGCACAATAGCCATTCGAAAGTGCAAATAGCTGCGATCCAAATGTACTTGTCGCGATGGCGTTCTCCTGAGCTTGACGACAGGTTTATTGACTCTTGTCGCAAGTTGGTAGAGGAAGGTCCCGTTTCATCTGTGCGGACTCACGCGTTGCGCGCGATCGGAAACATTCACAGTGGTTCGGCTGACGATATTATATCGCGGTATTTAGCACAACTACTCAAGGTTGTCTCTTTACCGGAGCCTGTGCAATTCGCTGCATATCAGTCTTTAAGAGAGGTTCAACTGGGAATTAACGAAGTAGATGTGATGGCTGCGTCTGCCCGTCTTGCAAATGAATTGCGAGCACAGCTAGAGAACTCTGAGTTCGCCGCTTCAAAAGTGATGTTCCCATTGCCTTTTCTGAAAGGAGTTTCAACCAATGAACTAAAGGCGTCGATGAGTATTGATTGGGATTTTGTTAATCAAGTGCTGAAGTCGTTAGGTGTCACTGGAGGTAACCTTGGGAGTTCTGCACAATTGAAGACCGACGAGAAATAAAAAAGGCAAAGCAGGCAAGACAAAAGACAAAGGTCAATGCCCAACAAGCGGTTCAAGCGGACCCGAACAAGCGGCGGGTTTTCGGCCTGCGAAGTCGGCCCCAAAATGATCGTCTCTCATCCATCGCGCCGCTTGTCCGGGCCGCTTAACCTGTTCGTTAGGTCAAATACATGAACAAGATGCCGTGCGCTATGAGAATGAGAATCCTCACTTCAACTATCCTGATGACTGCCCCGCCGGGCGGGGTGGCCTTGCCTGGTTCGTAAGTGAAGTGAGGATTGCCACTGCTGCGGAGTCCTCGGAGAAGCAGTGTTGTTCGCGGGGTGGCTTTCTCCTTGAGTACGACTTCTCGTTTGCACTGCTTCTCCGAGGACTCCGCAGCGGTGGCACATCTTTCAAACACGGAGCCGGTCAAGCCAAGCCACCCCGCATTCGGCGGCGGAGAGGAGATGATGGCTAAAACCGCTTCCAAGATACGTTTCACGGCGAAACTCCTCCGGCCGAAAGCGGCCGCGAAGTCCGAGTCGTGGACCTTTCTAACTCTACCGAATGACGCCAGCACGAAGCTCCCTTCACGGGGCATGACATCGGTTGAAGGTACCCTCAACGGCTGTGCCTTTAGAGCCACGCTGGAGCCAGACGGACAAGGAGGCCACTGGCTGAAAGTGGATCGGACGCTGCGCGAGGCCGCGGGTGCGGAGGCTGGCGACCTCGTCACGCTGGAGATCGCGCCTGTGGCTGTCGAACCCGAGCCTGAGGTTCCGGATGATCTGCGACACGCTCTGTCGGCCGCTCCACCGAAAGCGTCGGAGACATGGTCGGACATCACGCCGCTCGCTCGCAGGGATTGGATTCACTGGATCACCTCCGGCAAACGCGCCGAGACTCGCGCGAAGCGAATTAAGGTGGCCGTCTCGAAGCTGTCGGACGGAGATCGACGCCCTTGCTGCTTTGATCGGTCTGGAATGTACAGCAAGAGCCTCAGTTGCCCCGTGGCCGAGGACACCTGAGGGTGGCTGGGTAGTTTCTTGATCGCGAGAGGAATAATTGGTCTCTCGTGTCGTTGACGCCCAGCTCGTCAAAACGGTGAGCTATGTTGTTTCGTATCGGATTCAAGGGGCGGTTGTAGGGGCGGGGTTGCCCTGTGAGTGAGTCCTGTCGGCGAAGTGGCGTGGCGATCGTAATCCCACTGCTCTGCCGACGGGGTGCGAATCGATGCCTGACACCCATCAGCAATGTCGATTGAACCAAGCTCTGCCTGCATCTTTGATCCTGTCCGCCAACACAGGGGTATTCCATGCCGAAAGCTGCATTGCCGCTGAACGAACTTGAACGGCTCGCGGTGTTGCGCGAGTGCGGGGTACTCGAGACGGCCCCCGAACAGGGGTTCGATGACCTCACGGAGTTGGCCTCTGAGTTGTGCGGCACGCGGATCGCTTTGGTGAGTCTGATCGACGAACAGCGTCAATGGTTCAAATCGACCGTCGGACTCGGAGCGACGCAGACCTGTCGCGAGTCGGCTTTCTGTGCCCACGCGATCCTCACGAACGCTCCACTCATCATCCGCGATGCCACGCAGGATCCCCGCACTTTTGACAATCCGCTGGTGACGGGCGAACCCTTCATCCGCTTCTATGCCGGGGTGCCGTTGCATTCGTCCGAGGGACTCGCGTTAGGGACGTTATGCGTCATTGACACCGATCCTCGAGACATCTCGCCCGACCAATTGACCACTCTCAAGCGACTGGCCCGCCAGGCCGAGGCTCAACTCGAAATGCGGCGAGCGAATCGTCAGTTGTCCAACAAGATCATCGAGCTGCAACGGCAGAAGAACCTGTTCGAGACGATTTTTGAAGAGTCCGACAACGTGATGTTCGTGAAGGATGTCGAGGGACGTTACCGGCTGTGCAATCCGGCCTTCCTGCGCGTGATTGGCAAATCCCGCAGTGACATCCTCAATCACGATGACACGGCCATTTTCGATCCGGAAGTGGTGCCAGCGATCAGGGCCGTTGATCTCCGCGTCATGCAGTCGGGCCTACCCGTGACCGAGGAGGAGTCTCTGATCTGTGATGGCGTCAGGCGGACCTTTCTGACGACCAGGTCGATTTATCACGATGGCGACCAGAAAGTGGCCGGTGTCATTGGAATTGCACGCGACATCACCGAACGGAAGCGGGCGGAAGCCGTTCTCACTGAGTCCAGCCGGAAGTCCGAAGCGGCCAACCGCGCGAAGAGCGAGTTTCTCGCGAACATGAGTCACGAGATTCGCACGCCGCTGACGGCCATCTTGGGCAATGTGGGATTGCTCGCCGATGACGAGGCCGCCGTCGTTCAATCCGACTCACGCCGGTCCATGTTCGCCACGATCAAAAGCGCGGGCGAGCATCTCTTGGAGGTCGTCAACGACATTCTGGACCTCTCGCAGATTGAGGCTGGGCAGATGCGTTTGGAACGCATCGAGACCAGCCTGCAAGAACTCGTCACCGGTGTGGTCGCGCTGCTGCGTCCGCGTGCGGTTGCCAAGGGCTTGACTCTCGATCTCAAGCTGGACAGCCCGATTCCCGTCCGAGTCTTGACGGACCCGACGCGCCTGAGACAGATACTCATGAATCTGGCGGGCAATGCCATCAAGTTTACGCAGTCGGGTGGAGTCACTCTACGAATGAGTGCTCACGGTCAGGGGGCTGAAACGATCCTGAACGCCGTAGTGGAGGACACGGGAATCGGAATGAATTCCGACCAGACGCAGCGACTGTTTGCCGCGTTCTCTCAAGCTGACGCCACTGTGACTCGCAATTACGGAGGCAGCGGGTTGGGACTCGTGATCTGCCAGCGATTGGCGCGCCTGATGGGTGGCAATGTCGAGCTGACACGCACCGCACCGGGCCAAGGGTCCGTCTTCACCGCCACCCTCCAAGCGACTCCGATCGCATCAGCGGGGACAACCTCGGCGTTTGAGCCGCAGGCTGCTGCGGTGTTACTCACGGCAACTCATTCGGCGCCTCGGCTACAGGGGAGGATTCTGCTGGCGGAGGACTCACTCGATAACCAGTTGCTGATTTCCACGCTGCTCAGAAATGCCGGAGCCGATGTTTCCGTGGCCGCCCACGGCGGAATCGCCATCGAAATGCGGGAGCAAGCCAACGCGGAAGGGCGCCCCTACAACCTGCTGCTGACGGACATGCAGATGCCGGTGATGGATGGATACACACTCACACGCTCCCTGCGGCACAGCGGGTGTGACTTGCCGATTGTGGCCATCACCGCCAATGCAATGACAGAGGATCGACAAGCCTGTCTCGACGCGGGTTGCAACGATTTCCTCAGCAAGCCGATCGACAAGCAGTCGCTGCTCAAGACCTGCGAGACATGGTTGAAGCGGCTACCAGGGTGATCTCCGCTGACGCCGTCCGACTCACACTTCTGTCGGAAACGTCAATGCGCACCAAATCCAGAGTGGTTCATCACGAGCCCGACGCGCAAGCGAGGGCTTCACTTTCGACAACGGTTTGCCCTTGCTTGCGCGTCGGGCTCGTTGTTGAAAACGTAGGGTGAGCGTCTCGCTGGCCCGTAAATGCAGACGCAGAAAGGGGCAAGCCAGAGGCTTGCCCTACGTTTTTCAACGGGCTGCTCGACCGCACGTCATCACCAGTGCCGCGTCGCTTCGCGGACTCGCAGCGGGACGAAGTTGTCGTCGCGCGACTTGCGGAAGAAGAGTTCTTCCGTCACGGCGACGAGGTCGGCCGCTTTCAAGAAGACTTGATAGAACGGCAGCACGGCGGCGAGACAGAGGTCACGCCCCGGTGTGTACGACTAGCAGAGCAGCAACAGAAACTGCCCGGTCTCTAAGCCAATCTGCATCAGGTAGAGCAGGATCAGCAGTTTCAGCAGATCGCCGGAGAAGACGAACGCCAGCCAATACGCATAGCCCCAGAACGTGTAGACGCAGACGACGTTGAAGAACCAGCGTTCGAGCATCATGCCGAAATTCGGCCAGCGGAAGTTCGCGTACCAGAAGAACGACAGATCGAGATGCTTGCGGCACTCGAACGTGACGACGGTTCGGTCCCTGCTGGTATTCAAAGTCGGCTCCGACCGAAAGATGCCGGACGCGGCACTTGGGACAGGCCATCCCGTCGCTCATCTCGAACGCTTCGACGCGCCCGACGTTTGCGCAGGCAAAGTGGTGAATGAGCGACTCCTGCTCGATGCGGCCCGAGCCACAACACGGGCAGCCGTGACGAAAGCTCGGTAACGTTCGCAGCGCGGGCAGACGAGCGGCCGATCCATGAGGTGCGGGCGAACGCCCCCTTGCCTAGCACTGTCTGGCAGATGCAATTCGTCGAGCCGATACGAGAACTGAAGCGACCGTGTGTTGAGCGACGGGATCATCGACTGCGGCGGAAGATTGAGCGGCGGGCGGGCCTCGTGTTCGATCGCCGCGATCTCTTGTCCCACCCCTGCGATGCTCGCGACCAGCTCTTCTGACGCCGCCCCGCTCAGATGTCTTATCACAGACCGCGCGAGGATGATTCGTGCCGCGAGTGAGCTGCCAATTGCGGACTACTCAGCCGCATCGCTCGCAGGCACCACGAACTCGTGCTTCTGATCGACGAGAATCACATCGCCCGGAACCAGCTTGCGGCCGCGGCGCGTTTCCAACTCGCCATTGACCATGACGTAGCCGTCCTGAATCGCCAGCTTGGCCTGGCCACCGCTGCCGACGACTCCAACGAACTTGAGGAACTGGTCGAGCGTCATCGGACGGGAAGAGGCAAATGTCACGGGCTGATCCTTGGTAAAAATGGCGACGCGATCCGAGACGCCCACTTGGCGACTCGAAACTATGACCTACCGACACCAACCCGCAGAAGTCGGTCGTACTGCGTTTGCGGTCTCGCGCGGGCGGGCTATGGTACGCAGAGACCGCACTCGTTCCCAAGCCGCTCGTCCCGTTCGCGGAAAAAACATGACTACCGCCGATCGCAAACCACACGTCGAGTACCTCATCTTCGACATCGAAGCCATCGCTGACGGACCTCTTGTCTCGAAGATTCGCTATCCGGGCGAAGGGCTTTCCGGTCCCGAGGCGATTGCCCGCTATCGCGCCCAGCTCCTCGCGGAGACCGGCCGCGACGTGTTGCCGGTGACGTTCATGCTGCCGATTTCGGTCGCCGTGGCGAAGGTCGATGCCGAGTACCGTCTGCTCGACCTGTCCGTCCTGGATGCGCCACAGTTCCGACCGCACGTCATCGCGCGGCACTTCTGGCAGGGCTGGAATCATTACGGCCGACCGACGCTCGTCAGCTTCAATGGGCGAGGCTACGACCTTCCCGTGCTCGAACTGGCCGCTTACCGCTACGGCTACCCGGTCCCGGCCTGGTTCAACGTCGAGGCCCGCAGTTTTGAGCAGGCTCGCAACCGCTACAACATCGAAACGCATCTCGATCTATTCGACCTGCTCTCTAATTTCGGAGCGGCACGTTTGAGCGGTGGCCTCAACCTGCTGGCCAATCTGGTCGGCAAGCCGGGCAAAGTGGGTGTCGATGGCTCGCAAGTGCAGGGGATGTTCGATCGGGGCGAGTCGACCGAGATCAACGACTACTGTCGCTGCGATGTCCTCGACACCTACTTCGTGTTCCTCCGCACGCGCGTCCTGCTCGGCAAGCTGACGCTCGACGCCGAACGTGAGCTGGTCGCCTCCACCAAACAGTGGCTCGAAGAACAAAGCGCCGCGCTGCCGGTCTACGCCCACTATCTCTCGCACTGGGGCGACTGGCAGCCGCCGGTGGACTGAGGGCGAAATTCGGATGTGGCGTTCGGAGTGCGAAATAAAAAGAGCCTGCGACTTCATGCTCGCCGCGTGAACGAACGCGGCTAGAATTCGCCGCCACAAACAGCCATCGATCACCAACCCGAACGATTTCACTCCGCATTCCGAACTTCCACATGGGTTACCGCAGCCTTCAAGAATGTGTCGCCGATTTGGAGCGACACAAACAACTCATCCGCATCGACGCGGAGATCGATCCGTGTCTCGAAGCGGCCGAAATTCAGCGGCGAGTCTATGCGGCGGGGGGGCCGGCGCTGTTGTTTGCCAACGTGAAGGGCTGTCGGTTTCCGATGGCCTCGAATCTGTTCGGCACACTCGACCGGACGCGGTTCATTTTTCGAGATGCTCTCGAAGCAGTGCGGCATCTCGTCGAGCTGAAGATCGACCCGAGCCAGCTCGCGCAGAAGCCGCTGCGCTATCTCGATGTCCCGCGCACGCTGTGGTCGATGTGGACGCGACGTGTTCGCTCGGGACCGGTTGTTGAATGCGAGACGACGCTCGATCAGTTGCCACAGCTCAAGAGTTGGCCGAACGACGGCGGGGCCTTCATCACGCTGCCGCAGGTCTACACCGAGCATCCCGACAAGCCGGGCTTCAAGAACTCGAATCTCGGCATGTATCGCGTTCAACTGAGCGGCAACGACTACGTGCCGAATCGCGAGATCGGGCTGCACTATCAGATTCATCGCAGCATCGGCGTCCATCATGCCGCCGCGATTCAGCGTGGTGAGAAACTGAGAGTCAATATTTTCGCTGGCGGTCCGCCAGCGATGACGCTCGCGGCGGTGATGCCACTGCCGGAAGGATTGTCGGAGTTGTTGTTCGGAGCGGCGCTGGGGCGGCGGGCGGTGAGGATGATTGTTCGGAAGGAGAAGGCGGACGGACGAGGGCGTGCATCCTACGGGTTGCCGATTTATGCCGATGCCGACTTCTGCATCAGCGGCACCATCGACCCGAGCGACACGAAACTCGAAGGACCGTTCGGCGATCATCTCGGCTACTACAGCTTGCAGCATGAGTTCCCCGTGATGACTGTCGATCACGTCTATCACCGACGTGATGCGATTTGGCCGTTCACTGTCGTCGGGCGACCTCCGCAAGAAGACACGTCGTTCGGCGCGATCATTCACGAGATCACCGGACCGATCATTCCGACGGTCATTGCCGGAGTGAAGTCGATCCACGCGGTCGATGCGGCGGGAGTTCATCCGCTGCTCCTCGCCATCGGCAGCGAACGGTATGTCCCGTATGCGACGTCACGTTCACCGCAGGAGTTGCTCACAACGGCCAACGCGATCCTCGGGCAGGGACAGCTCTCGCTGGCGAAGTACCTGTTCATCGTGGCTGGAGAGGACAACCCCGATCTCGACATCCACGACATCGCCGCGTTCTTCCGTCACCTCTTAGAGCGAGTCGATTGGCGCAACGACCTCCATTTCCAAACGCGCACGACAATGGACACGCTCGACTACTCGGGGAGCGGCTTCAACCAAGGCTCGAAGGTTGTGATCGCCGCCGCCGGCCCGAAGCGACGGGAACTCGGGACCGCTCTCCCATCAGACCTCTCGCTCCCCGATGGCTTTCGCAACCCGCGTGTCGCGCTGCCGGGAGTGATCGTGGTGGAAGCGAGGAGTCAGGAGTCTGGAATCCGAAGTCCGAAGTCCGAAGTGGCCGCGTTGTGCGAACGCTTGTCCCTCAACCCTCAAACCTCAACCCTCAACCCCTTCCCCCTCCTCGTCCTCGTGGATGACGCCGAGTTCGCCGCACGCACGCTGAACAACTGGCTCTGGGTCACGTTCACTCGCTCGAATCCTGCCGCTGACATCGACGGGATCGGAGCCTTCACCGATCAGAAGCACTGGGGCTGCACGGGACCACTCGTGATCGACGCCCGCATCAAACCGCATCACGCTCCGCCACTGATCGAAGACCCCGCAGTGACTCGTCGCGTCGATCAACTTGCCGCGCGAGGTGGCCCGCTGCACGGGATCATCTGATTCGTAGTGGGTGTCCTTAAAGTAGCTATCCCGTTCCCGTGGGGGACACTCGTGAGTGAGGAACGGTGGGCAGATTGGCTTGGAGCCTCGTCTACCTCTCCTCTCAGCTCGCCTTCTCTGCGCCGCTGCGCCGCTGTGCCGCTGCGGTAAACCGTCTTCGATGACATTCCGTGAAGAGGATTGAACCACCGAGGCGCAGAGGCACCGAGAAGGCAAGCAGAGGTCTGTTCCTCAGGAGCGATGAAGGCTCCTGAGGAACTCACTACTGTAGTACAGGGGACCGCCGATTCCTCACCAACGAGTGTCCTTAGAGGCAACGGAAGAACTACTTTGGTCTTAGGCAGTATCAGGCGTTCGACAAGGTGAAACATGACTGACAAGAGCGAATCAACATGGACTGGCCGAGTGGCCGTTGTGACTGGTGGCGAAAGCGGCATCGGCCGGGCCACGGCGCGGCGATTGGCGAGCCTCGGCGTCCGCGTGTTCGTGGGCGACATCACGCTGCACGACGAGAACCGCGACGAGTTCGCTCGGCTCGGAATCGACTCGCGCCGGTGTGATGTGCGGTCGCTCGATGACCTGCGAACTCTGATCGACTCGGCGGCCGGGCGGGCGGGGCGGCTCGACATTCTCGTCAACAATGCCGGGATCGGGATGGTCAAGCAGATCGACGATGTTTCCGAAGCGGATTGGGATGCGTGTCTCGACACGAACTTCAAGGCGGCCTTCTTCGGCTGCAAGTTCGCGATCCCGCACCTGCGTCGCGTGGGAGGCGGTTCGATCATCAACACGGCGAGCAACGCGGGGCTGCTGCCGCGCGCTCACGATCCCGTCTATTCGATCAGCAAACTGGCGTTGGTTGGCCTGACGAAGAGCCTCGCTCTGTGTCACTCGAAAGACGGCATCCGCATCAACGCCGTCTGCCCCGGTCCGGTCGAAGAGACCGGCATGATGAACGCCGACCTCGCGAAGGCCGCCGATATCGAAGCGACCAAGCGGCAGTTCATCAGCGCGAGTCCTCTCGCCCAAGCCTCCGGCCGGATGATCTCACCCGATGAGGTGGCTCAGGCGATCGTCTATCTCGCGAGTGACGCCGCCGCGATGGTGACCGGCACCTGCATCGCCATCGACGGCGGCAAGTCGCTGGGAGTCCCGCCGCGCGTGAGTGAATAGCCACACCGACCCGAAGCGTGAGCGAGGACGAGCGTTTCGAGGACCGATGGAACCAACAGCACGCCTCACCAGACTCGTCCTCGCTCACGCTTCGGGCTGGTCGCGTTGGTTTGTTCGTTTCAGAGAGGCCTCGCTAGAATCCCGCCCTCTCAATTCGGTCTCTTCCTAGGAATCAGCAATATGGACTTCCCGGTTTGTCCCGCGTGCGGTCAGTCAATCATTGATGACGATGTCGAGGACTGTCCCTTCTGTGGTTCGTCGATGAAGGCGAAGCCGGGAGCCAAGCCCGCCGCGCCCAAGCCTGCTGCGGGGGCGAGTGCCAAGCCGACGGCGGTCGCTGCGAAACCGGGAGCCATCGCCAGCAAGCCGACACCCGGCAAAGCGGCCTCGGGCGGCAAGCCCGGTGGATCGAAGGGAGCGGCCGACGATGACTTCCCGTTTGGAGACGATTTGCCCAGCGGTGCCTCGGCCATTCAAGCGATGCCCAACGCGACCAAGCAGCGGTCTCTAGCCGTGACCTGTCCGATGTGTGAGACCGTCGGGTACGTCCCACCGACGGCGGCTGGTTCCGACGTGAAGTGTGCCAACTCGAAGTGCCTAGTGCCGGTCTTCAAGGCTCCCGTCCCCGTCGTCGAAGCACCGCCGCCACCGAAGAAGAAGAGCAACCTGCTGCCGATTCTCGGCGCGACGGCCGCCGTCGTGGTGCTGGGAGCAGTCGGGTACTTCGTCCTGCCGGGACTGTTGACGGGCAAGCCGAAGCCAGCGGGGATGTCGGATGAAGACAAGGCGATGCTGGCCGAGATGAGCAACTCGAAACCGGTTGTTCCCGCAACAAAGAATCCTGTCGGCGGTACTCCCACCACGGACAATACAAACAAGAAGAACGGGAGCGATTCCCAAGCGGCTCCCGAGGTGAAAACGACCGAGGCCGTCATCGCCGAAACGCTGAAACAACTGGGCGCGTTCTGTGTGGTGGGGGATCGGCAGCGCAGCAAGCCGTTCTGTCGGCAACAGGCTGCCGAGGCCAATATCCTCGCCGGTGATGTCGCGGCCGCGCGCGAACACCTCAACCAACTGGTCGTGGTGGGGCGAGACGTGCCGTACTACCGGATCGTTCCGAACCTCGAACTGTTCTGGATCGCACTGGCCACTGGTGACAAAGCCGCCGCCACGAAGTCACTCGACACGGCGTTGGTCGATGCGCCGAAGATTCCGAAGGTGGGCCGCAATCAATTGGAGATCGCCGCACGACTGGCGGCGGCCCTCGCTGCGGATGGTCGCATTCCTGCCGCGCTCTCGGCGCTGGAGGGACATCAATCTGCGGAAGGCGAAGGCCAACTGGCCGCGCGCGTGCAGATGGCCTCCGACGGGCGGCTCGCCCGCTTGACGACGGTTCGATCTTTGCTGCCGTGGACCGCGCCTCAAGCGGTCGCGGCGACGGCGACACTCACCACGCGCGGTCAAACGGGAGTCGCCCGCCTCTGGGCAGAAGCTCAGCCGAATGACGAGGCGAAAGCCGAATGCCTGGCCATTTGGGCGGAAGTGATCGCACGCGGACAGGCTCAGCCCGGCGCGGCCGATTCCAACCCCGATCTCGTGGCCGCAGTGAAAGTGCTGCCCCCGCAGTTGGCCGCACGCGTGTGGGCCCGCGCGGCGTGTGGGCGGTTCCTCGCGAAGGACGAAGCCGGAACGGCTGCGACACTGAAGATCGCTCGCGACTTGTTGGCGACCGTCGTCGCACCGGTCGAACCGAAGTTGCCCGAGATTAAGTTGATGTTGAAGTACAGTTCGCCCGCCGCAACGCCGCTCGTTCAAGCGGCGACGACGGCCACCGAGATCGCGTTCGTACAGTCTCTGTCGCCGAGTACGTTGAAGGATGCCGAAGCCTCGCTCGATCAAGCCCTGCAATTCGCACGCGGTCTGGCACCGGGACTCCCCGCTGTCGCACAGCGGGCGAACGAGGCCGAACAGGCAGGCGCTGGTGGATTGCTGAGCCTGCTCAAACGTGAGTTAGCTTTGAAATCCGATGACGAAGCACGGCAGCGCGTGGGCGATTACCGCCGCAAGTTGACGGACCTTCTGGCCGCATCACGTCAACGCTTCGAGTTGCAGACGGCCATTCTGTCGCGACTGATCGACGCCGGGTTAAAGGACAGGGGTTGGTTCTTGGTCAGTACACGCAGTGCCGAAGCTGACGCGAGTCTGCGTGACGATTTCCTCGATTCGCCACTCGTTGGGCAATTGCTGGAAGCTCATCGTGGCAGTGACACCGAGAAAGCCATTCGCGGTGCGCTCACCGAGAACGCCGCTCCCCAGCGTCCCGATGCGGTTATTGCACGCGAACTGCTGAATAAAGGGGACGCCACCGCCGCTGCCGAGTTCGTGTCGAACCTCGACTCGAAGGGCGGTCTCCGCGATACGTTGGCTCTGTCCCTGGCAACGGAACTGGCCACGACCGGCAAGCTGGAGGCGGCGATCGCGTTCATTGGCCGCTTCGAGGACATCGTATTGCGTGAGGAAGCCTTTCGCCTGACAGCGGGCCTTGCGGCGCAGCGCGGCCAAACGGACGCGATTGTCAAACAGCTCGGCCTCGCCAGCCAAGCCACTGAGAAAGCGGCACTCGGCCGGGGGTTGATCGGTGGCCTGAAAGCGGCCGCTCCGACGGACGATCTGCCCGACCCCGTCGCGCGGTGAAGAACGGCTCGTTGAAGAACGTAGAGCAGGCGACTCGCCTGTACTATGGCTCGTTCCAGCGGAGGAAAGGCCTAGTGCGGTCTTCGAGGCGACGTTTCTGCGGTGAGAGTTTTGGTGAGCCGGGCGGCGTCAGCCCCCGGATTCTTCGCCACAGGAATCCGGGGGCT
>CAMAYU010000176.1 GCA_945862235.1 Schlesneria paludicola DSM 18645
GGATTTGATTGTGGCTCCGCCACCTTCGAGCCTCCGTGCGTTGAGAATGAATCGTTTCCAATTCACTTGATGCACGAGCTCGAAGTCTTTTGCGAGATGACTTTTTTCGACTTCAAACTACCCATCTTCTGCACGGCGTTGGGTGGCACCCCAGATTGAAAAGACGATGGCGAAGATCGCGAGCAGTCCTTCACTCGCCCAGCGGGACGCCGTCTTCCACGTAGCGCCAGTTTTTGAGAAACGTCAGCAGGTCGGCCATCTGTTCGACGGAGATGTTTTTCTCCAAGCCGATCGGCATCAGCGAGAGGCCGTTCGTTTTGAGTTCGTCCACATCGGCGCGGAGAATCGTTTCCTCTTTCCCTTCCGGTAGCCGCAGGGTGATCGACGAAGCGGTCTCGTTTTTGACGAGGCCCGTGTAAGGCTTGCCGTTCGTCGTGACCAGTGTGTAGCCGAAGTAATTGGCATCGACCGCGCGATTCGGGTCGAGGATGTTTGTCAGCAGATAGGCGGGCGTGCGGTTGTATGTGTCGCCGATGTCTGGGCCGACATTCACGCCGAGTCCGGCCACGCGGTGACAGGTGACGCAGTTCTTCTCGAAGACCGCTCGGCCGCGAGTGACATCACCCTTCTTCTCGATCGCCGCTTGATACGCCGCGACAACGGCCGCGCGATCAGCAGAGACATTGGCGGCGAAGAGCTTGTCGGCGCGTGCGGCCAGTTCCTTGTTGCGGTGTTTCGTCAGTCGAGCCTGCCGCGTCGTATCGAGTTCGTTCGCCTTGACCGCCCCGGTCTCAATGTCCTTCAACAGCGAGTCGCATCCGGCATCATCGGCCAGCAGCACGTCGAGCATGGCGCGACGCAGCGGCGGCGTTTGAGTGGCAAATGTGGCGAGCAGTTTCGAACCGACTGACGGTTCGTGGTGTGTGGTGATCGCGTCGAGAGCGGCCAGTCGGAGCGGGGCACTCGCGTTGGAAACGGCCAGCGCGAGCAAAGCCTCGGTGACTTCCGGCTGCTTCGCGTACTGAAGCGTTTTCATCGTGACCAGCCGTCGCGACTCGGACTCTTCGGACGATGAGATGAGTAAGCGGGCCGCGTCGATCAATTCTTGGGCGGCCTTCGATTCCGTCTCACCGAGTTGTGCGAGATGTTCGGCCAGCGACTGGCCACGTCGCGCGAAGCCATCGGACAGACCGCGCACGCCCGCGAGTCGTACGTCGCGTGCGATGGCATCGTCCCACTTGGCCGGATTGAAACTGAGCAACCATTTGAAGATCGCACGCGACGCTCCCGGCGTGGTTTGACGACCAACGATCACACTCAACTCTTCAACGAGTTCATCCGCAGCCGCGACCGGTTCGGCAAGCGTGTCCCAATCGTTAAGCAGTTCGATCAAGAACGCTTCGGGCGGTTCGGTTTTCAGCGTTCCAACTGCCAAACGCAGCCATGGATCGGTCGCGCCGCGTCGCAACAATCGAACGAGCGACGCGCGGGCTTGGTGATCGTCGGCACTGCGACCGGTCAGGTCGAGCGCCATCCGAAATCGCACGCGATCGTCGGTCTCATGGCTCGCCAGATCGACGGTCTCGTCCGACAAGAGTTCATCGAGGTTCTCACCGATCGCCGCAACAACCTGTTCGCGCACACGAGCGTCGCGGTTCTCGATCTCGCTCCATGCGAGGACAGCCGGAGTCAGTCGCGGCTCGAGCGATTGCAGCAGCCACAAAACGTGCAAGCGGCTGCGTGTGAGCCGATTCTTTTTCCAATCGAGTTTGAGGGCGGTTAGGACTTCGTCGGGATTGCGTTCGAGCAACAAGCGGGCCGCGGTCTCACGATGCCACGCGTTGCGATGTTCCAGCAGTTCGATCAAGTCTCCCACCGTAAGCTTGCTCAGGGCTTCATCGGGCCGCAATTGGAGCGACGGTGGTTCGGCGGCGGTCACACGCCAGATGCGGCCGCGGTCGCTGCCGTCGTTCAAGTCCTTGCGAGTCCGCAACTCCACCGGCATCCAGTCGGGATGTTCGATCACCGCGCGGTACATGTCCACAATGTACATCGCGCCATCGGGGCCGTTCGCGATGTTGACCGGGCGGAACCACGAATCGGGGCTGGCAAGAAATTCCTGGCCCTGCTCGCCTGGATGGCTGGTGAAGGTCGCTCCCTGCGAGGTCATGACCTCGCGATGAACGAGACTTCCGGTCGGATCGCAGGTGAAGGCGTTCCCTTTGTATTCGGGGGGGAGTGCGTCGCCGCGATAGATTTGCACGCCGCACGCGGCCGTGAATTGATGGTCGTGTGTGAGCGAGGTCGTCCACGTCCGACAGATCGGGTAGAGCTTCGAGTGTTCCGCGAACGCCGCCACATCATGAACGGTCTTCTTCACTGCGAGGAACGGGTTTCGTTTGACGAAGTGATCCTCCAGAACGACGTGTTGAACCGGATTGCGGTTCGAGCAGACGAAACGATTGCCGTAGTCATCGAAGCACAAACCAAACTGCCCGTGTCCCGAGACCGCTCCGTACTCACCCGTCAGCGGGTTGAAGCGGAAGTCGAACCCGGCGAGCGGCAGCGGCTGGCCCTTCGCTTTCCATTCCGTCTTCACGGCGGCGACCGTTCCGCCACGCAGACCGTTCGCCACATAGACCCAGCCATCAGGACCGAGCGTCGGATGGTTCGCGCGCAGTTGTGAGTTCCCCTGATCGAAGCCGGTGAACCACGTCTCTTTGACTTCGGCCTGTCCGTCGCCGTTGCGATCCGCGAAGAAGGCGATTTCACCCGCCAGCGTCACGATCACGCCGTCTTTCCACGGCAGAATGCCCGTCGCGAACAGTAGCTCATCGGCAAAGACGGAGGCGGTCTCATACCGACCATCCTTATTTAGATCGAGCAGCCGCTTGATGCGGCACTTCGGCTTCTCATTCGAGCCGGGCTTCGGCCCGTAGGGATAGTCGCGCATCTCGACGACCCACAACGCGAGGTCATCTCCAAACGCGATGGCCACCGGCGCGATGACATCCGGCTCGGCAGCGACCAGTTCAATCTTGAGGTCTGGCGACGCAAGGACGAAGCTTTTCAGGGCTTCGCCCACCGACAGCGGGCTTTTTATGACGGGTGGAGTCACGGGTGGCGCGTCGGCACCGAGCAAGAGTCCACCCAATAGAGTCAGGCATGGCAGCACGCTCATGGTATTTGGATTCCGAGGTACCACTCGTAGAAATGCTTTACGAGCGGCACTGTGTTGATGACACTGTGTTGATGACAAATAGGACAGGTGCGTAGATGCCCCTGAGAATCGGAACGAATTCGGCCGACAACAGGCTGTTTTTTTCCATGATGGTGATCGGCTTCGGCCCCAACAAGTAACTCATGAGGAGCGAAGCGACGCCGCATACAATCAACCAACGACGGCGACGACCAAGCCTTGCCTCCGATTGAGCGATGGCAATGCCAGCGGGATCAGGAGTGGCATCTGTTGGCGTGGCGGGAGTCTGCATTTTCGTTCTGACTCCGGGTATTCTCTGTGCCGCTTGTCCCGGCCTTCGTGGGAGCAGGTTTCTACCGGCTCGTTCCCGCGTCCATAAGTCACGGGCAGGCAAGAAAATTACCCCCACGTTTCCGCCGCATAATAGACCGACCGCTCAAGGAATCCCATGCCTCACGCCGCGTTGTTTGTTGCTCGGTTTTGCTCGTCCGCATGGATCGGGGCGGCGGTCCTGTTTGTGATCGTGGGGATCCTCGAAGTGACGCGAGGCGGCTTCGATGCCGCGACCAAAGACATGCTGGTCGCCCTCCGTTTTCCCGCCTTTTACCTGACGGGAGCGACCCTCATCGGAGCGGCCTGGCTGGCGACGTGCCTCGCCCGCGATCGGTCTGAGTTATCGCAGCGTCGACAGATGATTGCGATCTGCTCGTTGTTGGCCGTGCTCGCCGTGATGGTTCTCGATTACGCCTTCATCTATCAGCCGCTACTCGCGAGGGTGACGCCGCCCGGCGTCGAGAAGACCGCTGCGTTCAAGCAGTACCACAATGCCTCGAAGTACGTGAACCTGCTCGGCCTTGCTCTGACGCTGATCGCCAGCGTTTCGCTGAACTGGCCGCGAGCGAAGGCAAGAGCGGAACGGTAGGACGGGCACTCTCGCCCATCCGCATGAAGCAGTAAAACCGGACGGGCAAGAGTGCCCGTCCTACCGCTTGATCGCTCACGCCAACTCAGCCAGCACGAGCGTTCCCATCTCGACGGTTCCGATGCTCGGCCCACCGGCGGCGAGGTCTGCGGTGCGATGGCCTTTGGCGAGGACCGCATCGACGGCACGCTCGATCAGTGCCGCTTCGGCCTCCAGCTTGAGCGAGTGCCGCAGCAACATGGCTGCGGCGAGGATCGTTGCCAGCGGATTGGCGATCCCCTTCCCGGCGATGTCCGGCGCGGAACCGTGAATCGGCTCATACAGCCCCGGCCCAGACGAACCGATCGACGCGGAGGGCAACATCCCCATCGAACCGGGCAGCATCGAGCCTTCGTCGGTCAGGATGTCGCCGAACAGGTTCTCGGTCACGACCACGTCGAAGCTGCGTGGCCTTGAGATCAGGTGCATCGCCATCGCATCGACGAGGACGTTCTCAATTTGAACGTCGGGGAACTCGGCCTTCATCACGCGTTCGAACGTCCGCCGCCAGAGACGCGACACCTCAAGGACGTTGGCCTTATCGACCGATGTCACCTTCTTGCGTCGTCCGCGCGCCGCCTGTCCGGCCAGTCGCACGATCCGCTCGACCTCGTGCGTGCTGTAGATCATCGTGTTGTAGGCGGACTCACCGTCGGCGGTCGTTTCCTTGCCCGACTGGCCGAAGTAGATGCCGCCGGTCAATTCACGGAAGAACAGGATGTCGGTTCCTTGGACGATCTCGGTCTTCAGCGGCGACGCACTGATGAGATGCGGCGAGACGGAGATCGGCCGCAGATTCGCGAATAGTCCCAGCTCCTTGCGAATCTTCAGCAAGCCGACTTCCGGGCGAGTCTTCGCGTTCGGGTCATCCCACTTCGGACCACCAACCGCTCCCAACAGCACCGCTTGAGACGCCTTGCACGCGACGAGCGTTTGCTCGGGCAGCGGATCACCAAACTGGTCAATCGCACAGCCACCGATCGGGCAGGTCGTGAACTGGAACGAATGCCCGAACTTCTGAGCCACCGCGACGAGAATCCGCTCACCCTGAGCGACCACTTCCGGACCAATCCCGTCACCGGGGAGCAACACGATCTGAGCTTGCACTGCGAATCACCTTTCCAAATGGAGAACAACAAACATCGAGGCCGCACTCTAAGGGAGAGCCGGAACGCAGGGCAAGTTGCAGACGAATTTGCGAGGTGTTCTCGACGGTGTTCACACCGACCGAGGAGGTACCCACGCGAAGTCCGGCTCACCATGACTCCCGTTGCCGAAACGTCTCATCCAAGACCGTGCGACGTACAAGGCGGACTACATCGCGTCGGGTTCTCGGCAGCAATTGCCGACGCCACCTTGCAATGTCATTCGGAGGTCCACAAGTTTGTGAGACTCTTCCTTCCGTGCGGGTTGAAACTGTCAGTTCCCTCATTCTTGTCGTGCCGAGTGAACTCCGCCCGAACTTGCCGCACTCGTTCAGCCGATTCGACCTGAGCGAGCTGCGCGGTGCTGATCTGCATCCTTGCCGTTCGCGCAGAGTGGTAACGGATGGAATCCTTTGCCCGGCCACCGTCGATGGATGCGTCATGGACACGACCGACACAATGCCGACCGACACGATCAACAGCGCTGCGACGAATGGCACTCCGGCGACCGACGCTGCGGTCCCTTCAATTCGACCGACTCGCCCTGCCTCGCCGCGCCGCTTTGCTGTCCTCTGTGTGGCCGCATTGGCGACCGGGATTGGCGTCGCAGCGTGGTTTGAAGTGCGGGGAGCAACTTCGTATGCGGGGCGACTCGAAGCGAGAACAATCACGGTGGCTGCGGGACGTGCCGGGAAAGTCCTTTCACTCAATGTGACGACGGGGCAGCGCGTCGTTCCCGGCGAGAAATTGTTCGAGTTGTCCGATGATCGTCTGACAGGTGAGATCATCGCGAAGAAACGCGAACAGGTGGAACTCGAATCGGAACTGCAACGTGTGCGAGCCACTGCCGACGTGGAGCTCGAATGGCGGCGGCGCGATCTGCAAAGTGAGGCGTTCCAAACGCAGCTCAAGGCGGCGGCGGTGACTCAGGAACGATTGAGCCGCCAAGTCGAGCAGCTCGCGTGGCAAGAACAATTGACGGGCCGACCGGCCGATTGGAACGTCAAGCCAACTCTGGTTGCATCCACCGCGACATTCGGCCCGGTGGTACTGGATGGTCACGCCCGTGACGAGCGGCGTGTTCTGGCGATGCTGAAGGAAGATGCGGCGGCGAGTGCGGCGGAGGCCTTGACGGCTCAATTGACATTGTGCGAGCAGCGACTCGAACGGTTGAAAACGCTCGACGACGAATTGACCAGCAAGGTGAGATTGTCGGTCGGGGTCGAGTTGGCGGAGACCCGATTGAAGCGGGTGAAGGACGAACTGAGTTCCCTCGAACAGCAATGCGACTCCTTGACGAGAACGTGTCCCTCTCACGGCGTCGTCGGTGCTGTCCACCGCGAATCAGGAAGCCTGGTTGGCGCGGGTGATGCGGTCGTCGAACTGTTCGATGATGACCGCCGTCACTTGGTCGCTTCGATCCCGTCGTCGGCGGTCGCCAAATTGAAACCGGGAACCAAACTGACGCTGATCTTTCCTGCACGCTCCAAGCGAATTGGTCTCGTCGCGACGATCCCTCCACAAGCGATGCGGATCGAGGGCGAGGATGGCGATGACTCGCAGGTGGCGGTGAAGATCGAACCTGCGGGCAAACTGTGGCCCAAGGTGCCGATCGGCTCACGCGTGAAGGTGCAGGTTCCGCAGTGATGCGAGCGGAAAGAAATGAGTGACCCGAATACACCAACCCGAAGTGTGAACGAGGGCGAATTCGGTCGGCGCCTTCGTTCACGCTTCGGGCTGGTGAGGGCAGACAACTCTTATCGCTCACTCACGCCAGCCGGTTCACCGCGCTGATCTCTTCGAGTGAGAACGGACCGCACTCGCCCGGCTGCCCGGTTGCCGAGTCCGTGCCCCACAGGACCAGCTTGCCCTGCTGACTGGCTCGCGAATCGGGATAGCCCCGGACGATGCGACCGTCGCACAGGGTGACTTCGACTTCACACGTCTCTTCGATTCCGAGAGTCTCGTGAACGAGGTCTGGAAAACGGGACCACGCCCACGACCAGAGTGTCTTTTCGGGCGCGACCTTTCCGGCAATGTCCATCCATTCCAATTCGGCCTGCCTGAGCGAGAGCAGTGACGCTTGACGGCACCACGGTTGAAGCACGTCACTCAGCCACGCCTTGCGCGAGGCAACCAGTTCGTCGAACTGAGACATGCTCAACCTTTCGTCGCCGCAGCGACTGCCTGCCAGACTTCTGCCGCGATGCGATCTACCGACTTGAGTTCGTCGCCGTCGAGACAACTCACGCGGAGCCAACTCGGATTGTCTGCGGCCAGTCGTGAATAGATGCCGTGAACACGCTGCAAGTATGCGGCGTCCGCTTCCTGCAAATCGGCGGCACGGTCGGTGTAGCTTCGCTGCGCCTTGAGCGAGATCAGCTTGGTCGCGTGATCCACGGGGAGATCGAGAAACACCGTACTGTGTGGACGAGGCAACTCGTAAAGCGTGTACTCGACGGAACGAACCCACTCGATCAACTCGTCGCGTTCGGCTCCGTTCACTTTGGCCGCTTGATGGGCGACGTTGGACGCCACGTAACGATCGCAGACGACCACGTCGTTCTCTGCCAAGGCCCGCGCGAGGAGCGGCTTCGATTCAAACCGGTCTCCCGCGAACAGCAGTGAAACCAAGAACGGGCTGACTTGATCGAGCTGTCCGAACCGGCCATTCAGAAAATCGCCGATCTTCCGACCGAACTGCGTGTCGCGGTAACGCGGAAAACTGAACAGTTCACAGCGACGGCCCTCGGCACGCAGGCGTTCCACGAGCCGTGCGGCCTGTGTCCCTTTGCCCGATCCGTCGATCCCTTCAATAGCAATCAGCACACTCACTGAATTGAACCTTTTTGTACTGGCCGACACCACTTCTCAATAGCACGCAACTCAAAGCGATCGGCAACAAATCTCTTACCCAAAGCAGACGAGTCACTCCGTGACTCGAAGATTCCGGTCACGGAGTGACCGGCCTACTCTGGTTTGCCACTCGGCCAACGAGAAGTCCGGCTAACAAAGTTAAGCCGGGCTTCAGCACACTCGCTCACACTATTAGATGGGAGAATTGACTAGATGGGAGAATTGACAACTCAAATGAACGGCGTCGCGCCAGGTTGAGCCATTGGGGCGACTTCAAACTTGGTGTTCCAACCGTCGGTGATCTCAGGGACGAGGACTTCCTTCGAGTTCAACGCCATGTCCCATGTGACCTGCTTGCCGGTGTAGCCCGCCATACGGCCCATGATTCCCGTGAGGGTACTCGTCACCATGCGGTCGCCGTCGTTGATCGGCTTGCCGGTGCGGATCGAATCGAAGAACTCATCGTGCTCGATCTGGTACATGTCACGCGACTTGGGGCCGTCGTACTTCCAAGGGTTCGCGCCGTCGATCGACACGCCCGTATCGCCTCCGCCACGAATCGTGGCCGTTCCCTTGGTGCCTTGAACGTACAGACCGTTTTCGTTGTGGCAGCCGGGGATTTGACGTTGTGCCATGAAGCCGCGCACGCCGCCGTCCCATTCGTAGTTGATCTCGATGTGATCGAAGATGTTGCCTCCGTGAGCCGGAATTTGGCGACCGCCGACCGCCGTGCAGCGCAAGGGGGTCGCATCCTTCATCACCCACTGCAACCAGTCCACGGTGTGAATGGCTTGCTCGACGATTCCGTCTCCGGACAGCCAAGTGAAGTTGTACCAGTTGCGAACCATCCACTCGAAATCGGTGATCCCTTCGGGGCGAGTCTTCGTGGGAGGCATCGGTTTGACGGGCGAAGTGAGGTACGTCCCGAAGACGGACACCACGTCGCCGATCTGGCCGTCATGGATTCGCTTGAAGAACTCGCGACGCGGCGTGTCATAGCGCCAGCAGAAGCCCGCGACCATCGCTAGCTTCTTCTCTTTGGCGAGCTTCACCGACTCGATCACCGACCGGCAGCCGGGCGCGTCGGTTGCCATTGGCTTCTCGGTGAAGATGTGCTTGCCCGCTTCCACGGCGGCGCGCAAATGGACGGGGCGGAAGCCGGGGGGCGACGTGAGCAGCACGACATCGCAGCAGTCGATGACCTTCTGGTACGAGTCGATGCCGACGAACTTGTGGTCCTCATCGACAGCGACTTGTTCGGCGATCCGGTTGTTCGCCTTGAGGTTGCTCAGGCTGCCGTCGATCTGTCCTCGAAACACGTCGGCGACGGCGACGAGCTTCACCTGCGAGTCGGCCGTGAGCGCCTGCTGCGCCGCACCGGTCCCGCGTCCCCCGCATCCGACCAGTCCCACCTTGAGTTGATCGCTTCCCGCCGCAAACGCGCGAGCATTCATCGACAAGTTGAGGCCAAGCGTTCCTGCCACAGCCGCTCCGGATTGCAGAAAATCACGACGAGAAGCGGGCGTGGTCGTGCTGGTTTCAGAATGAACTGAGTCCGTCATGGGAGTGTCTCCGCAACGAGGTTTGAGTGAGCAAGCGTCCAAAGGTAAGGGACTCATGCTACTCATCGTTTCCACTCGACGCGAGTCTCCCAACAAGGTTCGCAGTGCCATCGCACTTTCGCAATGTAGGAGGGTGGGCCGCCCAGTTTGAAGGTCGGCCCACCACCGGGGAACGTCGAGAAATCAGGGTGGGTCGGCGCGGCGATGCGCCGCTGGTCCCGCGCGACAGGTTTCGCAGACCCGAACCGGCGATGGCCCTGCCTGTCCCGCCACGCACCTTGCGGCCCTGTTTCGGCCGGAGTAGGTTCGTCTCGCCAGACACCCTATCTCGTAAAGTTGCACGCCATGAAATCAAAGTCACTTCTGCTATTCACGAGCCTGCTGATCGCGGCATCCACATCGACGTTGCTCTCCGCCGAGCCGCTTCGGGCTGGAGCCGCCACGAGCGTCATCACTCCCGAAATCGGGCGTGAGATCATCGGCGGGTTCGTGCCGTTTCCGTCCAAGCACATCCATGACGAACTCCATGCGCGATGTCTCGTGCTGGATGACGGAACGACGAAGATCGCCCTTGTGGTGTGCGACCTGCTGGGAATCCATCGTGTCGTCAGCGATGAGGCTCGACGCCTCATTCAAGAGAAGTCGGGGATCGCGCGCGAGTGCGTGATGATCTCGGCGACGCACACGCATTCGGCCAGCAGTGCTCTCGGTGAGGCTCGCTGGCTGATTGACCAGCAACCAGACGAGTATCAACGTTTCATCGCGCAGCGAATTGCCGATGGCGTGGCCCGCGCGGTGAACAATTTGCGACCAGCACAGCTCGCGTTTGGGGCTGTCGATGTTCCGGAGCATCTCAACAATCGTCGCTGGCACATGATGGCCGGGACCGTGCCGCCGAATCCGTTCGGTGGGCAAGACCTCGTCAAAATGAACCCTCCGTCGGGCAGCCCGAACCTCATCGAACCGGCCGGGCCGATTGATCCGACGGTCTCGTTCATCGCGGTGCGCGGGACCGATGGTCTCCCGATCTCGATCTTCGCCGCCTACTCGCTGCACTATGTGGGAGGGACCGGCCCGACGGATGTCTCCGCCGATTACTACGGCTACTTTTGCGAGAGCCTCAAGCAACTGATGACGGCGGGGGCCGCGGGGCCGCTCGATGTGGATCGACCACCGTTCGTGGCTCTGATGGCGAACGGGACGAGCGGCGACATCAACAACATCGACTTTCGTAAACCGCGCGGAGTGAAGCAGCCTTACGAACAGATGCGATTCGTCGCGGAGGATGTCGCGAAGAAAGTTCACGCCGCGACGACGAGGCTGGAGTACCGCGACGGCCTCACGCTGGCGAGTCGTTACCGCGAACCAACGATCGCTTGGCGACGCCCCAACGACGAACAGAAAAAGTGGGCGGCCGACACGATCGCGGCGGGACCGAAGAGCAAATCCGATCTCTCATTCATCTACGCCGAGCGTGTGACGAAACTGGCTTCGTACCCCGAGACGACCACAATTCCGCTGCACATCATCCGGATCGGCGATATCTGCCTCGGGACGATGCCGTGCGAAGTCTTCTGCGAAATCGGGATCGACTTCAAACGTCGCTCACCGTTCGCAAAGTCGTTCCTGATCGAGTTGGCTCACGGCTATGTCGGCTATCTGCCGACTCCACGGCAACACCAACTCGGCGGCTATGAAACGTGGCTCGGCACCAATCGCCTGGAATTGACCGCCAGCGACAAGCTGCTCGACAACCTGATCGAGATGGCGAAGGAGTTGCGCGACGGTGTGAAGTGAGTGTCGTCTTTCGCTCCGCAAAAGGAGGTCTTTTCGCCGAGCGAAAGACGACAACGCGACAGCGATTCTTGCTCCGACGCTGAGGGGATCGGGCTACTTCACCATGACCCGTTCCCGCTTGTAGGTGTGGAACACGCAGACGTTCGGCTGACCGTCGTCCGACTTGAACGTCGTGGGCCGCGTGACCTTTCCTTCCACTTGATAGCGATAACAAAGCTTTAGACTGTCGCGGTCGAGTTCGTAGATGCCGACCCATTTCACGAGCTTGCCGGTCGGACTTTTGCCGACAAAATCGAAATGGCCCGTTGTCGCATCGATCTCAAACTTGCCCGAATACGCGCCGATCTTTTCGGCGTAAAGGCGGGTCATCATGAAATTGCCGCCTCGGATGCTGAGCCGCTGGTCCTGGCCCTTGACCACTTTCTTGTCGATCACTTTGCCCGACTCTTCGGATGCCTCGCACAGCCACTTGCCCTGCATCGTCTTGAGGTCCAAAGTGGTCGCTTCACCGACTCCCGCCGGAGCATCCTTGTCGGCCTGGTGGAAGGCGAGCAACTCGGTTTCGAGGGCGTGTGTCACTCTCTTTTGCAGCATTTCCGGTGGCGAGCATCGAGGGGTTTCCACTCGATGCACCGTCAGGAAGATGAGGGAGACACTCAGCGTCAACGAGATTTGAACCATGGCGAGGACCTTGTCGAAATCGAATCGGCTCGCGTGAAAGTTGACCGCGAGAACGCCGAAAAGAATACCGAGCGATCACGACCGTTGGAATATGTTTGTCCGCTGGCATTTCGTGGCGTCAGTTGCTCGAATCCCCGCGCGACAAACAACTTTCAACCGAACTCACGACGGGCCATTCATGCTGACTGAACACTCCCTAACGATCCGTGTCCGTTACTGCGAGACCGACGCGATGGGTTGCCTGCACCATTCGCAGTTTTTTAATTACTTTGAGCAGGGCCGCACCGAATTGCTGCGCGAACAGGGCGGTTGTTACCGTGACATCGAGGCGGCGGGGTTGTTCCTCGTCGTCGTCCGACTGCAATGCAGCTATCACGCGCCCGCGCGGTACGACGACGTGTTGACGCTGGTGACTCGCGTGGACAACGTCTCGGCCGTGAAGATCGAACACAGCTACCGGCTTCTTCGCGGCGAGCAACTTCTCGCGTCGGCTTCCAGTACGCTGGCCTGCGTGGATCGCGCGGGCAAAGTCTCGCGATTGCCAGACTCCATCGCCGGCGGGTAGCCACTTCCGTTGTCGCCCTTCGGTCTCCAAGGACCGCTTCGCGGCACCTTTCTGTTTACACAACTTCGTATCGCTCCTCGCTTGAACCACGGAAAAAACAAGCTGCGGAGGCCCCGCGTGCTGATGCCCTGCACTCCTCGATCGCGCAACGCGACTCTTGTGCAGAGCAACTCCCCAAGAAGCCATCAGCCAAGGCAGGCTCAATGCCGAAAAATGAAGGCTCATCCGGTGTTTCTGGGAGGTCACTGATTTTGGTCTCCAATTCCCACCGAAATCATTTGGCAATCAGAGAGTCGCCCAGCCAACTTGAGGTACCTCATCGAAACACCGGATGAGCCTTCACCAAAACAGCAGCCCGGCATTTTCGAAATTCCGGGCTGGACTATGTGTGACTTTGCATCCTCGTTGGACTGTCTGTGAAATCGGCAACACCTCACTTCGTCAAATCCTGA
>CAMAYU010000177.1 GCA_945862235.1 Schlesneria paludicola DSM 18645
GTCAGCCCCCGGTTCCTCACAAAAGAGCTTACGCCCAAGAACCGGGGGGCTGACGCCGCCCCGCTCAGAGGTTTCGTCATGGATCGCGCGAAGTGTTAAACGAACTCAGTGGCGTTGAAGTCCGGACTTCAGAAATTCCGGACTTCAGCGGGCGGAGGCCAAGACCGGGGCACCGGCGATGCTTTGCCAGTCGATCCGTTTGGCGTCAGCCCAGAGTCCTTCGAGGTCATACAGTTCGCGCGCTTCGGCCAGCATGAGATGCGCGACGATGTCGCCCCAATCTTGCAGCAGCCACGAACTGACTTTTTCCCCTTCTGCCAACGGGACCGCGTTGCCTCGGGCCTTCATCTGGACTCGCGCTTCGATCGCGATGGCGGCCAGTGTGCGCGGGTTAGTGCAGGTCGTGATCACGAAATAGTCGAAGACCGGGGTGATGGCCGTCAGGTCCAACACCACAGTGTCTTTGCCTCGGAACTCGGCGCAGATTTTGGCGATCTGGCAGGCGTTTTCGAGGCTGATACGGCGGCGTGCCTCCAGCGCGGGCGTGATCGGTGCAGGGGGCTGCGGAGGTGAGTTGACAATCAAACTCGGGCGGGTGGAACTACTAATCGGAACGTCTCCAAGCAAACAAACAGCCATTTCAAATTTCGGATAACCGTGGCAATGACAACCCAGACGGTGGCCAGACGGTTTGGGTTCGCGACCTCGTCCCAAGTGGGACGTTTCACTGCGCACGCCAACGGCGTGGGCGTGAAGGTGGGAGATCCGTGTACTCTCGCCCACGCCGTTGGCGTGGCGGTGAAACGAAAAACCTGACCTCGGGCCGCGTGGCAACGGGACGGCATCGTCCTCGACTGGCCCTCATTCTTCAAGCTCGATGAGCCGGACGGGGAATCGGGGTGCCAATCGTCGTCCTGAAAACCGTTCGTGAGGCTTCTCCTCTGGCCGTCGATGGAATCCTCGGAGAGGCTCTTCGGTCCGCCAAAAACAGTCGTGTTGCACGACCTCATTTTCCTCCATAGCATCCCGCACAACGTGGGGTTCCGGCCCGTTCAGTACTTCACTTCCGTCATCGCTGGCCACTCAGTGCGGACGTGACCGAATAAAAGTTCAAATCAGGTGAGCCGGGTGGCGTCAGCCCAATGGCACTCATTTTGAGCGGCACGGCGCTAGCCGCCGGTGGATGGTGTTGTGTTTCCAAGCAAAGAACCGGCGGCTAGCGCCGTGCCGCTCACGGGGTGAATGACAAAGTGAGTGCCATTGTGCGTCAGCCCCGGACGCTTGCAGCTTCTGTTAAGAATCCGGGGGCTGACGCCACCCGGCTCACCACTTTCTGTCGGAAACGTCAGTGCGGTTCAACCGCCGTGTTAGGAAATCAAGATGCCACGGATTTGGCGGCTCGTGTTCATGGTGTTGGCGGGTGGCCTGTTGCTGGCGGACGGGGCGGTGGCACGAGCCGTTCCCGGTTGTCCGTTTTGCGGGCCAACCGAGCCGCCGTTCAGTCATCGGCTGGCGAAGTGCGATGCGGCGCTGCAAGTGAAGTGGGTCTCGCTCGTCGGCGACGAGACGACCATGACCGCAGTCACGACGTTTGAAGTGGTCGAAGTTTTGCGAGGCAAAGCAGAGGACTTCAAACCGGGAAGTCGCGTCACGATTCCTTTCGCACGCGACGGCCAACCGGGCGACTTGTTTCTGCTGTTTCGCGAACCGGGCGAGGACGAGCCGACATGGACGGAACCCGTCGAAGTCACTGAGGGACGCTACGGGTACATCCGCCAGGCACCAAATCCGGAGACATCCAATCGGCTCGCCTTCTTCCTGAAGTTCCTCGAAGTTGCAGACGAAGAGATCGCGGCGGACGCCTTCGCTGAGTTCAGTCGCGCCGAGTACAAGGATGTCGCGGTGCTGGCTCCGAAACTTCCGCGTGAGAAGCTGCGAACATGGCTGGCATCGAAAGATTTGAAGCGGCAAGTCCGACTCGGTCTGTACGGAATGCTGCTCGGGTTGAGTGGCGACGACAGTGATGCGGCGTTCCTCGAATCGCTCATCATGGCACGGCCCGATCCCGAGCAACCTCGGTTCGGCATCGACGGCATGATGGCGGGCTACATCCTGCTCCAGCGCGAACGAGGTCTCAACAAACTGTTAGACGCGAAATTCAACGACCCGCTGGCTGAGGACGACTTGCTGCCGATCCGCAACGCTCTGGTCTTCATCTGGGATTACGACCGCGACCGCGTTCCGGCGGAGGCACTTCCGGCGGCGATGCGACGATTTCTGGATCGGCCCCGCTTTGCTGCGAGCGTGCTGCCCGACCTCGCCCGCTGGAAGGATTGGTCCGTGCTGGATCGCCTGACAACGTCCTATGGCAAGCCGCCGTTCGACTCCGATCTCTCGAAGCAGGACATCGTGAAGTTCGCGCTCGTCTGTGAGAAGGACGGTCTGAAGCAAGCTCCCAACTCGCCACCCGTCCCACCACCGGCCTCCGCGTTGAAGGCCCGCGCGTTTTTGAACGGCCTCGATCCCGAGTTCGTTCGCGGCGTGGAACGCAGCCTCGGTGGACTCACACGCCCGTTGAGCAACTCGAAGTAGAATCCATACGGGTGAGACTGAGTTCCTTAAGTCGTTTAACCGCGTGAGCAACGCCCCGCACGGACGGAGAAGTGCCAGAAACCGAGTGATCCTGACCCCCGGCTTGGCGGCCATCCTTCGCTGGCGCGTCAGGCTTCGATGGATTCGCTTTTTCTTGCCGCTCACCTAAAACGATCCGATGTGCCACGGGGAAGACTTTGGGGAGGCAATGCAATGACGGACGGCGTGACCGGATCAACGGCAGATGCGAGCGATGAGAGGACTCCGCTACGAATCCTCAGTTTGGAGAGTCGTCGCGCTGACGAGATGCGGTCGCTGATCGAACGGCACGGCGGAGTCGCGACCGTCGCGCCGTCGATGCGTGAGATTCCACTCGAAGAGAATCCGGCCGCGTTGGCCTTCGGTGAGGAGCTACTGGCCGGGCGCATCGACGTGGTGGTGTTTCTGACCGGGGTAGGAGCGACGGCATTAATGGAGACGCTCGAAACGCGGTGGCCTCGCGGTGAGATCGTGTCAGCGCTGGAGCGTTGCATCACGGTCGTGCGCGGCCCCAAGCCGACGGTCGTGTTGAGCAAATGGGGGCTACGAATCGATCACCGGGCACCCGAGCCGAACACATGGCGGGAACTGCTCAGCACGCTGGCGAATGCGGTCGATCTCTCCGGTCGCCGGATCGCGATTCAGGAGTACGGCAAACCGAGCGACGAGCTTTACCGCGCGCTGGAGTCGCGCGGGGCGAGCCTGCTGCCGGTCCCCGTTTACCGCTGGGCACTTCCCGTGGAGACCGCTCCCCTACGAGACGCCGTGCAGCGAACGATCGCGGGCGACTTCGATGTCATTCTGTTCACGAGTGCCCAACAACTTCACAGCGTGTTGGAGATCGCCAGTGAATCGGGACTGTCGAGCGAGTGGCTGGCCGCCGCGAATCGGTGCGTTGTGGCCTCGATCGGTCCAACGGCGACAGAGACGCTGGTCGAGGGGGGCCTCGGGGTCGATCTCCAACCCTCGCATCCCAAAATGGGGCCGCTCGTGAAAGAGGCGTTGGAAGCGGGAAGGCGTTTGCTGGCAGGCAAACAAGGATGATGGGCATGGATCGCGGCGGGGCACTCAGCGTTCCTTCGTTTTGAGTGTCGAAGTAGACTCCGCCTCGCGCTGTGGCTCAGTGAGAGACCTCGTGCGGTCATGAGTGGAATGTTCTTGGTGAGCCGGGTGGCGTAAGCCCTCGGACTTTTCACAACAGAAGTCCGGAGGCTGACGCCCAATGGCACTCACTTTGAGCGGCAAGGCGCTAGCCGCCGGTAAACGGAGTTGTGTTTCCAAGCAAAGAACCGGCGGCTAGCGCCGTACCGCTCACGGAGTGAATGACAAAGTAAGTGCCATTGGGCTTACGCCACCAGGCTCACCAAGGCTCAAATGGTGAAACGTCTCGTTGAAGACCGTGCGAGGTATCGCAACTCGATTCAGGCCGGGTTCAGTCGGGTCTCACTACAATCGGAGCCCAGTGTCGGTTTCCCGCTCGACGGCTTCGGTTCATTCCCGTCGGCAACGCAAGAGGATCAGTGCGATGTTTGGCACCAGGCCATTTCCAGCGAAAAGTTCACGGAAGGCGGGGACATTGCCGTTCGGATCGTGCTGCGCCGCCATGTCTCGTCGCGCGGGGATGACGCTGATTGAAATGCTGCTGGCGTTGTCTGTGTTGGGGATTCTCGCGGCGCTCGCGTGGCCGAGTGTCCTGCGAATTCACAACGAGCAGAAGATTGTCGATTCGGCGGAGAAAGTGCGTGCCCTCGTGGCCATTGCTCGCGTGAACGCCATCGAGAGCGGGCTGGTCTATCAGTTTCGTCACGAGATCGCGGGGACTCACTTTTTGGTTGTGCCGTTCGAGCGTGAGTTTGAAGCGGTTGATGCGCGAACTCGGGGTGCCGGAGCGGCCGAAGGTTTGGGGCGATTCAGCAAGGCCAGTAATGATCTGCCCAAGGGCGTGAAATTCGGCAACTCGAGAATCGCCGTCGCGGGTGCGATTGCTAGCTCCTCGACGACAACCGGCGGGAGCCAGCAGTTGGCTTCGGATGTTTTGAGCGGGTTGCCGAGCGCCGACAAGTTGACTGGACTGTCGTGGTCGGGACCGATCCTCTTTCAACCGGATGGGTCTGCAACCGATGCCGAGTTCACCGTCGTTGATGAGCGCGGTCAACAAGTCACGTTGAACGTGCGCGGACTCACAGGGGCCGTCGCGACGGGCCGACTCCAACGGGAGGACCGCCCATGAGAGCCGCGACTCCCTCACACCGCTTGTGCCACCACGGCCAAAGTTCTTCGCGGCGCGGGCTGACGCTGCTGGAGATCATTCTCGCGCTGACAATCTTTTTCGGCGCGATGGCCGCGTTGTCGCAACTGGCTTGGAGCGGGAGCCGGGCTGCAATTCAAGCGCGACTCAAAACGCAGGCGATCGTGCGGTGTGAGACCAAGCTGGCCGAAGTCCTCGCGGGGATCGAGGCATTAGGTCCTAAGTCCAACGTGGCGTTTCCCGACGATTCCAAATGGACGTACAGCGTCAGCATTGGCGACAGCCCGTTCCCCGACCTGTTGCAGGTCCAAGTGACGGTCGGTCACACGGGCAACAACAGCTTGGCCAATGTCCAGTTCTCGCTAAACCGCTGGATGCGCGATCCGAGCATCTTCCTCGACGCCGCCGAAAAACAACAAGCGGAGGCCGATGCGGAAGCGCAGAGTCAAGGGGCGACACAATGAAAGCGGATCGCTCTGGCTCGCACTGTCGTTTCGCAACAGCTCGTCCTTCCGGCTTTCTGAGCGGGGTGGCGTCAGCCCCTTGGCTCTTGGGCATCAGCCCGTTTTCAAAGAGCCCGTGTGCTGACGCCACCCTGTTCCGAAATGTCTCACGCTTGGCTGCCTGGGGTCTAACGCCGCCCCGCTCAGAAAGGTGGAGGCAGAGGTCTGACGCCCAGGAAGTGCGGCGTGGGTTCACGCTGCTGGAAGTGATGCTATCGCTGACGCTGGCCATCATTTTGCTCGGTGCCATTTATGCGGCGATGGAACAATCATGGCGACTGACGGCGAGCGGTCGTCATGAAATGGCGCGGTCTCAAGTGACCCGAGCCTTGATCAAAAGGATTGCTCAGGATGTGCGCGCCGTCATGTTCGTCCCCCCTCCGCCGAGCGATGGTGAGACAGACGAAGCGGCGTCCACCTCGGGCACGTCCACCGCCGGTTCGACCTCGACGGGAACAGGCACCACGGGAGCAACGGACACCACTGCGACTGACACGACGGAGACGGAGCCATCAGCGAAGAGCATTGGCATTCGTGGCAGTGCCACGCGGCTTGAGTTGCACATTTCCCGCGCGCGGCGCGATCTGAACTTCGCAGCGAACGTCGATGGCAACACTGTCGAAACTCGCACGAGTGACTTGCTGGCGGTGACGTATTCTCTCGCACTGGGTAGCAGCGGAAGCACGGCTGGTTCGGGGCTGATCCGCAGCGAAGGCGATCGTCTGATCGTGCAGGCGATCGAAACGGACGGTGGCGACGCGCTCACGGCCTCGCGGTCGCAGTCGCTCGCGCCGGAAGTGGCGTCCCTTGCATTTCGTTACTTCGACGGAGCCGCGTGGTACACGATGTGGGACAGCGAGGAAAACGGCTATCTGCCGCGGGCGATCGAAGTGTCGATCGGGTTCACGCCCGTGGGCACACGCGGTGGGCCGCTGATCAATGTCCCGGTCAGTGCGTCGGTCGATCAGTTTCGTACGGTGATCTTGGTCCCGGTCGCGGACCCGTTCCCTCCGGAGTTGTTGCCATGAATTGGAATCGTGTGCGATCCAACATGAAGCGTTTGACCAATGCGGCATCAGGTGAGCCGGATGGCGTCAGCCCCCGGACTTCGGGCATCAAGCGTCCAGGGGCTGACGCCACCCGGCTCACCAAGTTTGATTCATTACCGACCTCTCGATCGAGGAACAGACGACAGACAGCGCGTTGTCAGTTCGAGCATCCCCGCGCGGGGAGCGTGCTGCTCATCGTGCTGGTCGTGGTCGCGATGCTCACGCTGGCGGCCTACAACTTCACGCAGTCGATGCTGACCGAGTTGGAAGCGACGACAATGTATGGCGCGGACGTGCAGGCGCGCGAGGCGGCCGATTCCGGCGTCGAGTACATCGCGACGATCCTCGCCAACCGGACGGACCCGGCACTTGAGAACTTGATTCACAATCCGAGCGTGTTTCTCGGCAAGACCGTTTCGGTCTCGGAGCGGCTGCGCGGTAACGCCCGCTTCACGATCATCGCTCCCGTCGAACACAACGTCGCGGGGAACGCGATCCGCTACGGGCTGATGGATGAGTCGGCCAAGCTCAATCTCAATCTGCTCGACCGGCTGAAGCTGGAGGACGAGCAAGTCCACACGCTCCTGTTGAACATCCCCGGCATGACGATTGAGATTGCCGACGCGCTGCTCGATTGGATCGACGCCGACGATACCAAGCGACCCTACGGTGCCGAATCCGAGATCTACGAAGCGCTCACTCCCCCGTACAAAGCCAAGAACGGGCCGCTCGAAAGCATCGACGAATTGTTGCTCGTGCAAGGTGTCACGCCCGCGCTGCTCTACGGGGAAGATGCCAATCGCAACGGGTTGCTCGACCCCGGTGAGAACGATGGCGACAAGACGCCGCCACTCGACAACGCCGACGGTGTGCTCGATCACGGCTGGGTCGCGTTCTTGTCCGCACACGGGCGCGAGGCCAACCGCCGGGCCGATGGCACCAAAAAGATCGACACCAACAACGGACTGCTGACGGAGCTTTACGATGCACTCGAAGATGAGTTCGGTGAGGACGCGGCCAAGTTCGTGATCGCGTACCGTATCAGTGGTCCCAAAGACCTGCCCCCCGAAGACACCAGCGGCACGTCGGTCGCTTCGAGTTCCACGGCCAGTCAGACCAAACAGGCTCAACAAAAGGCCGTGCAAGATTTGACGAAGGCGATCGCGGAAGGAGCCTTCAAAGCGACGGGAACCGTGACGCGAGGCGGCATCGACATCTCGAAGGGAGGTCAGAACAAGGTCAACACGCTCTGGGATTTGATCGGCTCCCGCGCGGACGTCACCATCGACGGAGCGAAACAAACGCTGGAGAGTCCCTGGCCCGCCGACACGTCTTCTCTGCCTGATCTGCTGCCCAAGCTGATGGACGCGCTCGCGATCACCGGTGACGAGTACCTCGAAGGTCGGATCAATCTCAATCAGGCGCGTCGTGAAATTTTGATCGGGCTTCCCGGCATGGACGAAGAGCTGACGGAGAAGATCATGGTCTCACAAAAGCTCGACTCGAATGGCCAACCGGACCCCGAGGTCATTCAACGCCACAACACGGCCGGGTGGCTGTTCGTCGAGGGGCTGGTCGATATCTGGAAGATGCGCGAGTTGGACCCGTACCTCACGGCGCGCGGCGATGTCTATCGAGCACAGGTCTTCGGCTTCTTCGATGGCGGTGGTCCAGTGACACGCATCGAAGCCATGGTCGATGCGACGCAGGTTCCGCCGCGAGTCATCTTCCAACGCGACATGAACGCCCTCGGCCACGGCTATGCTCGCGGACAGCTCCTGCCGCTGGCTCGTTGAGTGTGAGGCATGAGAGCGGGGTAAGCTCCGCCTACCCTGCGGTCGTGAATCGACTCTCCGCGTAAGGATCGGTGCAACGATGACGGTCGGAATTTTGGTGAGCCGGGTGCCGTAAGGCCCCGGATTCCTAAGCGAAGAGTCCGGGGCCTTACGGCCAATGGCACTCACTTTGTCATTCACCCCGTGAGCGGCATTGGCCTGACGGCACCCGGCTCACCAAAGCCAATCCGATAATTCACGACAGTTATTGATGCACCGATCCTAACAGCCTGTTGAAAAACGTAGAGTAGGCGGCTCGCCTGCTCGAATCTCGAGTTGAAAAACACAGGCGAGCCGCCTGTGCTACGGGTGCTTCAACAGGCTGCCAAGACCGGAATCACGGGACGTTTGTCACGATGACTCGTTTGATCGGCGTGGTCAGTCGCGTGTAGGCATCCGCTCCCGAACCGCCATCCAACTTCAACCAGCCGATGTCGCAGAGCGTCATTCGTAGGTTGTCCGCACCGCCGCCCAGCAGGGCGTCCAACGTGGTGATGTACATCCCCGTGACGACCAGCGAATCGTCTCCGTCATTCATCCGGACCACTAGTCCGATTCTTGGCAGAACGGGCAGCGCGTGGGAACTCAACGAGTTGATCGTGGTCCCGGCCGTTCCGGTCACGGTGACTCGTCCCGATGAATCGCGTGTCACCGTGACCGCGTTCGATCTGGCGTCTCCGGTGAGCGTCAAGATTTTGGTGCTTGGGTTGTAAACGGAGAGGACATTGTTGGTGGCCCCGCTGCCCGAGATGGCAAACGATCCGGTCAATCGGTACTTCCCGAGGCTGCTGTAGTCGGTGTAACCCGACACCGGTGGTGCCCCGACACCAACACCATCGACCTTCACGTAGTACGTGCCCGCCGTCACGTTCATGCTGATTCGCGCCGTCACATCGTCTACCGGATTGTTGACCGCGAGTATAGTTCCAGTGGAGTAGTCCAACAGCTCCAATTGGAGATCGAGCATCGAATTGGTGGAACCGCCGACAGCGTCCAGAGTCAGCGTTCCAGACGAAGCGGTGATCTTGAACCAGTCCGTATCGCCGCGCTGCTCGATCACCCCCGCTTGCGACACGTTGAACAGTCCGCCCGTGGGCGTGCCATCAATGGCCGCCGCGCCGCTCAAGCTGTTTGGAAAGTCGTCCGCTCGATAACCGAAACCGTTTTGCGTGGCGATGATGGCCAAGTCGTCTTCGGTATTGTTTGCGGAAGCATATTCGCCTCGGCTCCACTGCACGAGGTTCTTGTAGTAGCCGACACCCATGTGAGGAGCCCAGCCGGTCTGGCCCGAGCCGTGTCCCGTGTAATAGCCCTCGGCCGGAGAGAGGCGACCGTCGTGATATAGCCCAAGCGTGTGACCGACCTCATGAACGGTGGCGTCGGCGATGTACTTGCCGTACGCGCCCGATCCGACCATGAAGACGTACGTCGGCGTGTCCGTGTTCCAACTAAAGCTGCCGATGTACGCGACGCCTCCAGCCCCCGGAGCGGGTGATGGATTCGTTGCTCCAATCGCGACGCGAACTCCCCAACGAGTGTCCGATGCACCCGCGTTGATCAAGTCTGAGCTTGGTGGAGTCTGTGTCGTGACATCCACATCAAACGGCGCGTAGCACTCGGCGACGCGCGACCAGATTTCCTGAATCTGAGTTAGCTCCGCATTGGAAAACGAGTTGTCTCCCTCGAACGAGTAGACCGACGTGGTGATCGGCGCGCCGCCCACATCGCTGTTCCAGTACGTGCCCGTCGTCACATGACCATCGAAGTCCAAATAGATGGTCTTCGTCGCGGACGGACGGCTGTGCAACAGGAACGTGTCTGACAACGCCCGCTCGGCGACTCGCGGCGCGTATTGCAGTCCCGCCAGAGTTGCCCGCCGGTGATCGACCATGGGAATCGCACAGACTCCCGAACGGCATTCACTGTGCGAATGGCGCTCGCTAGCCAACTTCGGGTCAACCGTTCCCGAATGACCGAGTCCCACCAAGCAGGCCAGCCCGGCTGCGACACCATGACGGACCAGCCACCCGCGTCGCATGGCCACGGCACAAGTTTGGAACACAGTTCGAAACACGCTCGTCGTCATGCGAGACACCCTCCGAAAGCAAACACCCATCGAAACAGCAAATCGTCCGAAGGAATGCCTATCTCGGATTTGTGGAGGTGCAAACGGATTTGATCGGACAACGCGAGTTTCGCGACCTTGTTCCCCTTGAAGTTCAAGCTGCAAAGTCATGTTGCACATGGCAACGCGAGTCGGTGCCCAATGGACACACTCGTTGATGCCGTTTGGAGACAGACTGCCGTTCATGGGCGGATGTCTGGATTAGCCGAGAGGCAGTCGTTTTCATTTCGGCAATCGAAGCCTGCCGCGCAAGTGAAGTCTGGGATGTCGCGCATCCTTCGCTTGCGCGTCAGGCTTCAATGGGGACGGTTTTCTTGGCCTCTCGCCTTGGAAAAAGGCGGTATTTGTCGGTATTTAAGTGGTCGCCGGCACATCAGCGTGATCGATGCGACGACATTGATGCCCCAAACTCGCCGCTTGAACTTTCACAGGTGTTTCTCTAACGTCGCGGCCCCGACTAACCGATTTAACCGGCAAAGTCTGAACCTTTTGACAACTTGTATGAGGACTGTGATGGCTGATTTGATCGTTCCCCACGGCGGACTCGCCGAACCCGTCTGCCGCACTGTGGGCGCTGGCGAAATTGATGCTTTCAAGGCGGAAGCCGCTGCGCTCCCGAAGGTGCCCGTCTCGGCCGCCGACTTGTCCACCGTTTATCGTCTTGGCGACGGAACACTCAGCCCTTTGACCGGGCCGATGACCAGCGCTGTCTACAACAAGGTGCTGGACGAATGCTGCGTCGAGTCGAACGGCAAGAAGTACGCTTGGACGATCCCGCTGGCGTTCCCCGTCACGGGTGACATGGCCAAGACACTGAAAGCCGGGCAGAAAGTCGCCCTCACCAATCCCGCAGGCGATGTGGTTGCGACGCTCGACATCACCGATGTCTATGCGTGGCCGAAGCTGAAGTATCTGAAGAGCGTCTATCTGTCGGATCGCGCCGATCATCCCGGTGCCAACATGGTCCTGACCGGTGACGCCGCGAACTCACACCTCGTCGGTGGTGAGATTCGTGTGTTGCCTCAGCCGAAGAACGCCAAATTCGGCAAGTACGTCCTCACGCCGCGCGAAGTCCGCAAGCTGCTGGCCGAACGCGGCTGCGATGCGGCGGTCGCCTTCCAGACTCGCAACCCGCTCCACCGCGCTCACGAGTACGCACTCGTCCACGGCTTGGAGACCTTGATCCGCGAAGGGAAGAACGCACTTGCCGTCCTCAACCCGCTGATCGGTGAGACCAAGGGTGACGACGTGAACGCCGAGATCCGGATGGAGACCTATGAGGCTCTCATCACGCAGCGACAACTCGGCGATGGTGACAGCGATCAGTCCTTGTGGGGACCACGCAACGAAGCCGTGCCCGATCGAGTCGTCTTGCTGGGCCTCGACATCAAGATGTTCTACGGAGGCCCGAAGGAAGCGGTGATGCACGCCATCTACCGTCAGAACATGGGCTACACGCACATCGTCATCGGCCGCAAGCACGCCGACGCACCGTATGCCAACGGCGAGAACATCTGGGGCGACTTCGATGCGCACCAAATCTTCGACAACCTCGGTGGCGACTTGCAGATCAAGCCGCTCAAGGTTGGCTTCGCTGCGTACTACGACTCGATCGGTCGCGTCGATCTCTGTGAACGCCACAAGGACGAAAAGCCGGTCTCGATCTCGGGCAAGGACATCCGCGCCACATTGCTCAAGGCTGAGCAAGTCGATCCCCGCGTGATGCGTCCCAGCACGAGCCAGATTCTCGGGGCCGCGATGAAGACGGCGTGATACCGCCCGATTCTGAATGACCAATCACAGAAGCCCGGCTTGTCCTCAAGCCGGGCTTCTTGTTTTGAGTGGCCGTGATACCGCAAGTGAGTTTGGACGGTGGATACAACACGAACTCGAAGAGAGGAAGAGAGTCCCACTCTTCGCTTATGCTTCGGGTGAGTGTCAGCGTGTGCCGCATGAGTCCCCGTGCATGACCGCTTCTCGCTCGACACGGCTCACGGTGAACGAAAGAATGGGCCACTGAACTTGGCCTCTCTCCCAGAAAGACTCCTTCCATGGAACTCGTGCTGACCGAACGCTCGACGATCCGGCGGATCATTCGCCGTCGCCGTCGATTGGGATTGGACCACAAGGACGAGGTTTGGAACCGAAAGTACATCGTCATGCCCGACCCGGATAACGTGCATCAACGACTCGTCGGATTCTTGGTGACGGTGTGTCAAATTGTGATCGACTGGACCAACCTCGGGCGTTCCTTCCCCGGTTCCAACATCTCTGACCGTGAAGAAAAATGGACGCACAACTACCGCGTCCCCGATGTCACCGTGTTTCTCAACGGCAACCCAGCACAGGACAGAGACACGCACTGGTTCGGCGGCCCCGATCTGGCGGTCGAAATCGTCAGCGACAATGACAAGTCGCGCAAGAAACTCAACTTTTATGCGGGTGTCGGCACGCGGGAACTCTTGATTGTGGATCGTGATCCATGGCAGATCGAGTTGTTCCGCTTGCAGGCGGGTGAACTGATCTCGGTTGGAACGGCGACAGCTGCGGAAGACAAACTGCTCATCAGTGAAGTCATTCCGCTCCGCTTCCGTCTCATCGCAGGAACGCCTCGACCGCAACTCGAAGTCTTGCACTCTGACGGCATCCAACGCTGGGTTTGTTGAGTCGCCTTGCGCTCGTAGAGCCTATTCGAGAAGTTGTTTCGCCATTCGCAGCGAGCAGGTCATGAGTTGGGTGCCACGGTCACGGCTTTGCGTGGCCGTGCTTTCGTTGCGATCAAAGCACGGCCA
>CAMAYU010000178.1 GCA_945862235.1 Schlesneria paludicola DSM 18645
CGTCCGTTCGATGGGAGCCACGACCGGCGTCTTCCACGCGGAGGAACTGCTGGCGTTCGTCGCCTCGCACCCGCTGGAGGTGCGAGTTGCCTGAGAAGTCCGGCGATACCTCAAGCAGTACAACGTGAGACATCTGAGCGGGGTCTTGCCGGACTTCGGTGTTGGCAACCTGTGACGGTCCTGCCGCAAACGGTGGGCGGGCTGAGTTCGGTTGTGCGCGTTGTGTCGGACTGGCCGAAAAGACCAGTTGAACGGACAGCCAAGCCGCCTCGGCATTCGATGTCGATCGGGCAACACCCACCACGGAAGGGGGGCATGATGAAACGACGGACGTTCGTCCACGGACTGGGGGCGATTGCGGGGTCGCTTTGTACGCAGTGGTTTGCATTCCCACTCACGCTCGCCGCCGAGCCACTTCCCGCGCCGATCATTGCGACGGACGAGGTGGCTCACGGGACGACGCTCGAAGAACTCGTGGCGTTGGCCGAGGCCAGCAGTCCCAACTTGCGTCAGGCGGCGGCCGATGTGGAGGCGGCGCGGGGCAAGGCGTATCAGGCGGGCCTCTACCCCAACCCAACGCTATCTGGAGGCGGCAACCAGATCGTCGGCAATCAAAGCCAATACTTCGGCGCGTTGAGTCAGGAGATTGTGACCAAGCACAAGCTGCGTCTCGATCGTGCCGCCGCCTGTCGCGAGGTCTATCAAGCCGAGCAGATCTTCGTGAAGACGCGATTCGAGTTGCTCACAACCGTGCGACGGAGCTTCGTCACGGCCCTCGCCGCTCAACGCCGGACGGAAGTGTTGACGCGTCTCGTCGAGATCACCGGTAAATCACAGCAGGCAGCGCAGCGTTTGCAGCAGGCGGGCGAGGGGACTCGCAGCGACTCTCTGTTGTTTGAGATCGAGTTGGAGAAAGCCGAGCTGGGCCTCGAAAACAACGAGGCACGCTGGCAGGCGTCGCGACGGCAACTTGTTGCCAACATGGGCTTGCGCGATCTGACGATTGAACGTCTCGTCGGCAACCTGAAGGAATCGATGGACGGCGTCGCTCAGCAGGTGTTGCTCGACGGCTACGTCCCTCACAACGCGGCGGTGCAGTCTGCAGAACACGGCGTTGAACGGAATCGCTTCCTGCTACAACGGGCCATCGTGCAGCCGTTCCCCAACATCACGGTCTACTCGGGCTACCAGTATCAGATCGAACCGAGGCTGCACAACATGGCCATCTTGCAGGCTTCGGTTCCGCTGCCGCTGTGGAACCGCAACGAAGGAAATATCGCCGCGGCCCAAGCCGAAGTGAATCGCGCCGAGGCCACCGTCGAGCAGGTCCAGAACGAGATCGCAAAGCAAATGGCCGACGCAGTTGGGCGCTATCGCATCGCCGACCAACAGGCGAAACGTTACGCCGATCGGATCGTCCCCAAAGCCCGCGAAGGAGTGAAGATCATGCAGGAGGGCTTCGCGCAGGGGCAGTTCGATTTCCTCAGGCTGCTCCAAACACAGCGTGCTCTAGTCGAAGCGAACCTCGGTTACATCGACGCACTCGAAACGAGATGGCTCGCCGCCGCCGATCTCGCGGGCCTCACGCAGCTCGAAGCCTTTCCGTGAATGCCACGCTGTCGTTGCCCCGCATGCGGTCCGAACGACAACAAGCAAGAGTCGGTCTGACAGGCAGACATCACCGATGCGAGGCAATTGTGGAAGAATGGTCAGGCGGTTGCCCACCAGATACCGATTGGTACGAATCGTGCGAGTTGCATCGGGCCAACCCAGACCGCAGTTGACAGAACTCGGCTGGCAGACATAATCCCGCCGCTCGCTGACAAGGAATGAATTGTGAATCGTTTGGTCTCATTGGTGATGCTCGTCGCATTCGTTGCTCAGCACTTCGTGTGCTGTTGCACCGGCGCGACGTCGCACTCATGCGACCACGACCATTCACTCGCCGAACCTGTTTGTGCGATTGAGCACAGTCACGACGAGCACGAGTGCGGACACGAACGTCAGTCTGCGCCTGACGGAGACCAAGAGGATCGCGAGGGCTGTCCCTGTGGCCACTCGCACCCGCATCATTACTGCATCGGGACGCATGTCTTTTTCGTGTCGGCTCCGCGAGCCGAGTTGCCTCAGTCGGTCATGTCTCACGATTTTGGAATCAGAACGTGGGATGACTCGGTTCGAGGCTGGATGACCTCATTGGCGACAGCGAGTCGTCACGACGTGGACTCTGGTCCGCCTCTCTCTTCGTGTCCGCAGCGGTCGGCGCTTTGCGTCTATCGCGTTTAAGCGGGCCTCGCACAGGCTGTTCGGCAGCCTTCCCTCACGCGCCTTGTTGACCGACCACGATGTTGGCCTGCGCTGTGAATTTCTCTGAGGTGGCCTCCCACAATGACGGTGAGGAGGCGCTTGACCATTTGGGACTGCGGCGACTGTCTGTCACTGCGTGTAGACCGTCTTCGTCTGATGATCAAGACCCCGCGTCACGTCGCCTTGGTCCGATCTGCTGACACAAGGAAGAGCCATGTTTATTCAGTCCGTTCAAAAGTTGGATGCCCTGCTGTTTGCCGCGATCTGCGCCGTGTCGATGGCTGTTCAGGCGTTCGATGCCCCGCCAGCGACCAAGCCTGCGGTGAAGGCCGACGCTCACGATCACGCTGAAGTCGGCCCACACAAGGGAGCGCTGATCGAGTTGGGTGAGGAGGAATACCATGCCGAGTTCGTGCTGGACGAGAAGAAGCACACGGTGTCGATCTACCTGATGGATGGAGCCATCAAGAACTACGTTTCGATCCCGGCGAAAGAAATTACGGTCACGTTGAAGCACGACGGCAAGCTGGAGTCGTCCAAGTTGAAGGCCACGCCACAGAAGACCGATCCGGCGGGCCTGTCGTCGATGTTCACGCTGAAGGACGAAGAGTTCGTTGAGGATCTGCATCACAAAGGGAGCGATCCCCGGCTGATGCTCAAGATTGATGGCAAGCCGTTCTCGGCGAAGATCGAACTCGACCACAAGGACCACGACCACAAGGACCACGACCACAAGGACGAGGCCAAGCTCAAACCCAAAAAATGACCGAACTGTTTCCGGTGCAAACCGGAGCAGGCCCACTTGGCGGATGAAGTCCGTTCAGACGTTGCCGCCGGGTGGGTTTTCTGTTTCTTTCACTCCTGCCAAGCAGGATCGAGGTTTTCAATGATGACTTATCAATTCTGGATGACAGCGGGGTTGTTCACCGCCGCCGTGTTGTTCCTCACCGTCGATGTTCCCGCGGCCTCACGCAGCAATCGAAACCAGCAAAAGATGATGCAGCAGCTTCGCCAGCAACAGGCCAAACAATACGAGGCACAACAGGCGGCTGCGGCTGAGTACGCCAAGGCTCAAGCAGCCGAAGCGGCTCGCAAGGCCGAGATGCACCGTAAGGCCCGCTTGGCTCGCAATGAGAAAATCGATGCCGACCGTGAGGCCGCCCGCGAACGACGACTGGCCGAACAGAGGGCCAAGGATGCCGCTCCGGCCAAGGAAACGAAACCGAAATCATGATCTATATATCCTGCGATTCAGAGCAATCGCCTCGTTCGCGGAGCGGGGGTGTACGCAGGAGTGGTCGGCGTCCGTCCAGATGTGACTGCCTTGCGGCCTCCGCCTCGCGGCGGGGTTTCAATGAATCTCGAATGGTGCTTTCCACAGAGGTGACATGATGCGAATTCCACGAATATTTCGATTGTTGGGCGGCATCGCCGTTGTGGCCAGCCTCGGCATCGTCGCGTTTGTCACGCGCGACCGCTGGCTGGATGCGATCGGTTCGCGTGCGACTCCGACACACGCGGCGGAGTCCGCTCCTGCGCCAAGTTCCGAGGCGACGGTACTCAAGCTGAGTGTGCAGGCGCGCAAGAATCTGGGCTTGGTCGCGAAGCCGGTGAAGCCGCAAACGTACTGGCGGACGATTCAAGTTCCGGGCGCGATCGTGGATCGACCGGGGCGATCTGATCGAGGCGTGACGGCTCCCGCTGTCGGAGCGGTCGTGCAGGTCCATGCCTTTCCCGGTGACACGGTGAAGCCGGGCGACCGACTGTTCACGCTGCGACTGTTCAGCGAATACCTTCAGAACACGCAGTCGGAGTTGTTCAAGGCGACGCGCGAAACGGAGCTGGTGAAAGAACAACGGAAGCGGCTGGAAGACCTCGCCAAGGACGGCACGATTCTGGGATCGAAGCTGATCGACCTCGATAGCCAGCTCCGCCGGCAGGCCGCCGCGATTCAGGCGTATCGCCAAGACTTGCTCACGCGCGGCCTGAACCCCGAACAAATCGACGCCATCACGGAAGGGAAGTTTGTCTCGACGATCGAGGTCGTCGCGCCACCGCCGGTCGCGGTGCGACACCGTGCCACGGCACAGCCTGACGAGTCCAATCCGCAATCCGAGACGCAACTGATCGACAACCGCACCGCGAGCGTCGCCTACGAGGTCCAAGAATTGAAGGCCGAGCTCGGCCACCAAGTGCAGGCGGGGCAACTCCTGTCCGTGCTGTCCAACCATCATTCGCTCTACATCGAGGGGCACGCTTTCAAGAATGAAGCTCCCGCCTTGGAGAAGGCGGCACAGAATGGTTGGCCGCTTCACATCGAATTCGCTGAGGACGACAGCGCCGGTTGGCCCGCACTGGATCAGTCGTTTCAGATTCGGCACCTCGCAAACTCCATCGACACCGCCAACCGGACGTTCGATTTTTTTGTTCCGCTGACCAATCAGTCGCGCGGCTATGAAAAAGAGGGTGAGACGTTTGTGGTCTGGCGCTTTCGACCGGGTCAGCGTGTCCGGCTGCACGTCCCGGTGGAAGAACTGAAAAACGTGATCGTGCTGCCGTCGGGAGCCGTCGTGCGTGAAGGGCCAGAAGCGTACGTCTTCCGACAGAACGGCGACCTCTTCAATCGCATTGCGGTGCATGTGTTGCACGAGGACCGTTTGAACGTCGTCTTGGCGAATGACTCCAGCGTCGCGAGCGGCGTGTATCTCGCCCAAAGTGCAGCGGCGTCGCTCAATCGAGTTCTCAAGGCCCAAGCCGCCAGTGGCGTTCGCGCCGACGTTCACGTTCACGCCGACGGCACCGTTCACGCCGCTCACTGAAAAGGCCCAATATGCTCAACGCCGTTATTCGTTTTGCGCTCCACTACCGCATGCTCGTGGTCGTGGTGAGTCTGGCCTTGTTGGTCTATGGCTCGTACTTGGCGACGACGTTGCCAATCGACGTGTTTCCCGACTTGGACCGGCCGCGCGTCATCATCATTACCGAGTGCCCCGGACTCGCGACGGAAGAAGTCGAGACGATGATCACGCAGCCGATCGAGGTCGCGCTGCTCGGAGCTAGCGGCGTGCAAGCAGTGCGGAGCCAGACGACCGCCGGTTTGAACGTCGTTTACATCGAGTTCAACTGGGACACCGAGATTCGCGCCGCGCGACAGACCGTGCAGGAGCGGCTCGCCACGTTAGCCGGCGTACTGCCAGAAGGGATTCGCCCACAGATGACTCCCCCCGCGTCGATCATGGGGCAGATCGTCATTGCGGGGATCTATCGACAAAGCGGACCAACTGGCGGCGAGTTAGCCCCCATTGCCCGGACGGGGTTGCTCGCCGAGTTGGTGCTGATCGACAAGGAATCGCCACGAGTTTTGTGCTGGCGACCGAGGGATCGTCATCAACCGGCGTCATGGGAAGCGGTGACGATCGAGACGTTTTCGTGGGAGGCTTCGCCGCCGTGTGCCGTGTCGGGCGATATGGGGCACTGCGACGAACACGATCACCGCGCGACGCTGACCATCGCCGGTCAGTCTCACAGCGTGCGGTTCCCGTCAGCGGCCGAGCAGCAGATGTCTCTGCGGACGATGGGCGATTGGGGCATCCGACCTCGGTTATTGAAAGTGACCGGCGTTGCCGAAGTCTTCCTGCAAGGGGGCGACCGCAAGCAGTATCAAGTCCTCCTCGATCCCGCCGCGCTGCTCGAATACGACGTGACGTTGCAAGAGGTCGAGCAGGCATTGAAAGAGAGCAACATCAACACGAGCGGCGGCTTCGCCGTGACGGGGGAGACCGAGCGGCCAATTCGGATCCTCGGACGACTCGGGCCGGAATCGCGTTTGGTCTTGGATGACCTGCGCAAGATTCCAATCAAGATTCATCAAGACCGATCTGTGTTGTTGAGCCAAGTGGCGCAGGTCGTCGAAGGGGCGCAGTCCAAACGGGGCGATGGCAGCGTCAACGGGAGGTCGGGCGTCGTCTTCACGATCGTCAAACAGCCACACGTCGATACACGCTCGCTGACGGATCGGATTGACGAAGCACTCAAGGAATCGGAAGCGTCGCTGACGGCCGACTTCGTCATTAACTCGGAACTGTTCCGGCTCAAGAACTTCATCGACCGAGGGATCTTTAACGTCGGCGAGGCGCTCGTGATCGGGGCGTTCCTCGTTCTCATCATCCTGTTTTTGTTCCTGCTCAACTTTCGAACGACGTTCATCACGCTGACGGCGATTCCGCTGTCGCTCGTCATCACCACGCTGGTCTTCCGTCTCATCGGTTATCTGACCGGCACGCATCTCTCGATCAACGTCATGACGCTCGGCGGCATCGCCGTCGCGATGGGCGAACTCGTGGACGATGCCATCGTCGATGTCGAGAACATCTTCAGACGCCTCAAGGAGAACAACGCACTCCCCTCGCCAAAGCCAGCGTTGCAAGTCGTCTATGACGCGAGCAAAGAGATTCGCAGCGCGATCGTCTTCGGCACGGCGGTGGTGATTCTCGTGTTCCTGCCGCTGTTCGCGCTGTCGGGCGTTGAAGGCCGTTTGTTCGCACCGCTCGGCGTGGCCTATATCGTCTCGATTCTCGCGTCGCTGATCGTCTCACTGACGGTGACGCCGGTCTTGTCGTACTACCTGCTGCCGCAGTCGCCAGCGACTCACGCGGAACACGACGGGCTGTTGCTGCGATTTTTGAAATGGGTGGCCAGTCACTTGATCCGTCTCAGCATGGCCCGGCCGGGTTTGTTGCTAATACTGACGTGGTCGCTGGTCGGATACGCCGCGTGGGAAATGGCTCATCTCGGACGAAACTTTCTCCCGCAGTTCGACGAGGGAAGCGTGCAGGTCAACGTCACGCTGCCGCCCGGTTCATCGCTGCAAGCCTCCAATCAAACGTCCGAGACCATCGACGCCAAGTTCCGTGCGATGCAGAAGTCGGAGAAGAACCCTAAGGGGGAGATCATTCATTTCGTCCGTCGTACCGGCCGGGCTGAGATGGATGAGCACGCGATGCCCGTCAGTGCGAGCGAGTACATCCTGAGCATGAACCCCGACAGCGGCCGTCACCGCGAAGAGATCCTCAAAGAGATTCTCACCGACCTGCGCGAGGAATCGCCCGGCGTAGACATCGAGGTCGAGCAGCCGCTCGCGCATCTCATCAGTCACATGGTCTCGGGCGTGTACGCTCAGATCGCGATCAAGATCGTCGGCGATGATCTCGACACGTTGCAACGACTTTCCGAGCGAGTGAAAGCGACCGTACAAAGTGTTCCCGGCGTGACGCCACCCGTCGTCGAAGCCATCCGCCAGACCGAGGAACTCCACATTCGATTGCGGCCGGATGACCTCGCCTTTCACGGACTAACGCGTGCCTACGTCGCCCAGATTTTGCAGACCGCATTGCAGGGCGAGGTCATTTCGCAGGTCCTCGAAGGACAACGCCGGTTCGACTTGCTGGTCCGACTCGAAGAGAGCTATCGCACCGACTACGCCAACCTCGGCCGGTTGCGAATCGACTTGCCCAACAATCGCGGCCAGATCGAACTGCGCGAACTGGCCGATGTGGGTGAAGGGGCCGGGCCGAACTCCATCAATCGCGAGAACGCTCGCCGCCGCATCGTCATCCGCTGCAACACGCAAGACCGCGATCTCGCGAGCGCCGTCGCCGAGATTCAGCAGCGTGTGTCGAGCCAGATCACGCTCCCCGAAGGTTACTTCATCGAATACGGCGGTCAGTTCGAGAGCCAGCAGCGTGCGACGACACTCATCATCATGCTCGCGGGAGTCTCCATCGTCGGGATGTTCGTGGTGCTGATGTTGCTGTATCCCTCGGTGCGAATCGTCCTGCAAATCCTCAACGCGCTGCCGACCGCATTCATCGGCGGCGTCTTCGCGCTGGTCATCACGCAACAATCACTGACCGTCGCGAGCCTTGTCGGTTTCATCTCGCTCGGCGGCATCGCGGTTCGCAACGGCATCCTGCTCGTCACGCACTACTTCCACTTGATGCAGGAAGAGGGCGAAGCCTTCACGCAGGAGATGGTCGTGCGCGGCAGTCTCGAACGACTCGCCCCCGTGCTGATGACCGCCCTCACGGCAGGCATTGGCCTCGTGCCACTGGTTCTCGGTGGCCAAGAGCCGGGCCGCGAAATTCTCTATCCTGTCGCCACCGTGATCTTGGGTGGGCTCGTCACCTCGACGTTTTGCGAATTCCTGATCCACCCCGGACTGTTCTGGAAATTCAGCGGAAAAGACGCCGAAGCGCTCGTCCATCAAGCCCACTCCGAAAGCGAAAGCCTGATCGGATGAAACCCTCGTTGACCGCGTTCTTCGCGTGAGAAGCGTTTGGTCGGATCACACACCCTCACCCCCGTTTGTTCTCAGAAGGAAACCTTGCCATGCCCCGCGTCACACTCTGCTCCAGCATGCTGCTGACTCTCACATTCGTCCTCGGCTGCGGAGAGCAACCCGCACCGAAGACCAACACGCCCGCGCCCTCGGCCGCATCGACGACTCCGGCCAAAGACGACCACGGACAAACACAGGCTGGAGCAGGTCACGCCGCTCACGGAGCCGGTCCGCACGAAGGGGCCGTCGCTGACTGGGGCGGAGGCAAATATCACGTCGAGTTCACCGTGGACCACGACAAGCAAGAGGCCACCGTTTACGTGCTGGGCAGCGACGAAAAGTCCGCCACGCCCGTCAAGGCCACCGATGGCAAGCTCCTGCTGAACATCAAGGAACCGTCGTTCCAAGTCGATCTGGTCGCGATGCCACTCGAAGGCGAGCCCGAAGGAACCGCCTCACGGTTCGTCGGCAAGCACGAAAGCCTCGGCAAGGTCCAAGAGTTTTCCGGAACGATCAGCGGCGAACTCGAAGGGACACCTTATGCGGGTGACTTCAAAGAAGAACCACATGCCGATCATCCAGCGAAGTGACCGCCGGCAGATCGGGACTGTCGTGAAACGTTGATGTGGGTGAGCAATCAAGATTCAAGGACAAGCTCGATGTGGTGGACACTCGCCAAGGCAACCATTTCGGCAGCAGTCATCGTGGCTGTTGCCGAGCTTTCCCAACGCTTCCCTCGGCTGGGGGCGCTACTGCTCACACTGCCCCTCGTCAGCATCCTCGCCTTTGTCATGAGTTGGCAGCAGCAGCACGACCTCCCCGCGATCTCACGCCTCGCGCGGGAGACGCTCGTTCTGGTGCCGCTCGGTCTGCCGTTCTTCCTGCCGCTGGCATTCGCCGAACGAATGGGCTTGAGCTTCTGGTCCGCCACCGCACTGGGCTTGGTCCTCGCGTCATTCACCATCGGAGCATGGTTCGCATTCGGGCCGGCCGAATAACGCGAGTGACAGTCGTCGGTGTGATCTGGGATTGGTAACGTCGCCGCGATGTCGTTCGTTGCCAGCTCCTGCCAAGGTGAATCCGATGCCAACCTGTGCCCCGCAACTCTTGCGAGTTGCCCTCGCTTTCACGGCGGTTGCCGTTGTGGCTGAGTCCGCCGCAATTGCCGCCGAGTCCCTCGCCGGACGACGCCCCAACATCATCTTCATCCTGACCGACGATCAGGGCTACGGAGACCTCTCGTGTCACGGCAACCCGATCCTCAAGACGCCACACATTGATCGACTCCATGCCGAGGGAATGCGATTCACCGACTTCCACGTCAGCCCGACTTGCTCTCCCACGCGCTCGGCCTTGCTGACGGGACGACATGAGTTCCGCAACGGCGTGACGCACACCATCCTCGAACGAGAACGTCTGACACTGAAGGCGGTCACGCTGCCCGAGGTCTTAAAGGCGTCGGGCTACGCCACCGGAATCTTCGGCAAGTGGCATCTGGGTGATGAGGCCGAGTACCAGCCCAACCGGCGCGGCTTCGATGAGGTCTTCATTCACGGAGCGGGCGGCATCGGGCAGTCTTATCCCGGCAGTTGCGGCGACGCGCCGGGCAACACGTACTTCAACCCGGCGATCCTGCACAACGGGAAGTTCGTCAAAACGGCGGGCTATTGCACTGACATCTTCTTCAACCAAGCCACGCGGTGGATGGAAGCAACGAAAGGACGACAGCCGTTCTACGCGCACATCGCCACCAACGCGCCGCACGGTCCCTTACAGGTGCGACCCGAGGACGAGGCCCGCTACACCGGAAAGGTTCCCGAACGAGATGGTGCTGCGACGAAGAAGCGCAACACGCAGGATGTCGCCAAGTTTTTTGGAATGATCGCCAACATCGATGACAACGTGGGGAAGTTGCTCGCCACACTGAAGGAGATGGGGATCGAACGCGACACCCTGGTGATCTTCATGAACGACAACGGCGGCACGGCCGGAGTGCAGGTTCACAACGCCGGGATGCGCGGCAGCAAAGGGACCGCGTGGCTCGGAGGGACTCGCGCCAGCTCCTTCTGGCGCTGGCCGGGAACGCTCACCCCGAACGACATCCACGGACTGACCGCTCACATCGACTTCTTTCCCACGCTGGTCGAACTCGCCGGAGCCAAGCCGAAGGATGATGTGGTGGCTCGCACCGTGCAGTCTCAAGTCGAAGGCCGCAGCCTCGTCCCGCTGCTGCAAGACCCGCACGCCGCATGGCCCGACCGCACGCTCTTCACGCATCTCGGTCGCTGGCCCAAGGGAGATGATCCGAGCAAGTCCAAGTTCACCCAGTGCAGCGTTCGCACCCCGCGCTGGCACTTGGTCAGCGACGCCAAACTCGGTGAGCAGCACTGGCAATTGTTCGACCTCACCACCGATCCCGGTGAAAAGCTGGACCTCGCCGCGCAACAACCGAGTGTCCTGAGCGAACTCGAAAAGTCCTACGACGCCTGGTGGAATTCGATCCAACCGCAACTCGTCAACGAATCCGCCATCGGGCCCGCCCAGAACCCGTTCCAAACACTGTTCGAGCAACAGTTCGGCAGCGCCCCGGCTAACAAACCGTAGGCCGGATTACGCACAGACGAATTGGCACCAACCCAGATCAATAACCATTTGCATCTTCCACGTTTCCGACAACACGTCGTGAGCCGGGCGGCGTCAGCCCAATGGCCCTCACTTTGAGCGGCACGGCGCTCGCCGCCGGTGATTTCCTGCATGACTGGCGGCCGACGCCCCATAGCACTCACTCTAGGTAGCGGCACGGCGCGAGCCGTCCGGTGAAATGCCGAACAACTCAACGAAATGCAGACAAACTCAACGAAACCGGACGGCTTGCGCCTTTCCGCGATCTCAGACAAACCGGAGCGTTTAGACGCGGTGGCCCTGGTTTTAAGCCGATCTCAAGCACGCGAGCGGCGTTGCGACGACGCCTTTACCTCGCGCCCATTCCAAATCAAACTCGGGGGAAGTTGATATGGTCCTTTTGCCTTCTCGTTGGCGTCATACGATCCGTCGGTTCAGTGGTGTACTGTTGACCGGCACCGCCTTGGCTGCTGGCGTCGGGGGGGGGGGGATGGGCAAATGAGGCCCACGCCCAGTTCCTAGGCCAGGACTTTACGACCGGTACCGCCCAAGGGGCCATGGCGACGGGACTGTTTTCCACCGCCGTCGGAGAAATCTCGACGGCGAGCGGAACTCTCTCGACCGCACTCGGAAACCAGTCGACGGCGAGCGGAAACTTCTCGACCGCAGTCGGACAAAACTCGAACGCGATTGCAAGCGGTTCGTCCGCACTCGGAACCTCCTCGACGGCGAGCGGTGACTTCTCGACCGCACTCGGACAAAGCTCGGCGGCGAGCGGAGTCACCTCGACCGCAGTCGGACAAAGCTCGACGGCGAGCGGTGACTTCTCGACCGCACTCGGACAAAGCTCGGCGGCGAGCGGAGTCACCTCGACCGCACTCGGACAAGGCTCGACGGCGAGCGGTGACTTCTCGACCGCACTCGGACAAGGCTCGACGGCGAGCGGAGGCTCCTCGATCGCACTCGGACAATTCTCGGCGGCGAGCGGATTCGACTCGACCGCACTCGGACGAAGCTCGGCGGCGAGCAATCAGCTTGCGACCGCACTCGGAAATTACTCGATTGCGAGCGGAGACTACTCGACCGCAGTCGGAGCAGAGTCGACGGCGAGCGGAGCTCTCTCGACCGCACTCGGAGAAGGCTCGACGGCGAGCGGAAGCGCCTCGACCGCACTCGGATTCCTCTCGAACGCGGCCTTCGCCAACTCCACGGCCGTCGGGTCCGGGGTGGCCACGACCCGCGAAGACCAGATGTCCTTCGGCACGGCGTCCAACACGTATACCGCCGCCGGGATCAACTCGGCCGCGAGCACGGCCGCCCAGTCCGGCCCCGTGCGCTTCGTCACGGCAGACGACGGCGGCAACCTGGCCACGACCGATGCCAACAGCATCGTGACGGGCAGCTCGGCCTACCAAAATCTTCAGTCGGACGTTGGCCAAAACTCCAATGACATCCGGAATCTCCAGTCGGACTCTCGTCAAAACACCGAGGGTGTGGCGATGGCCATCGCCTTGGGCGGCAGTGCAGGGATCCTGCCGGACGACAAGACCTTCGCGGCTT